>CALJAP010000047.1 GCA_938027655.1 uncultured bacterium | reverse complement strand
CTCGCTTGCGCCCTTCATGATAAGGCGGTACACGCCCGGCACGCCCAGATAGTCCACCGTGAGGTCCATCTGCTGCGCCAGGCTCTGGAGCTGTTCTACGCTGGCGTTCGGGTTGAGCGAGACGATCAGCTCTCCCGCCACGAACTGGCGCATTGCCGGTTCCGGTACAGCGCCGACACTAAACACCATCAACAGAACAAACGTCGCCAGAATGCGAAACATCCGCGCGCGCATTTTCACCTGACACCTCCGACGCATGAGTCGTCTTCTCACCATGATATTGTTTACTTTGCGCCCCCTCCCCACATGTTTTTAGAGGGGGCGCATTCATCGCGAATCTATGCACCATCAGGGAGCAGGGGGAGGCTCCACTGCCGGTGTGAACGAGAAGCCCTCGCTCCAGATGTATCGGAACTGCCCGCGATTGTCGCCAGCCCAGGGAGCGGGACCGGGCTGGTCACTGATGTTGCGTGCACCTGCCCGCCAGTAGAGGCGCTGAGCACCCGCGAACCGCGTACTCAGGTTGACGTTGCGAATGGTTACCGTCGCCCCGGCGGGCAACATCACCTCATCGGTGTAGAACGAGAGCGACTTGTTCTGGAAGGTGGGGTCTGTGGTGACCTCTACCCGGTAAGCCTGCGCCCCCGGCACCGCCTGGAACTCGAAGTCCACCGAGCCGAGGTTCACGTCCTCGCTACCGTTTGCCGGGCGCAGAAGCACCGGCTGAGCCAGCGGGGTAGTCAGTCCCGTCCACGCCTTGTCGCTTTCACGGTAGGTCACATCCTGTTGCTGCTGACCCTGGCCACCCCCACCGGGTTGCCCGATGAAGGGCGAGACAAAGCGGTACACCAGCGTGATTGCGTAGCGGTACGACTGCCCTGCAGTGACCCCTGGTATATCCTCCTCGTCGGTCAGGTCGGGGGTATCTACCTCCTGCCCGGGCGGGATGTCCACATAGCTCACCGTACGAGCAGTCTGAGTGTCTATCACTGAGGTCTCGTTGGACCTGGCGGTCAACACAGGCACTCGCGGGCGGGTGGGGTCCGCCGGCTCGCGGTAGATGTGATACAGGATGCGGTCCTGGTTTGCCTGGGCGAACACGCTTGGCTTCCACGAGATTCTCACCGCCGGACCGGCAGTGGGGTCTATGACGGCTTCTGCCTTCGGTCCCTCCACGCCGGAGTTACCGCCCTTGCCGATTTGCATGGCACCAAAGATGATGCCGGCCACCACCAGTATCTTGCCTAGATTGCTCAATCCTGCGGATTTGGGTGTGGCGCGAGGCTCCGCGATTTTCACCTTGCCCCTGTCGAATTTGACCGTAGGCAGTTTGAACACGGCGCGAGCCTTGTCTTCAGGCTGGATACCGAGCGTGCTGGTGATGACTTTGGCTATCGCATCGCTGGTGCTGGGGCGGGTGACGCGAATGCGCCCGACCACATCTCTACCGCGCAGCACTATCATCTCCATACCGGTCTGGATGCCGCTGCGGGTACCGCGGTTGAGCAGTACCTCATCAGTGCCGACGGTATTCAACACAGTGGCTTCAGGGATAGTGTAGGAGGCAATCGTGGTCGCCGCCTGCAGTGCGGCGTTGCTTATCGCTTCCCGGATGAGCTGGTCGTCATCTCCAACGTAGCCCACTCGCGGGTTGCTCTGTCCGGTGACAGCGGCGCCATTGACGTCCTCACCCGATGCCACGTCGGTCACGCGCACCAGAAGAGTCACGCGAGCAGTTCTCGGCGAGCCTTCCACCGTCACCGCCACCACTTCGCCGGACACGATGGAATCCACTGCAAGGGTTTTACCCAGTTTCATCACTCCCAGGCGGTCCAGTATCGGCTCTAGAGAGAGCTCCTGCAGCGCGTTCTGTACTTGCGTGCGTGGAAGCACATTAAAGCCCGCGCGCGACAGTTCCATCGCCACAGCATCTGTGGCGGCGCGGCTCAGCAACGCCTGCTGAAGTCCGGGACGCACGGTGAAGTCCACCACCGCCACAGTCCCACGCGCTGCCTGTTGCGCCACAGCAGGCACTGGCGCCAGGGACGCCAGCCATGGCACAATCATTGCCACGATGAGCGTCCAACTTAACGCGCGAGCGATTAACCCTTTCCGGAAGCGTTTCACCTTTACCGATTCCCCCTATTCGTTCGTTTCATTTCGTTGATATCTGTTCCCCATGCAGGGACGGTGCTCCTGTAATTATCGTGTCAGCACCACAGGCACCACACTGCGGGCGACCTGTCCATCTGCGCTCGTGGCGCGTATCTCTACGGTATATGCTCCGGCAGGCAGCGACACACCATGCCGGTCGCGCCCGTCCCACGTCACCGTGTTGATGCCAGCACCCCGTGTGGACTGCGCCAGTAACTCGCGTACCGGCTGACCATTGCGCAGCACTACCACGCTCACCGCCGCCTCGCCGTTCAATGTGAAGGAGATGGTGCGACTGCTGCCGCGGCTCAGCACGCTGACGTTGCTGATGCGCAGGCTGGTGCGTTGCTCGTTCGCCACCTCGATACGGAAGGCGCGCGTGGTCATGCCCTCACCGCTGCGGAAGGTGTACGCTGCCAGCGTGCGCAGGGAGCGTCGCTGACCGGTGGACTCGTCCACCAGATACAGGTTGAGCCCACGAGGCACGCGCGCTACGTTCGGGAAGCGCAGGGTCACGTCTGTGTTGGCAACATTCGTGCTCACTGTAAACCGCCACACTTGCCCCACCGCTCGTGAGCGCACATCCACCGCATACTGCCCGGCGGTCGCGCCCCATTCCGGATGCTCAAACGCCACCTGCACCATCGGCTGTCCGTCGAGCATCGGCGGTCGCTCCACATCGAACAGCGCGTCGTAGCCGTCAGAGGCGCGGCTGGATACACCGAAGTAGTTGCTGGTGTCCATCGCACTGCCAGCGGTTGCCGCAATCTGTACCAGCCAGCCGTCGGTTTGAACCGGGTTCGCCGAGCGGGTGAGCGCACTGCGACTGCGCCCAGCGGGGTCAATCAACAACGTCACCGCGCGGTTTGCCCGCACCCAGTAACCCATCCACGGCTGCAGTTCGGTAGCGAGCACGTACTGCCCGCTGATGTATGTCCACAGCCCGTTGCGTATCGCCTGATTGGCAATCGCATCCTGCACGCTGACCACGCTTGCGCCATCACGCACTTTCATATCCAGCCAGCGCAGCGAGAAGTTGTACGGTACGCCAACCAGGTTCCAGCCGGGCACTAGCGGTATCTCAAACGGGATACCGGTGTCCGCCGATGCTCCTTCCTGCGTGATGACCAGCGGTCTGGGCGTGTTCAGGAAGAAGGCGCGTCCCAGTCGCACCCGGTCGGCGGGCACGTTCGGATAGGTCACATACCGTCCCAGCGACCACGCAAACAGCTTGAAGTTCGGGCGGTCGGCTGCCTGCACGTTGAGCACGTCCGCCGGGTCCTGCGTCGGATAGTCAAACGGCACCGAGATAAGGCTTAAGCCCGTTGCAAAGATGTGCAGTGGCTTGAGCGTGAAGTTGACGCCCGTCGTTTCGGTGTCCGACTGTACGGTCACCGTGCGCGACTCGGGCACCGGGGTGAACCCGCTCTTGCGCACACGCACTGTATAGTCGCCAGCGTCCACACCGGTGATACGCCAGTTGAAGGTGTAGCCGTTCTCGGTCTGCGCCGGTCCGGTGGTGGTGCGGTAGGTCTTGTTGCTGGAGACCACCTCTACCTCCACGCCCTCCTCCGGCTGCTGGTCGCCCTGTCGGATAACCAGACCGGAGATACTGCCGGGCGGAACCGGCTCCAGCTGGAAGTCCTCCGTAATCGTCTGATTGGACTGCACGACGATAGTTTTGGTCTGTGGCGAGAAGCCCGCGGCGGAAGCGGTCGCTTGATAGGTTCCGCCGTCCACACCGGTGATGGTGTACTGCCCGTTCTGGTCGGTGGTGGCGGATGCTACGGTGGTGGTACCGCTCTTGATAGTCACCAGCGCGTTGGCGATCGGTTCGCCGGTATCGGCGCGGGTGACGGTACCGGCGACGTTACCCGGAGCAGGCTTCAGGCGGAAGTCCTGCGTCACTTCCGTTGCTGGCGGGATACTCACGCGCACCGGCTGTGGCGGCTGGTCTGGCGAGAAGCCCGCTTTGGTCGCCGTCACATCATAACCGCCACCGTCTTCCACGCGGCTGGTAGGCAGGCGCGTGATGACATAGTTGCCCTGCGCGTCGGATACGGCGGTGAACTGCTGACCGGTGATGACTTCTGTGGCGGTCACCAGCGCGCCCTGGATGGGGGTGGTACCGTCGGGATAGGTGACCCGTCCACGCAGGGTCCCCGGCTCTGCCTCGGTCAGCAAGATATTCACATCACTGGACTCTGCTCCGTGCACTGCTACCGCGTTCGCTTTCTGCGCGATGTAACCGGGGTAAGCCACCTTAATATCGTAAACGGCGGGGTCTAGCCCGTTGATAATAAATGTTCCATCTGCCCGAGTGAAGGCAGTCCCAAACTGCGGACCCGTTCGCGCCTGATAGCCCCCGCCGAACTGTACCCGAACCAGTGCGCCCTGCACCGGCTGGTTGCCTTCCACCGTGCGCACGGTACCCCGCACGCTACCCGTGCGCAACCAGCACACGATGTTGTGCATCAGCTTCTGGGGCAAGTTCAAGCCGTATGCCACGTTATCCAGCGTATAGTAGCCGCGGTTAATACCCTCGTGCCCATAGCTGGCATAGGCGACCTTCGACCCCACGTTGGCATCTGCCCAGTAGATGAGCCCCGGCGTGCCGTCTTCAAAGTTCAGCTCCACAATTGCCGGCGCCAGCGGGTTGATAGCGTCCACGAATCGCTGATTGGGACAAGCATCGTTGTGGTACGGGTTATTCGAATTCGGGCCAGGCTGCAATATCTTTGTTGCATTGCCGGGCGGGTAGTACACGATGTTGTTGGTTTGCAGCTGATAATAGGCGTGTTCATCCCAGGGTGCGCGGTTAATCGGGTTACCGGATGCATTTCCTCCACTCAACTCGTTGCGGTTCAAAAAGTCGCGCGAGGGATGCTCATCGTTCACGTACTGCGCCCGCAACACACCTGTTAGGAAGGCACTGGGTTGTGTGCCGTCCAGCGTGAGCGCCCAGCCGATGTCCTGCCCTGTGATAAACAGGCGGCCTCCCTGAGCCACAAACTGGCTCAGGTCACGCTGGGTGTTGATATCAGTAATGCTTCCAGCGCCTGTCCACACGTTGCCCGAGTAGGGCGATGCCCACACGATGCACCGCTCTGCCACAATCACCGTTTGCGTGGCTTTCAACGGGTCCTGTGGGCTAGGCTGTTGCTCACGGCGCGGCAAATATGCCTGGAATACCGACTGGGGTATTGGACCTCGGCACAGGATGCGCCAGATGTCGTACTGCTGGGAGTCGGTAATGAGCGGATCCCAGTTCACGAAGAGAATATTCGGCGTGCGGCTTCCATAAGATCCGTAGCCCAACGAGTTCCACGTGTCCCTGACTGGTTTGGGCTCGGTGTCGGTATCGCTAGACAGATAGCTTCCCGACCACGGCAGGTAGTCAATGTCGATGTCAGTTAACCACGACTCGACTCCCCAGTAGCCAAAGGCACCTTTGCGGTCGTCCGACCTTCGCAGGAACTTTTGTCCCAGCGCGTAGTCCGAAACGAAAAGGATTTTATGCGACGCGCTGAAAGGACGGGTGGAGAAACCCCATACGTTATCGTAAATCTTCCAGTTTGACCGCTGGTTCGGGTTAAAGGGGTTGATGGCGCGGTCGTAGACGATGACATCGATATACCAGTCGCTGGGGTTATCGGCAGGCGTCGCCCAGCTGCCCTCGTAGATATCCCCATCTGCCTCCTCGCTCACCTTCTGCAAGCGCAACCAGTAACCCTGCGCGCGCGGATTGCCGCTCGCATCAGCTCCCGAGAAAGCGGCTAGGTCATCTACGCCAGGCTCATACATCTCGGAAGGATAGCGGCGCAAACCGAACGGTGGTCGGGCCAACATGGTGGGGCGCCCCGGCTCGGTACCGGAGAGAGTGATATAGCTGTTGAAGTTCTCGCTTTCCGGGTTCACGTTGATCGGCTGACACTCAAATTCATACGGCAAAATGGTCACCCGGATACTTTGTCCTTCCACAGAGACTCCGTTGCCTGAACGCCCCGCGTTGAGGTAAATCTTATGCTCCACTCCCTGAGCGTCCTGATACCTACTGTCCGGGTCTTTGATTTGCAGGTATACTGCGGCGATGCCGCTTTCGCGGTCGCGCACCTTCACGCGGAATGTTACTGTTGTGCCAGCCATAGTGACCCGGCTGGGCCGTACCTCCACAATGTCACTGCTGGTTGCTTTCAGCAGTTCGGGCGCATTGACATCGACGATGGACGTGACAAAGATGTCCCAGTTACCAGTGCGATTGCTCACGTGAGCCAGTTTCAGTGCGGTGGTAAACTGTGACCACGTGGGCATCTCTTCGTTAGACGCAAAAGCGTTGTCGCGCGCGTCGATATGGTAAACGATGGCGCTCGGTTCTGTGTTTGCCAATCCATTCGTACCGATTCTCGCATCGATGAAGTAGATGTCAAACGTATTGCCGACAGCATCCGCAATGCCGTCGTCGTCGGAGTCGATGCGGTTCGAGGCGAACGCCAGCAGGTAGCTGGGAGGAGCACCGGAAACAGGCAGAGAACGCCAGCTCCATGCGGGTTGCTTATTGGAGCTCTGCACCCCACCGGCGGCGAAGTTTGTTACCCGATTAAACACCGCCGAGTCAGGGTTTGCGGCTCCCGCAGTCACCGTCCAGATATCGGTATTAGCTTGCACCGTAGTGCCCGCTGCATCGGCGCGGTTGGAGGTAAAAGCAATTAGGCTACCATCGGGCGACCACGCGGGGTCCACGTCGTTGGCGTTGCCACCGGTAATCTGGCGGATGTCGCCTGTGGTGACGTTCATCACGAAGAGGTGGTACACGTTACCCACTTTGCCCGCGAAGGCGATTTCCAGCCCGCTGGGAGACCATGTCGGCTGGCGCACTTCCGAGAACGGCAGGTCTACTCGTTCACGGGTAAGGCTTTGCACAACACCCGTTGTCAGGTTGCGGATGAAGAGGTGAAACGGTGAATTGGCGGAGGCTCGCGCTACGTAAGCAAGCCGCCCTCCCTCCGGCGAAAGGGCAGGTTCTAACTGGTCGCCAGGCTCCGAGGTTACTTGCTGCAGGTCGGTACCATCCGGGCGCATCACGTAGATGTGGTAGTTTGTTCCCCGAGCGCCGTTATCCGCGCTCACCCGGTTGGAGTAGAAGTAGATCAGCCGCTCATCGTATGACCAAACCGGGCCCAGTTCATCGGCGGCTGATTTCGTCACGTTGGTGGTCTGTTCCGGTGTGCCTCGCCCTTTCAGCAGGTCCCATTCACGCCGCAGGTCAACCGGAGCTCTGTCGGGGCTATGGACAATGGGGAAGCGCCCTAAGTTAATCTTCTGCTGCCCCCAGGTAGCACCCTGTGGGATCAACAGTGCCACCAGAAGCAGAAACAGCAGGTAACCTCTTGCGCTTTTCCAACAAGCCTGATCTTTCGCCTCAATCACCGCTGTCCTCTCCTCCTCTTATCTTTATCGTACTGCCTCCGGCTGATGTATCACCGGATATTACAGTTCGATGTGTCGCTTACACTTCCTGCAAGATTATAAGAACGCCTTGAAGCGTTGTCAACAACCGCACAGCAATTTACGCCACTATTTCGCAATTTCCTGCTGCAACTCCTGCCAGATGCGCCAGCTTTGCTCGCGAGTTTGTTCTAAACGTTCACGATTCCATACGACCCAATCGGCAAAAATCCTCTTTATGCGGGTAGGGAGTTGCGAAGCGAGGCGATGGGCGATATCCTTCTGACTGAAACCCTCCGCCGCCAGGCGAGCCTGTTGAGCCGCCTCACCTGCTTCTACAACCACCACCCTGTCAAACTGCATGTAGAGTGCGCACTCTACCAACAGCGGTACCTCTACCACCACCACAGCGTTTGGCTTCCGCTTCCGAATCTCGTTTATCTGACGATGCATTTGCCCCAGGATGAGGGGATGGCTGATGCGGTTTAATCGTCGGCGCAGGACGCTATCCGCAAAAATGACCTCCCCCAGCTTCCTGCGGTTCAGTTCACCGTTGGGTAGCAGATATCCTTGCCCGAACTCTGCCACAATCGCTTGCCAAAGTGCTCCCTGTGGTGCGCTCAGCGTGCGTGCGATGTGATCTAGGCTCAGACTATGCGCTCCCCACTCTTCGAACCAGCGCAATACGGTGCTTTTGCCTTCGGCGATACCGCCCGTGATAGCAACCAGCATGACTACTCCGCCGGTGCTTGCTCTTCCTCTTCACTATTTGACGATGGTTCGCCCGTTTCCGTTTCAACACCAAAGGTTCTACCCACGACCTCGCCGATGGTAAAGCCGCGCGAGCCGGCACTCCCGTACTGTTCCTTTAGCTGTCGGTTTTCCTGCTCTTCGCGCTGTTTCTGCAGGCGGCGCAGGCTCAGCACCATGCGATGCTCAGCAGGGACAATCTGCACCACCAGCGCTTCCACCTCTTGCCCCTCCTGCACCACCTCTGCCGCGCTGCGCACTCGCCGCGTGGACAGCTCCGACAGGGGGATGGTGGCTTCCAGGTCGCCCGGCAGGTCCACTATCGCCCCGAAGGGAGCCAAACGCGCTATTTTTCCTGTCACTACCTGTCCTACGTGATACTGTTTCTCTGCCTCGAGCCACGGGTCGGGGATTAGCTGCTTCATGCCCAGCGAAACCTTGCGGGTAGCAGGGTCCACGCGCAGCACCTGCACACGCACGCGCTCGCCTTCGCGCAGTACGTTTGAAGGGTGTTTGATGCGCTTCCACGAAATCTCGCTGATATGCAGTAAGCCGTCGATGCCACCCAGGTCAATGAACGCGCCATAGTCCACAAGACGACGTACCGTGCCCTCGATGACCTGTCCTTCCTGAATGCTAGCAAACACCTGCTGACGCTCCTGTTCGCGCCTCTGCGCTTCCGCCAGTCGGTTGGACAGCACGACCTTTCTGTGCACCCGGTCTACTTCCAGCACCTTCAGCGGGATGGTTTGCCCTACGTACTTCTCCAGCGCGCTATCGGGCAAGGGGGTACGACCCATGCCGACATGTGAGGCGGGCACGAAGCCGCGCACACCCACGTCCACCATCAAGCCGCCTTTTACCCGCTCGGTAACCATGCCCTCGAGCGTTTCGTTCGCCCGCATCGCCTCCTCAAGACGGTGCCAGGTCACTTCATAGTCCGCACGCTTTTTGGAAAGAATGACCTGCCCCTCTTCGGTCTCCGGCTTGAGCACGACCACGTCAATCTCCTGCCCTACCTGTACCACCTGTTCCGGCGACTGATTGGGCAGGCGAGTGAGCTCATTTGGAGGAATAACCCCCTCCGACTTGGTGCCGATATCCACCAGCACCCCGTTTTCGTCCACATGCACGACCGTTCCCCGGATGAGCTGCCCTTTGCGCACCGTGCGGGTGGCGCGATCCAGATCTTCCGGGCTCATCTCCTGCACGGCACGGGCGAACTCGTCCACTTCGGAAGCAGGCTCCGGTGCGGTATGCTCCAGAGGAACCTGGTCCGGTGATACTGTAGAATCCTCTATCAGGTCTTCCGGCATAATGCTACTTACTCCCTGTGTATTCACGGTGCAAACGCGCGCTATAGGTTTTGCCGCCGCATATTCCGTTTCCTGCTTTCACGGCGTAAACTTCTCCATCTCCGCCCAGTTGTCGCCCGTTTCCACGTCCACCTTCAGCGGCACGCGCAGGCTGGCGACCCCGGACATGCACTCTCGCACCACGCCTGCCAGTGCAGTCACCTCTTCGGGTGGGGCATCGAGTACCAGCTCGTCGTGCACCTGCAACACCATCTTCGCTCTCCAGCCTTCCCGGCGCAGACGGCGATCGAGCTCAATCATCGCCAATTTGATGATGTCGGCGGCGGTTCCCTGCAAGGGCGAGTTAATCGCCGCGCGTTCCGCTGCCTGTCGCACATTGCGGTTGGCATGATTGATTTCGGGCACATAACGTCGCCTGCCGTAAAGGGTGGTGACGTAACCGTGCTGCCTCGCGAAATCCAGCGTCTCGTCGATGTAACGGCGGACACCGGGCAACTGACGGAAGTAGTTCTCGATAAAGGCGCGCGCCTCCTGCACGGGCATGCCCAGTTCCTGCGATAGGCCGTAGTCGCTCATACCGTACAGCACCGCGAAGTTGACCGTCTTCGCCTTGCGGCGCAGCTCCGGAGTGACCCCATCCGCCGGCACCCCGAACAGCAGCATCGCGGTCGCGGCGTGGATATCGCGGTCTTCGGCGAACGCCTGCAACAGTTTTTTATCCCCGCTCACATGTGCCAGCAGGCGCAGTTCGATCTGCGAGTAGTCCGCTGCCAGCAGCTTGTTGCCTGGCGCCGCGACAAAAGCACGGCGTATCTGCCTGCCCACCTCACTGCGGATGGGGATGTTCTGCAGGTTCGGCTCACTGCTGGAAAGGCGTCCTGTGGCGGCTACTGTCTGGTTGAACGAGGTGTGAATGCGCCCTGTGGACGGATGTACGAGACGTGGTAGCACATCGGCATACGTGGACTTGAGCTTGCTCAGCTCACGATATTCCAGAATACTGCGGCATATCGGATACTCTACCGCCAGCTGCTCCAGCACCTCGGCGTCGGTAGAGTAGGCTCCGGTGCGCGTCTTCTTGCCCACAGGCAGTTTCAGCTTCTCAAAAAGAATCTGCCCCAGCTGCTTGGGTGAGGAGATGTTGAACGGTTCGCCCGCCAGCGTGAAGATTTCCCCCTCTTTGGCGCGCATCAGTCCGTCCAGCATATCCGACAGCTGATGCAGATACTCCACATCGACCGCCACCCCTGCCAGCTCCATCCGCGCCAGCACTTCCGACAGCGGCATCTCGATACGGTGCAACACGTCCGCACAGCCAATAGCCGCTATCTGCTGGTTCATCACCTGCTCCAGCCTCAAGCAGGCGGCGGCTTCGGCGCAGGTATAGGCAGCGAGGCCACCCTCACCGGTGGTGTCTTCCACGGGCATCTTTTCGCCCAGATAGTCCTGCACTAGGTCCGCAAGCGGATAGCTGCTCCGCCCGGACTGCAGCACGTATCCTGCCAGCATCGCGTCGAAGAGGAACTGCCGGGGCTGCACGCCAGACCGAATCAGCGATGCCTGCAACGGCTTGAGGTTGTAGCTTACCTTCGCAACCGAGTCGTTCTCCCATAATGGAGCGAGCAAGCCGACGAGACCGTTGCCTTCCTCATCGAACAGAGAAGCAACTGGCTTGCTACCGGGCACGTACACCGCCTCTTCGCGCGAGAGGGCGATTGCCACACCGGTAACCTTCCACTCCATCACGTGTGCGCCCTGCAGCAGCGCCCGGACGCCCACCTTCGCCGTCTGCAGACATCGCTTCACCAGCTGGCGCACCTCATCATCCTCGCGCACCACGCTCCACTTCACCCCGACCGTTCGTACCTCGGCAGGCGGCTCCAGTGGAAGCGTGGGCGTTTCCACCTTCAGCCACTTCGCACGAAGATCCGGCAGGCGGCGCAGGAAGGAACGGAACTCCAGACTCTCCAGCACCTGCTGAAGACGCGCGAAGTGTTCCGCGGTCGGTTGCCATCGCGGTGGAGTTTCTGGCACAGGCGCATCGCGCACAATCGTTGCTAACCGCTTATACTGCGGGATTTGCTCGCGGTACTGCTCCAGCACGGCACGCAGTTTGGGGTCTTCCACCTCGTGCAGGTGTTGCAGCAGGTTTTCCACACTGCCGAACTGCTTCAGCAGTGCCGCCGCCTTCTTGTCGCCAATGCCGGGCACGCCGGGGATATTGTCGGACGGGTCGCCCTTCAGTGCTTTGAAATCGGGCAGTTGCGACGGCTCCAGTCCGAAGCGTTCGCGTACTGCCTGCTCATCGTAGCGTACCGTCTGCCCCATACCTTTTTGGGGCATCAACACCCACGCGCCCTCGTCCACTAGCTGCAGGGCATCCTGGTCGCCGGTGACAATCAGCACCTGATAGCCCTGCTCGCGGGCGCGTTGCGCCAGCGTGCCCAACACATCATCCGCTTCATAGCCCTCCAGCGCAATCACAGGAATGCCCATCGCCTCCACCAGTTCGCGAGCGGAGGGGACTTGCACATAAAAGCTCTCGGCGGTCTCGGGGCGGTGCGCCTTGTAGTCAGTGAACTCCTCGTGGCGGAAGGTGGGCGCGGCGGTGTCAAAAGCCACCACGATGGAATCGGGGTTCTCGTCTTCCAGAATCTGCCACAGCATCCCCGCGAAGCCATAAATAGCGTTCGTGGGGCGTCCGTCGGTGGTGGAAAGCGGGCGCGTGGCGTAGAATGCGCGATACAGCAAGCTGTGTCCGTCAATCAACACCAGTTTCGGTGCGTTACGTGGTTGTTGCGTCATGCCCTTCCATTCCGTATAGATGTTCCACCGAGTATGCTAACCGTTTGGCGCTGGTTTGTCAAGTTCGCCTTCTCCCAACGCCTGCTCCAGAACCTCTACGAGGGAAGGCAAATCCTGCTGAACTGTTTTCCAAAGAATATCCAGATTGATGTCAAAATATGCATGGACGAGTCGGTGGCGCATTGTAACAATGTCTTCCCAAGGAATGTCAGGCAACTGTTTTCGCGTCTGCGGAGAAACTTGATATGCCGCCTCACCGATTATCTCTATATCTTTGACCAATGCCAGCACTAGCATACGGTCGTGTTCCAAATGCAAGCGGCTTTTTCCACTGGCGAAAGCCATCGCTTCTTGGGCAGCATCGAGCATGTGTCTTAACCGGATAGTATCATTCTTCTTGTGCATATTGTACTTCTGCCTCTTTAAGAACATCATCCCGGAAATAACGGCTCAAGTCTTCAGGGGTGCGCAGGTCTACCCTTCGTGCGAGCAGATGAGACAACTCTCGTTCCAGACGCGCCATCCCAAACAAACCCGGAACGTGTTCGGGTTCAAACTCCACCAGAATGTCGACGTCACTATCGGGGTGCAGGTTGTCGTGAATAGCAGAACCGAAAACCATGAGACGCCTAATGTGATAGCGACGGCAGAATTCAGCAATCCTATCGCGAGGTATCTCTATTTGAAGGCTCATGATTTGTCTCCCCCTGTTGCCTACGATGGGATGAACCTTGAATAAACAGAACGATCTCACCTCTACCCCGTCCCTTTTTCTGTGAGGAGGGGGCAGCCGTGTTTCGGATACCCCTCCCTTCATGGGAAAGGAGAAGGGGTTGGGTCGAATAAACCTCGCCCCCGAAACCTCTCGCGAGACTTCGGAACATGACAGCTGAGCGAGGCTATCTTCACTTCATTACCGAGCAAAGATACCCGAACCGCAAACACTTGCTCCCTCGATAGCACGAAACATCCTGCGTCGCTACCAAAACAATGATAGCGCAATGCCCTCACCAAGTCAACCATCGAGCAAAGCCGATATCTGCTTCACCACATCTCGCCTGCCGTAGCGCCGCGCCTCGTCGATAGCCATCCTTATCCGACGACGGCGTATCGCAGAGTGGTGCATCCGTCGTGCTATCGCCAGCAGCGCGTCTGCGTCCAATCCCCAATTAAGACCTACAGTACGTGCGGAGAAGCCCTCAAACAGGCTCACGAAGTCGGCATCTGCGCCCGCTTCCAATGCAAATGGTGATGAGCGTTATCCCTGCCTTTTCTTGCCATCGTATTGCTCCCAACCGAACTGCAACACCGACTGCTCTACTCTTCAGAAGAGACCATCTTGCCTGTACGCACCTTACCACCAACAACCACCCCCTCGTCCATCGCCCGTCGAAGGAAATGGTTGCCCTCAGCCAGCATCTGTTCCACCTCACGGCGGGTGTACGGAAACACGTCCACACTGACCGGCATCGGGTGGCGTGGCAGAAACAGGGGTATCCGCTCGTGGAAGGGAAGCGGATGGTCGCGCAGGATGACCAGAACGTCCACATCGCTACCGGGCACGCACTCCCGCCGTACCAGCGAACCGAAGACGCGAACCTCCTCCACCCCCTCGAACCGCTCCACCAGCTCCTGCGCGAAGCGTCTGACCGCCTCCCACACAGCGTCGTAGTCAAACCATGTGACTCTCACAGAAGGCGAGGATTGCTCGCGCATCACTAATCGCCCTTTCCGCTTCGGCACGAGTGTAATAGTCCATCGGCGCGCCTGCTGGGTGGGCGTTCGGATAGCGCGGAGGGATGTAGAACTTGTCTAGCTCGCGCGCCACGTCCAGCAGGTCTGCCGGAGGTTGCTGGTCAGCGGGGAGGCTTTGCAGCAATCCGGTGACAGAGTGCCCCCACGCATCTGCCCCGAGTTTCTGGTAGAGCGCTTTGACAGCTTTCTCGCCCGCCTGCTGTGCTGCGAAACACGCCCACTCGTAATCGCCTGCCTCTAAAGAGCGCTGGGCGTGCTCCAAATCCCGTTTCGCCTGCCGAAACCAGTCCGCATGACGTTCTGCCATTCTCCGAATCCACCTGTTACAGGTCTACCCGTTCCCTTTGCGGTTCTGCCCTGATACCCTTCTCCACCTGCTCCAGTGCTTTCAGCGCGTCTTCGTATGGCTTGCCCTTCTGGATGCGCCACAGATTAGCGGCTTTGCGCAGTTCCACGCGCGCCTCCGGCAAACGCCCGCGCATCCAGTACGCCATGCCCAGATGGTAGCGCAGTTCAGGCTCCTGCGGGGCGTCCTGTACCGCCTGCTCCAGCAGCTGCACCGCCTGCTGATACCGCCCCTGCCGGTAGTATATCCAGCCAAGAGTATCCAGATAGATGGGGTTCTTCGGTTCAGCGGCGAGAGCCCGGTTTGCCATCGCCTCCGCTTCATCCAAACGGGTATTCGCCTCTGCCAGCAAGTAGGCGTAGTTGTTCAGGGTCAGCGGATTGTTGGGAGTACGCCTCAACACCTGCTCATAGCACTGCGCCGCTTGGTCGTAACGCTTCAGATACCCCAGCGAGTCACCCCGTATCTGCCACAGCTGCGCCTCTTCCAGAGAGTTCAGTTTCAGCCGACCGTCGTTCAGCGCACGCTGCGCGTATTCCGCACTGAGCTCATACTGGTTGTTGCTACTCCATAACGCTAGCACCTGCAAGTATGCGCCAAAAGAGGGCGACCTTTGCAGATGGGAGTCCACCGCCTGCTTCGCAGCAGCAATATCCCCCCGACGCAGGTGTTGCTCCGCCTGCTGCAGAGAAGGTGGCAGAGTGCCTCGTACCGTGATCATCCTGCCGCAACCCGCCAGCAACAGCACGATGCCGACCAGCCCCACGTACTTGACCAGACGCATCTATCGCCCTCCGAGCACAATCGTCGCCAGTGCGTATAGAAAGTTGAAAGTGCCGTGCATCACCACGCTGCTCCACAACGACCGCGTGCGCGCATACAGCCGCGCCAGCAACACGCCAATGACCAGAATAGGTAGAAAGTTCTTGACCGATGCATGAAGCAGGGCGAACAGCGCAGCGGACAGCCATACCGCCGACGTGAAGTGAAGCCGGTTGCGCAATACGTTAAACACGAACCCCCGGAAGAACAGCTCCTCGCCAATCGGTGCCGCCACCGCAACCACCAGCACAAACGCCAGCGCAATCGCGCCGGGTTGAAGCGACTTTAGGAAGGCATCCAGCGCTACCGTCTGTTTCTCCCAGTCCATGAGGCGCTGGAACGCGGAGGCACCCAGCACCAGACGAAGCACACCCAGGCTAAGCAGTTCCACCAGCGGGGTAATTAGAAAAGCCAGCCCACCCCACAGCGCACCTTTGCGCACCGCCTGCCAGTTCCACGACAAGCCTAGCTCGCCTGTGCTCAGCCTGTATTTGCCAAGCAGATACCAAATCGCTACCGAGACAAAGGCGGCGTTTTGCATGAGCAGAAAAGGCAACAGCACCGCCCAGACCAGAGGGGTATCACGGTCTATAGTGTGGAACGCCTGCTGGAGGGCCCGGATGTAGTGAGGAGCGAAAAATACCAGCAAGAAGCCGACAAATGCGGCTATGACTGCTAGCGAGGCGAAGGTCAAAAGCAGAGCGAGGTGAAAACCGATCCACAGGTCCAAAAAGCTCCATCGCTCGGCGAGAAGCCCCTGCATCCCTCGACGGACGTAGTAGGTGTGTATCCCCCACACGGTGAGCACGCCGATCTGCGTCGCCGCGTAAGCCATCAGCAGCAGAAGCAGAATGATGTCTAACAGCGTTGGCATCGTCATCGACCTCTGCCCTGATTATACCGCGTGAGCACAAAGAGGGGAAGCTGTTATCAAACATCAACGTCCAGATACTTTCGCAACTCTTCGGGCGAAAGCGCACCAGCACGCAGGATTCGAGCCGGACGCACGGTTACGTCCAGCACGGTAGAAGGTATCCCCCCGCCCGTATCGCCTGCGTCGATGACCAGTTCCACCTGTTCCAGCAGTTGAGGCGAAATATCCTGCACGCGGGAAGGCGGTTCCTCTCCCGATAGGTTCGCGCTCGGCGCCACGATAGGTCTGCCGAAAGCCCGCAGCAGGGCAAGCGCGACAGGATGGTCCGGTATCCGTACCCCCACTGTATCTGTCCCCGCAGTAACGATGTCCGGCACCAGCGCGCTGCGCCAGTAGACAAGGGTGAGCGGTCCGGGCATGAAGGCGTTGATCAGCGGCAACAGCTCTTCAGGCAGCTCACGCCAGAGCAGTCGCAAACCGCCGATATCTGCCACCTGCACCGGCAGCGGCTTGTCGGACGGGCGACCCTTGACCTGCCACACCCGGCGCACCGCTTCCTCCGACAGGGCATCTGCTGCCAGCCCATATACTGTCTCGGTGGGAAAGAGGACAAGGCCGCCTCCTGCGAGAACGTCGGATGCTTTCCGCACAGCATCCTGTAGCGAATCGGGAGAACCGTTGGCTACGTGTATGACCTGTCCCATAACGTCTCCACAACGCTTTTCACTGCCTCATCTGTTTTTCTTCTCGTATCTACTTTCGCGTGATTGCATTCCTTCTCCTTCCTGGTACTGAAGAAACCTTCCCTGAGGCAGGAACTATCAAGTGCCCTAACTGCTCCGGCAGATTATATATCCGCAGCAAGGTGCTCGGCTTGAGGGAGGCTCGTCCGCCAGCGAAGGGTTGGTGACATTTGTGTTCGTGCAGGGGGCGGAGACGCGGCTCCTTGACATAACCCGAAGGCTAT
>CALJAP010000046.1 GCA_938027655.1 uncultured bacterium | reverse complement strand
TCCGCTGGGCAGGCATCATCGCAGCCGTTTTGGTACTAGCTTGGGGGATGACGGGGTGCGCTCCGCGAAAAGAGAGCACGTTCCCCTCTCGCGCCATCACTATCGTGTGTCCTCCTGCGCCGGGGGGCATCTCCGACACGCTCACCCGTGCGCTGGCGGCATCCGCTCAGTCGGAGTTCGGTGTGCCGGTAGTGGTTGAGAACAAACCGGGCGGCGCGAACGCCGTCGGGCTGAACTACGGAGCGCACGCCGCGCCGGACGGTTATACCGTGACCTACGTGGTAGCAGAGCTAGCTATCTTGCCCCATCTCGGTTTGAGCCCTATCTCTCCGGACGACTTCGACCTGCTGGCTCGCACCAACTATAACCCCGCTGCGGTGACCGTGCGGGCGGATTCGCGCTGGCGCACGCTCAAGCAACTGTTAGATGAGGCACACCTCCACCCGGAAACGATACGTGCGGGCAACTCCGGCACCGGCTCGATCTGGCATCTGGCGGCGGTCGCCCTGCAGGAGGCGGGGCATGCGAGGTTCAAACACGTGCCGTTTAGCGGCGCAGCTCCGGCAGTGCAGGCACTGCTGGGTGGGCATGTGGACGTGGTGTGCGTTAGCCCAACCGAAGTGCAGGCGCACGTTGAGGCGGGCAAGCTGCGCATGTTGGCACTTTTAACCACGCGGCGCGACCCTCTCTTCCCAAACGTAGCCTGTGCTCATGAACTGGGTTACCCTCTGGACATCGGCGCGTGGGGCGGACTGGCTCTTCCCAGAGGGGTGCCAGTGGAACGACGGCAAAGGCTTCTGGAAGGGTTCCGAACGGCTTTCGGCAAGCGTGAGTTCCGGCAGCTCATGGCGGAGCGTGGTGTGCGGCTGGCATGGCTGGAGGGGGAGCCGTTCCGCCGGTTTGTGGAGGCACAAAGCGCGCTCAACCGCGATCTGATCGCCCGCATGGGCGTGAACCTCACACGGGGGGACGTCGGGCATCTTTACTTCCCGCGACTGTTGGCGGTTCTGGCGATTGGGCTGGCTTTGGCTACCGCCGGGATGCGAGTAGTCTTCGGTACGGGTGAACGCACTGAGGTAGGCATGACGAACAGGGACCCGCTACGAATGGGGGGCTTATCGCTTTTCTTTATCATCTTGCTACCGCTGGCGGGATTTCTCGTCTCCTCCGTGCTGTTTCTGCTCGCCGCCGTATTACTCACAAGACGAAGCGCAGTGTGGCAGGCGATAGTGTATGCAGGGATGGTTAGTCTGAGCGTTTGGTGGCTTTTCGGGAGCGTGCTGGGGGTTCCTCTGCCATGAGCGACGCTCTTCGCGAACTGGCAACAGGCACTACCCTGTGGCTGATGCTGGTAGGGGTGGTGGCGGGTATCGTCATCGGCGCATTGCCCGGTTTAACCGCCACAATGGGCGTGGCGCTGTTGGTTCCTTTCACCTTCTGGCTGCCCACCCTGCCTGCGCTGATGGTGTTGCTGGGGGTGTATGTGGGCGCGATGTACGGTGGCGCGATTCCGGCAGTGTTGATACGCACACCGGGAACGCCCGCAGCCGCGGCGACCAGCCTAGACGGTTATCCTCTGGCGCAGGCGGGCAAGGCGGGGCTGGCGATAGGCATCTCCTGCATCACGGGCGTCGTGGGTGGGGTGTTCAGCACGCTGGTATTGATGTTCGCCGCGCCGCAGGTGGCTCGGTTCGCGCTGAAGTTCGGTCCGGCAGAGTATTTCGCACTGGCGGTGTTTGGGCTGAGCGTGATCGCCAGTCTATCGGAACGCACCCTGCTGAAGGGCGCGCTGATGGGCGTGTGTGGACTTCTACTCGCCACGATCGGCATGGACCCGATTACCGCCGTGCCACGCTTCACCTTCGGCTTACCTCCTTTGCTGGAAGGACTGGCGCTGGTTCCCGTGCTGGTAGGGGTATTTGCGCTGGGGGAGGTGCTTTACCAGAGCGGCCTGCCGGAGCCGGACAGGAGCCTGCTCCGCCAAATCGGCAGAGTGTTTCCGTCGCGCAAGGATTACAAACGTATTACCCTGCCGACCCTGCTTGCCAGCATCACCGGCACGCTCATCGGCGCACTGCCCGGCGTAGGGGGGGACGTGGCGGCGTTCGTCGCCTACGACCAGGCGAAGAAGGTGTCCCGTCACCCCGAGCAGTTCGGCAACGGCTCGGTAGAGGGTCTGGCAGCGGCGGAGTGCGCCAATAACTCGGTCACCGGCGGGGCGATGATTCCAATGCTCACACTGGGCATCCCCGGCGATGCGGTGACGGCGGTAATTCTCGGAGCGTTGCTGATGCACGGTGTGCGCCCCGGTCCTGACCTGTTCGAGAAGCAAACCCATCTGCTGTCCGCCATCTTCGTCGGTCTGCTGGTAGCGAATCTGCTGGTGTTGCCTGTAGGGCTGGCGGGCGCGAAGCTGTTTGCACAGACAGTGCGTGCACCGCGCTGTTACCTGTTCCCGCTAATTGTGGTACTGTGCGTGGTGGGCAGTTACGCTATCAACAACAGCCTGTTCGATGTAGGGGTGATGTTCCTCTTTGGAGTAGCAGGCTGGTTACTGAGGCGAGCAGGTTTGCCGATTGCTCCGCTGGTGCTGGGGCTGATTTTGGGGCGCATGACCGAAGAGAACTTCCGCCGCGCGCTTATCCTGTCGGGGGGAAGCTGGGGCATCTTCGCTGAACGCCCCCTCTGCGCGACACTGTTACTGCTGGCGGTGGCGTCGGTTGGCTTTTCGGTGTGGCAGAGCCGACGAGGAGGGCAAAGGGATTAACTACCCGTGCGCGCCACCAGGCTGTTGCCGTAACGGTAAACCGCGCTGACACTGTTGCCCTGCAACTCCAGCACTATTCTACCACTGTCGGGCACGAATTGGGTAGTGGCAAGGGAATCCACAGGCTGTGCAATGCAGGAGAGAAGGCTAGTGTGGCGAACGCAAGGAGTAATGCTCCGATAAACGGGCGGAGGTATCGTCATGCAGAATGCATCCCTGTCCAAACCTGTTCTGCCCGATGCGTCGGTCATGAGATTGGACGAAATCGGGCTGTATACGGTCGGCTATGCCTATCGCGGACAGGAGGAACGGCTGTTCCCAACCGGCTGGAGCGGTCCCTTCGAGGAGCGCGCCGGCGTAGCGTGTCAACCTGCAGGCGTGGTCAACGGCAAGCAGGCGTTTCTGCTGCACTGCCCCTGGCGCGGAGGAACCGGCGTCACCTTCCAGACCTTCACTTTCCAGCTACCCAGAGTGAAAGGGGCAATTCTGCGCGGATTTACCGCCATGCGCCCCGACATCGTAGACAGATCGGACGGAGCCACCTTCCGCATCTTTGTCAACGGCAAGAAGATGCTGGAAGAGCATCGCACCGACGCGCAGTGGAAGCCGTTCCGTCTAGACCTGTCGCCCTATATGGGACAGACGGTTGTCATTCGCTTCGAGACCGACCCCGGTCCGAAGGACAACCCCTCATTCGATTTCTCGCTGTGGGCAGAGCGCGAGCTGGTGCTGGAGGGCTATCAGCCGAAGGCTGTCCCGCGTCCCGCGCCGCCACCGCTGAGACTGCAGACGCTCACATCCGCTCCGAACGGCACAGTCGCCCCGCGCAGCGCGTTCCCCAACAGGACAAGCATCGAACTGCGCAACGATGTCGCCCTTTTTCGCTACACGGGAAGCGACGGCGTGCTGGAATATCGCTGGCACAAGCCGCGTGCAGGCGACGCGAATCCGTTCGGCGAGTGGACACTGTGGGCGCAAATGAAGGGCGATTCGCCTGTGCAGATACCCCTTGCTACCGCCGCAAACATCGATTGGGCGGCAGAAGCCACCCCGGTAGACGTGAGCTGGCAGAAGACGGGCGACACGGTGGTCTGCACGCGCCGGTACCGCGTGGGCAACGAAGGGGTAACCCTGCGCCTCACCGCACGCCTGTTCCATAAAAGCCTCGTGCTGCTGGTGGAAGCCAACCGTCCTGTGGTGCGCAGCATGGATGCGGGCGGTTGGGGACCGGTGCTCCGGCGCAAACAGGTCACCACACCCTACTATGGCGGTCAGGTCTTTTACCTGCCAACAGAGAACTTGTTTGTACACGCCGTGCTCGACTGGACAGAGGGGCGCGCAACCTATCACGACGGACTGCGGGCGCACTACGGCACGTTGACCGACGGCAGGCGCAATCCGTTGCGGGAGCGTGTGGTGTTCACCGCCGCGTGGCACGCCGCCGAAGTGCTGCCCAACATCCCAAACCCACCTTCGCCTTTCCTGAAGCAGGTGGGCGACAAAATCGTGCTGGACATCTGGGGCGGACGCTTCGGGGACATCGCGCAGCACTTCGAACAGCTGGCGGACTACGGTATCGACAGGTGCATCGCGTTGATTCACGTCTGGCAGCGCAGTGGCTACGACAACGCCCTGCCCATGCATCTCCCCGCGATGGCGGAGCTGGGAGGCGACGAGGGAATGAAGGTGCTGGTGCAGACGGGTGTGAAACTGGGCTACCGCGTCGCCCTGCACGAGAACTATGTGGACTACTACCCGAACTACGACCATTTTGACGAGAACGACATCGCGCTGGATTCGGAGGGCAAACGGCAGCTGGCTTGGTATAACCCGAGCACCAAAATCCAGTCCTTCGCGGTGAAGCCCAACGCCATCCTGCGCCTTGCCGCCACGCAATCGCCCGAAATCCATCGGCGATACGGCACAAACGGGTGCTATCTGGATGTGCATTCGGCAGTGCCTCCCTGGTTTCATGTGGATATGCGCGCGGGTGAGGAAGGCGCAGGCATGTTCCGGCGCGTGTGGGAAGTACATCGCGCCCTGTGGGACTACGAACGCAAGACGCATGGCGGTCCCGTCTTTGGCGAGGGCAATAACCACTGGTACTGGAGCGGCTGTCTGGACGGGGTGGAGGCGCAGTTTGGCACCGGCTGGGGCTGGGGACAGGGATTGCACGCCCCGCTGGCGGTGGATTTTGACCTGTTGAAGATACACCCCCTGCAGTGCAATCACGGCATGGGTTACTATGAACGCTGGTGGAGCGATGCCAAATGGGGCGCGGTGCCGCCGATAGTGATACTGGACCAGTACCGAATGCAGGAGGTGGCATACGGACACGCTGGTTTTCTCGGAGGCAGTGTGTGGAACCTGATACCCTACGCCTGGCTGGAGCACCACTTGTTGACGCCCGTCATGGCGCGATACGCCACCGCCAAACCTCTGCAGATTGAGTATCATGTGGATGGCAGATGGGTGGACAGCACCACGGCCGCCAAATCGGGCAGATGGCAACGGGTGCGCGTGCGCTACGACAGTGGGCTGACGGTGGTGGCGAACAGCGCGAAGGAGCCTCTGCGTGTGGGAGCGGTGACGCTGCCACAGTTCGGCTGGCTGGCAACAGGAGCGGGAGTAACCGCCTATACCGCTTTGCGACAGGGCGTGGTGGTAGACTACGCAGAGACCGCCGACACCCTCTTTGCCAACGCCCGTAACATCGCGCACTGGAACCTCACGGGTCTGAAACGCATCCGACCAGAGGTGGCGCAGTTTGAGCAAACGGGCACGCGCACTTTCCGCGTTACCTACCGGTGGCGGGTGAACGACACGCTGCACGGGGACTATATCTGCTTCGTGCATTTCAGCCAGCTTCCGCCCGAGCCGTGGGACGAGGGCATCAAGTTCCAGCAGGACCATCCCCTGCCCAAACCCACCAGCCGCTGGCAACGCGGGGAGGAGGTCATGGATGGCGAATACACCGTCACCGTACCCGAAGGCATCCCCGACGGCGACTACCAGTGGACGGTCGGCTTATACGCGCCGGGCGGAGGGGGACGGGTGAACCTGGAGGGCGAGGTGGACCGTCACGGGCGCAATCTGCTGGGCGTGCTGCAGATACGCGACGGGGGCAGAACGGTTCGCTTCGTGCCGGAAAGCAGCACCGGCGAGCATCGGCTGGCGCTGTACCGAAGCCACCTGAACGAAGCGGGCAAAGTGGTGGACTTCGGGGCGGTACGCACAAACGGTAGCGTGCTGATTCGCCGGCGAGGGCGCGGTTGGACGCTGATTGCCTATCCGCGCGAGGGCGATTTTGTGATAGACCTGAACGCCTCCCGCTTCCCCGTGCCGGGACGGGTGCGGTGCGTGGACGGCGACGTGCCCTTCGTGCAACCGGTTCAGCAGGGCGGATGGTGGCGCTTGCGCCTGAACGGCGCGCGGATGTATGATTGGGAGTGAGGGAGGTACGCATGGACACGTTCGACATCGCCCCGTTTGCGTTGCCGAACCGCGAGCCAGGGGAATATCGCTTTGAGGAACCTCGCGATATTAGTCGATTGCGAGTGCGGTTCAGAGGGCAAATACCCGCTTCCATCAACGTGTACTACCTGCGCAAGACGTGGCCGGAGGTGCGTATTGAGCACGCACGCGAGATGGACGACCCGTGCGGCTTTGGCTGGTTCCCGGTGGACGACCAGTTCAACAGCCAATGGCAGAGAGCGGCAATAGAGGTTCGCCCAGAGAGCGCCAACGGGGTGATGATTACCTTTAAGGGGCTGAGCGCAGAGTTCCCTGATTTGCAAGACTACGACGTGACCTTCCGTCGCACGCTCGGCGTCAAAGTGGAAGTGCCCGACATTAGGCAAGTACTCACGGTGAACATCTTCACCACCTCTGCGCCCACCACCTGCCGTGTGAGGGTGGAATTAGACGCTGGCAAACGGACACCGGGCAAACGGGTTCGGCTGAGTGCATATAATGCTACTATCAAAAGGATATTCGTGCCCAACGGGGTGCGTGCTACACGCCGCACAATAGAGCTGTTACCCGAAGAGGAGCGGTCGTTCGAGTTGTACATTGCACACATGCTTCCCTCCCATCGTTACTGTGGCGACGAGGGGCATATCACCTTCTCCCTAGATGACGACGTGTTCACCATCTCCCTGCAGAGCCTGAAGGAGCAGGGACCGGTCTGGTACGCCGAAAAGGGGGTCTATATCACCTTCGCCGATGACCCCACGCGCTTCGCCGACTACCTGAAACGCATCGAGGGTGCGAAGACGCTCAATCAGCGGGTGAAGGAGCACCGTGAGCAAACCTACGCCGGAGCATTTTACGGGCAGCCGCGCCCGCACGTGGTGAGCTACAATCTGGGCTGCAAACACAACCGCCAGCGGTTCCGACTGGAAGCCAACGGGGACCTTGTTCTCGCACAGTGGAACATGACCAGCATCCGGGGCAAGGACACCGAGCGATTCCTGTGCGATGGCGACGCCCGCTTCTTTTTCGGTCTGGAGCGAAAATCGGTTCGCGCCCGCTACACCGATACCCCGCCCGTGCTCGCATACCACCTCCACGCGCTCGACGGCAATATCGCCATCGAGCAGACGAGCTTCGCGGTGCCGCTGGAACGCCCAGTATCCGACGAATCGCTTGCCAGCGACGATACGGTGGTGGCGATGGTGCGCTTCCGCTTCCAGAACCTCGGTGATGCACCTGCGGTGGCAGAACTGCCCCTTTCCTATTCGCACCAGTCCAGCAGGTCGCACAACGCCTACACTAGCGATGAGCGACAGGACGACTATCTGGTTCCTCGTGGCGAACGAGATGCGCTGTTTGTGGACGGCAGTCATATCCTGTCGGAGTGGAACGGGCGAAGGGTGCTGCGTGCTCGCTGGGAAGGACACATGCAGCCCGAATTGCGGGAACGGCAGGTTGTTTTCCAGCGGACATTACAACCCGGCGAGGTGTGTGACCTGTTGTTAAAGATACCCTACATCGCCCTGGACCAGCCGCACGAACTGCAGGCTTTGCAACGTCTCGGCTTTGAGCAGTGCTACCGCGAGGTGGTCGCCTTCTGGCGGGCGCAGGCGAAGGGGGGAGCGCAGCTCACCTGCCCCGAGCCGCACTTGACCGCCCTGCACGCCGCGCACCTAAACCACGTGCTGATTACCGACGCCACTATGCCAGACGGTAGCGGGCTGATTAACACCTCGGTTGGAACCTCCACCTACGGCAACTTCACCAACGAGTCGTGTATGATTGTTCACGAGCTCGATCAGCGCGGACTGCATGACGAGGCGCGTAAACGTATCGAACTGTGGATTAAATACCAGGGAACCGCGCCCCAGCCGGGCAATTTTACCGACTACGAGGGGATGTACTACGGAGCCGGCGGATTTGAGCGTGGCGCGTACAACCAGCATCACGGCTGGGTGTTGTGGTGTATCGGCATGCACTACTTCCTGACGGGCGACGCCGATTGGCTGAATCGGGTAGCCCCCTCACTGATTGCAGGCTGCGACTGGGTGTTCCGCCAGCGGCGCAATACCATGCGCACCTTGCCTCACTCGCGTGGATGGGAGTACGGCTTCTTGCCTGCGGGTAGCCTCGAGGACGTAACCGATTTCCACTACTGGCTCTCCACCAACGTGCTGACCTGGCGCGGGGTGGACACCGCCGCCAAAGCGCTGGAGGCTATCGCCCATCCTGAGGCGACACGCATCCGCAGGGAAGCGGACGCCTACCGCGCCGACCTGATTCGCGGTTTTGAAACGATGCGACAGTACTCCCCGCTGGTACGCCTGCGCGACGGACGATGGGTACCACATTACCCCAGCCGCCTCTATCAGCGCAGGCGCGATGTGGGCTGGATCCGCGAGGTGCTGGAGGGTTCGGTCTACCTGCTGATTAGCGGCTTGTACGACGCCGACAGCGTGCAAGCGGGCTGGATACTGGACGATTTTCAGGACAACCGCTACCCCACTCCGCCCTACGGCTACCTTATTCCCGATTTCGAAGCGAACTGGTTCGACCGCGCGGGCTTTTCCATCCAGCCGAACCTGCTGGCAGGGCTGATGCCGCACCTAGACCGCGATGAGCCGGAGATTTTCATCTGGATGTTCTTCAACGCATGGTGTGCCTGCTACCGCGAGGAGATTAACGCCATGGTGGAGCATCCCTCGCCGGTGCTGGGCTACTCGAACGCGGCGCACTTCAAAACCAGCGACGAGGCAAACGCGGTCTCGTGGCTGAGGGCGATGTTCGTGTATGCGGGCGAAAAGGTGCTGCATCTCGGGCGGGCGATACCGCGCGAGTGGTTCCGCACGGGCAAGCCGATGGGTACCAGTGGAGTGTGCACGCGCTATGGCACGGTGAGCGTGACTTACCAGACGGACGATGGGGGCAGGCGTATGGTCGCGGAGGTAAACCTCCGGCTACGCGCACAACCGCCACAACTGCGGGTACGGTTCCGCCATCCGGACAGCCTGCCTATCCGGGCGGTGCGCGTCAACGGCTCACCCTATGACCGCTTTGACCCCCAGCGCGGCGATGTGGACATTACCGGCTACTCAGGGAAGGTTAGTGTAGAGGTGCAGTTTTAACTACGAAACAATCTCCTCCGGCGAGAACCACAAGGCGATTTCGCTCTCGGCGGTTTCGGGCGAGTCGGAGCCGTGAATGATGTTCATCTGTTTATCACAGGTGAAGTCGCCGCGAATGGTGCCCGGTTGTGCCTGAAGCGGGTCCAGCGCACCCATCATCGTGCGCACCAGAGGGATAGCGTTTGGTCCCTCCAGCACCATCGCCACGACCGCACCGGAGGTGATAAACTCCACCAGTTCCGCATAAAACGGTTTCTCACGATGCACTGCGTAGTGCTTCTCCGCCAGCTCGCGCGAAGGAACCAGCATCTTCAAACCCACTATCTTCAATCCGCGTTGTTCGAAACGACGGATACACTCGCCAACAAGTCCACGACGCACCCCATCGGGTTTAATCATGACAAATGTTCTCTGCATACCCTCTCCTTCTTCGTTGAAGTTGCTGCTGCAAGTATACCCGAGAGCGACTCAAAATCAGATGTCCAGTACGAGACTCAACGCCTCTTTCACTCGCTCCATCTCTTGCTCGCTCAACCGTCCCATGCGCTCCTCCAGCCGCCCCTTGCTAATAGTCAAAATCTGCTCGCATTTGACATAAGAAGGCATGGTTAGCCCATTCCCTTCAGCGGGTTGAATCAGGATGTGAAAAGGGACCTGACGTCCTTTGGTGCTGATTGCTACTACAATCGTGTTGGGGTAGCGAGGATTCTGGTTGGCAGCATCGGTTTGCACCACCAGAGCCGGTCGCCTCCCTGCCTGCTCTGAACCGCGTCCTCCTGACCAGTTCACCCACTAGGTCTCACCACGTTGAGGGTTAGGCATCGCTGCGCTCAACAACCTCCCGTTGAGCATCTGCCGCGAACTCCACATCCGTCATGTCGGTGTCTTCGCCTACCTGTCCAAACGCCTCATACATCCGAGCATAGCACTCTTCCTTCAGGATAATGTTCAGACCTTCTCGCACCAGTGAGTTCAGGCTGACCTTTCGCCGCTTGGCAACCTCAGCGCTTGCACGATACAGGTCTTCCGGCAGTCGCACGGTCAACGCCTTCGCGCGAACGGGCATCGGTATCTCCTCCCAATCTCCTTGCATGGTATCAGGATATGACACTATATATTACCACACGTTGCGATCGCACTCAACCCATTTGCGCAACCTCTCTGCGTTCGGGTAAACTAAGGCGGAATACGTTGCAGGGTACAAAAACGATGGTTCGGGTTGCTTTTGCCACGCTGGGCTGTAAGGTCAATCAGTACGAGACACAGCGCATTATCGATACCTTTGAGGAGCAGGGCTTCGCCGTCGTGGGCTTCGATGAGCCGGCGGAGCTGTATGTGGTCAACTCGTGCTCGGTCACGCAGATGGCGGAGAAGAAGTCGCTGCAAATCGTGCGTCGTGTGGCTCGCCAGAGCCCTGAAGCGCGTGTGGTGTTAACCGGATGCTTCGCACAGTTCACCATCCTGCGTGGGGAAACCGTTGCCGAAGCCGCCCTGCTGGTTCCCAACACCGACAAGATGCGCACCGTGCACTACGTGCTGGAAGCCTTCCCCGACATCCGTGAGCGGGTGTCGCGTGAGCCTGCGCCGCCTGTGCTGCGCAACCCGTACGAGCGCACCCGCGCCGTGGTGAAGATTCAGGACGGTTGTAACGTGTGCTGTTCGTTCTGTTCCATCCCGTACACCCGTCCGCGCATGTTCAGTCGACCGTATACCGAGGTGCTGGACGAGATACGCCGACTGGTGGACGAGGGCTTCAAAGAGGTGGTGCTGACGGGCGTGCTCATCGGCTCGTACGGGCGGGAGACAGGCAGTGGCGGCCCCGACCTGGCAGGGTTGCTACAGCGGATGGCGCGCATCGACGGATTGGAGCGTATTCGAATCAGCTCGATAGAGCTCACCCAGGTGACCGACCGACTCATCGGGGTCTGTGCTGACGAGCGCAAGGTGTGTCCGCACCTGCATATTCCCCTGCAGAGCGGCGACGACCGCATCCTGCAGGCGATGAACCGTCCGTACCGTCAGCAGGACGTGCTGACCTTAGCGGAAAAACTATACTCGAAGATACCCGACCTCGCCATCACCACCGACATCATGGTCGGCTTTCCGGGCGAGGACGACGCCGCCTTTGGTGAGACCTGCAAGGTGGTGGAGTCGGTACAGTACGCGCGGGCACATATCTTCCGTTTCAGCCCACGCCCGGGTACCCCGGCGGAACGGATGCAAGCGCATGTGCCCGAACCTGAAAAAGAGCGGCGCAGCCACGAGCTGGCGGAACTGTGCCGGAAGTACCGCGAGCGGTTTATCGCCGCACGACTGGGCAGAACGATGCGTGTGCTGGTGGAAGGCAAGCAGGGCAAAGGCGGATTGATGAAAGGGTTGACCGACAACTACATCTCCGTCGAGTTCGCCGGCGGCGCGCACCTTGCCGGGCAACTGGTGTGGGTGCGCCTGCTGGAGCTGTCCGACGAGGGCGCACTGGGCGAGCTGGTAACCACTTCTTCGGGAGGGCAGGAGCATGGACGATTGCATCTTTTGCCGAATCGCACAGAAGCAGGTACCGTCTACCTGCGTGTACGAGGATGAGGAGGTCTATGCTTTCAAGGACCTCAACCCGCAGGCGCCGGTGCATGTGCTGATTATCCCCAAGCAGCATGTTACCGACGTGGCGGCGCTGGAGGAGAAGCACGATGCGCTGGCTGGCAAACTGCTTCGTGTGGGTGCGCATATCGCTCGCGAGATGAAGATAGACAAAACCGGCTATCGGCTGGTGGCAAACGTGGGACCACACGCCGGGCAGAGCGTGTTCCATCTGCACGTTCACCTGTTAGGCGGTCGGCAAATGACCTGGCCACCCGGATAAGGGAGAACAACCATGAGCCGTTCGGCAGGGGGAACGAACCCCTTCCTGTGTCAGATAGTAGGCTGCTTTGAGCCTGCTACCGAGCCGATACCTCTGCCCACAGAGGAGGGAAACCTTTACCTGTGCGCCAAACACCGCGCGCAGTATCTGTCGAAAGAGATGTCTCTAGAGCATATCGCCGGGATGACCACCCGCTATATCCACGACCTGCGCGTAAAGCGTCTCAACCGCCTGTACGACGAGCGGGGAAGCTTATGCGAGATTCTGCGCCGCGATGACCCCATCTACCGTGAGTGCTTCCCCGAAGGTTTCGCGCAGGCGTATATCACCCATGTGGACTACCACGTCGTGAAGGGCTGGCACATGCACCTGAAACAGAAAGACCACTTCTTCGGCGTGTACGGTAGGGCGAAAGTGGTGCTATATGACGAACGCGAGGGGTCGCCAACACGCGGGCTGATCAACGAAATCATCCTCACGCCCGAACGACCTCTGCTGGTGCAGATTCCGGAAAGGGTGTGGCACGGCTTTATGGCGCTCTCGCTGGAGGGAGCGGGCATCCTGAACTTCCCGACCCGCATGTATCACTATGCCGACCCCGACGAGTATCGTCGCGACCCGCACTCCGGTGAGATACCCTACTCGTGGGCAGTGAAGGACAGGTGACGTTTACCGATGCGTATCTATTTTGGGGCTTACTGGTTTTTGGACGCCTCACTTCCCATCATCAACAGCTTAACGAAGCGGCATAGCCTGTTTGTCGTCACCACACAGGGGGCGATGCAAAAGGCTGGTGCACTCGGCAACGATTTGATTGCCTCCGGCGTTACCCTCCGCTGTGAGACCCCCATCAAGCTGAGAAATCCTCTCTACTGGTGGCAAAGAGCGGTGGGCGTATGGCAGGGGGTCAAGCGTTTCCGCTGCGATGTTATACATCTGCAGGAGGTCGCCGACCCTTTTCTGGACTGGTTGCTGGCACGCCTTCAGCGCGTGCCGCTTGTCTTAACGGTGCATGACCCGGCGCCACACATGGGCGAGTTAGGCTTCATGAAGTACTACCAGCAGCGTCGTCCGCTGGTGGAGGAGCTGCGTCGAAGAGCGGACTGGATTATCGTGCCGGGCTCGGATACGCGCCGACAGCTGCTGGACCTACATCCCGAACTCAGCGGTGAAAGGGTTACTGTTATTCCACTGGGCGTCTACGACTATTTCCTGCGGTGGCAGCGCCCCGAGCACACCGAAAAGCCGGGCACCGTGCTCTTCTTCGGCAGAATCAATGCGTATAAGGGACTGGGGGTACTGCTGGAGGCATGGGAGCGCGTCGTCGCGGAATGCCCGCAGGCGAGACTGGTCATCGCCGGACAGGGTTATGACCTGCCCAACTATCGCGAACGCATCCTGCGCGACCCGCAGTGCGTGCTCATCGATCGATTTGTTTCCTCTCAAGAGGTGGCGCAGCTGTTCACCGAGGCGAGCATCGTGGTGCTGCCCTACGTTGAAGCCACCCAGAGCGGAGTGGTATCCGTTGCTCTTGCCTTCGGCAAGCCGGCGGTCGTAACCAGCGTCGGTAGCCTGCCCGAAATGGTGGAGGACGGCGTCAGTGGCATTGTGGTTCCACCGCGCGACCCTGATGCTCTGGCGACAGCCATTGTGCGTCTGCTTCGAGATGAACCACTGAGGCGTAAGATGGCGGAGGGCGCCCGGCAACTGGCGTCCAGCCGATTCAATAACGAGGTGCTGGCTCAGCAGGCGGAAGAGGTTTATCACCGCGCGGTGGCTCACCGAAGAGGCTATTCGTCCGCGTAGCCGGGAAATACCGTTTTCCATTGGCGTCGTGTGTAATACACCAGCGGACTGCGATGCCTCAGCCAGCCGTAAAGGAGCAGATACAGATTAATGTGTAGCAACGCCGCCATCACCAGCTCGACGATGACAGGAAGCGAAACCGCCTGGGTCGCACCAAATGTAACCGCCGACGCCGCCGCTGCAGGAATCCAACCATCGGTAACAGAGCGCAGTACCTGAGGCAGGCGCAGCCCGTAAAAGCGTATCAACCCCACTATCATGAAAGCGGAACGCACAAACATAGCGGCAGTGAATACCTGCGCTACCTGCACCGCTCCCCAGTGTCCTCGCCCGACCGCAAGACCCGCAAGGGCAACCGCCAGCGAAGCCCAGTAAGCGTACACCGCCACATGTGGACGCTTTGTCGCCCAGTAGAAGCTAACCAGTAACCCCCCGGCAAGCCCATGAGCCAACCCATACACCGACAACCACTGTAGCACCGGCACACAGGGTTGCCATTTGCTGGTAAACAGCCCAATGACGAACACCTGCGCATTAATCAACCAGAAGAAGTACACCGGTGAAAGCAAAAACGAAAGGAGCCGACAGGCTTTCAGCAGTGTGGTGCGCTGAAGGTGCTCGTCGTCGATGTTGGAAAGAACGGGGAACAGCACCCGGTTGGATTGAGACACCAGCTGAGCGATGGGCAGGGTAATCCAGTTATACGGCAGGGCGTAGTATCCCAGAATCTGTGCTCCTTGCCAGCGCGCCAGGTAAGCGGTATCGGTGTTGAGAAGGGCGAACGCGCTGATCCTGTCCAGCACAATCCACCTGCCGAAGCGAAACATATCCGCCAGTGCGCTCCAGTCCAGCGCCAGTCGAGGTCGCCAGGAGCTGAGCCACCACACCGTCAGCGCGAGGGTGAGTGCGCGAGCGATGTTGCCCCAGACGATACTCCATGCCCCATAGCCCAGCGCAGCCAGAGTAACCATGACCACCGCCGCCACCAGCGGCGCTGCGAACTCGGTAAGCGCCTGAGCACGCCAGCGCTGAGCCTTCTGCATTAACGCCACAGGTATCGAAGCCGCCGCCATCACCACAATGTTCAGCGACAGTGCACGCAACAGGGGAGCCACCGCCGGCTGTTTCATTACCGACGCGATGGTATTCGCCACAGCGCACACCACCAGCGCTGCAACGGTAGCGGTGAACATCACCGGAAGGAAGATGGTGTTCGCCGCCTTGCGAGTATCTCCGCGATGCGCAATCAGCGCCTGCCCGAGCCCCAGATCGGGGAGCATCTGCACCGCGTTCACCACGATAATCGCCATATTGAACAAGCCGAAATGTTCGGGCAGGAGAAGGCGAGCCAGCAACACACTGCTAATCAGCGTGATGGCACGCGCGCTCAACGAGCCTACGCTCACCCACGCTACGCCTCGAGTAAAGGAACGTTCAACACCTTTTGATTGCAACGCCCGATTCGCCCCCAGCGTGTGGAATAATAACGGTACGGGAACTCTTTGAGAATTATAACACGCCAGGGGGCAACCGGGAAACCAGAGGAACTGCCTGTTCTCGCCTCAAAGGTCCCGACCGCAAGCGGACAAATATGCTGAGGGTCCAGGATGGGGAAGGGAGAATGACCCGTACCGTCGGTTATTACGCCCTTTTTGTGGGGCTAATCTGGTTGGCGACCTCCACCACTCATGCCGAACTGAGAGAACGCGACATCTTGATGACGCTCGGCATGATGGAATACGCTTCTACAAGCAACCTTCCCGACGGCTGGGATGTCGTACAGGAGACATCTTTTTCTTACACTGTTGGTCTGGACACCATCACGCGCTCGCAAGGAAAAAGCAGTCTGAAGTTCAGCACAATTAACGCCCCGCCGGGCAGCACATGGAACCTCCGGCGCTCGGTAAAGGTGGGGCGCAACGGACTGAAAATCGGCGACCGTCTGGTGATGCGTGCTCAGGCGAAAACGGGCGCGCTGTCCAACGCGGTACTACGCTTGAGCCTTGCGGCGGTACGTACCGACGGAAGCACGATCACGGCAGACGAGCGGCGTATAGAGACCCCGAACGCCGACTGGCAACAGTATCAGGCGTCCCTCCAAGTGCCGGAGGGCACCGACCGCGTGAGCGTCGGTATTGTGCTCAACGTGCGCGGCAGTGGCTCCGGTGATGCGGTGTTCTGGGTGGATAATGTCACGCTGACGAACGGGGAGATGCTGGAAATACCCATCGCCGTACGACGCAACATCCGCACTTACACCCTGTTCGCAGTGCACCCCGATATCTATGAAACCGCACGCCGCTACGATATCGTGATGCTCCATCCGCTGGACTGGATTTACGCGAGACCGCTCAAACACTACAATCCGAACATCGAGGTCTATGTTTATTGTAGTTCTGTCGCCACCAGCAGCTCCATCCCCGGCTGGATGGACCCGCTGGATTACCAGTATGTGACCACCATCCGCAGGGACTGGCTGTTGACCGATTTGCAGGGGAACCCTATACCGGAGTTGGGGTATCCCCAAAACCTGCTGGTGGACCTGGGCAAGGCGGATTTGCAACAGCGATGGGCGAGCAGAGCGGTGCAGCTGGCGCAACGGTGCGGCTTCGATGGGGTGTTTATCGACAGCATGACGTATAACTACCTGTCTCTGGCAGGGTTGACCTGTCAGCAGTATGCCAACGACGCCGAGTTTCAGTCCGCCCAGACCAGCTTCATCTCCGCCGTCGTGCCTGTTATCCGGCAAGCGGGGTTGAAGGTCATCCAGAATTTCGGATGGGTGTGGAACCGAGACCCTATCTACCAGACCTGGATGCAGTATGCAGACGCTGTACTGGCGGAAAACTGGGTGCGCGTGAAATCCGGCGGCACACTCTTCTTCCTGCATCCTGCTATCCAGCTACAGCACATCGATGGACTGAACGTGCCTCGCCCCGTTCGGTACATGGTACAGGGACGAGCGACCGCTGCCGAAGAGCAAACGCGACGATACCTGCTGGGATGCGCTCTGTTGAACGTGAACCAGTACACCTGTTTTCACATTTCACCCGAGACCTATAAGCAGACCCCCGACTACCTGCTCGACTACGAGCTCCCCATCGGGCAACCCGCCGAGTCGTATACGTTGATCGCTGGCGACAGGAGCAGTGGTGGCGTCTTTCGCAGACGGTTCAGCAACGGGCTGGTGCTGGTGAACATGCACCCATCCCAGACCTTCACGGTACCGATTGACGCCGACTACGTGGATGTGACCGGTAAACGATACAGGCAGGGGACGGTGGACCTGTCGTCCCGTAGCGCACTCATCCTAGTGAAACCGAACAACGCCCTGCAAATCACCGTGTCGCCGGATACAACTTCCTCCCCGCAACCAGGCGACGTTGTCCGGTTCACTGTGAGCATTACCAATACCTCCTCCGCTTCTCTGAACATGCTGGCCGTGCGCGTGCCCGTTCCCGACTCGATGCAGTTTGTAGTGGGCAGCGCAAGCGACGGTGGTATCTACGACCAAACAGCGCGTACGTTAACGTGGTTCATCCCCACTCTCTCCGCCTCTCAGACTCTCACGCGCACCTTCCACGCACGTGTGCGGTAAGTATTTTTGCGGGTTTTGGGCATCCCCTCTGGCAATCTTTTGCGTTACCGCGTATAATAGGAACACCATGTAGAGACGCAGGCAGGTGAACGCGATGTCCGGCGTGTCAGGGGTGTTTGTTCAATTCTATCATCGGGTACTGATAGCCTACTACCGGCTGAGCGAACGGGTAGCGGATTTCTTCAACTTGCCACGTCGCCTCGGCTTAATCATGCTTGCCGTTGCGCTGGCGGGCGGGTGGCTGTTGACCGTTTCGGTGATTAATGAGGCGTGGATACTTACCGGATTGCTTGTTGTCTCCCTGGTGCTGTTGCCTTTCTTCGCGGTAAGCCCGGAGTGGACTATTATCAGCGTCACTTTTGCGGTTGCCTCGTTGATTTCCACAGTGTTCTGGGATGCGTTGGCTCTGGGAGAGCAGGGCATTACACTGCCCAATATTCTGGTGATGTACGGTTTGCTGATAGTTATCGTGCGGGCATGCGCCGGTGTGAATGTCAACAGTGCACTCTGGTTTACCCCGTCCAGCATTGCGGTGGTCCTTTTTCTGCTTATCAGCATCGCTGTTACTTTTCTCTATCATGTGTTTGTGACAGGGCTATCCTATCGCCAGGAACTCTCGGTCATCCAGCACAACATCATGTGGTTGTTGTACTTCGTGTTTCTTGGAGTAGCTACCAGTGAACGCAAACTGCGCACCTTGCAAATCGGTATTCTGGCGGTGGTGTTTATCGGGTCGATACCTACCATCCTGCAGGCAATCGTCGGTGAACAGGCTCTGTTCTTCCTGAAGCTGACCCAAAAAGACATTCGCCTTGAGCAAACTGAGGGGCTACTGCGCGTGCTACCGCCGGGCGAAAACCTGATTCTAGTTGGCTTGCTGATCGCCGTGCAGATGTCTGCCGTCTCCTCCGGCGGCAAGCGTTTTGGCTGGCTGACACTGGCTTTCGTTTACGCGATGGCAATCTTGATGACGCTCACCCGCCATTCGTGGTTCAGCGCGTTGTTCGCACTGGCTATTTTCTGGTGGTTCAGCGACACACGTACCAAAGTGAACACCCTCATCGGTAGCGTGCTGGTGGTTGTTTTTGTGCTGATCACAGCGGCAATAGTCAGCCCCTTGAAAATGTACCAATCCGACACCTTCTTTGCCAAGATAGAGAGGCGTTTTCTGAGCACCTTCCGCGAGAACCCGATGCAGTTTTCACATGCTGGCGTCTCTTCCATAGGACAACGCACCTATGAAATGACGTATATCTTGCGCCGATTGCCCGAATCTCCCTGGTTCGGCTTCGGGTGGTCGGCAAATTTGCCGGTGCGTCTGGACACCAGTCCGTACATGGGGATGGTCTTCAGCAAGACGACATATATCCATAACTCCTTCTGGTGGATTGTTGCCAAGGGGGGTATCGTGGGCGCTATCGGCTTATTGATACTCTGGCTAACGGGGATTGGGCGCGGCTATTATCTGTTCAAACGCGCCCCCGATGCGCAGGCGCGGGCGTGGCTGTTGGCGTTATGGGTTGGTTTCATGGCGCTGATTATCTCGGCACAGTTCGAACCGGTATTCTGGATTCGAAACCGCATCATTGCTCCCACAATGGTGCTGGCGCTAATGGAAACCGTGTATCACTTCAGTGTTAGGAGCGTACAGGAACAACAAGCGAAAGCCGAAGTGCGGGCACAAGGAGGCTATTTGTAATTTATACTCCACTCCTGATCTTTACCAGTTTTTGCCTTCGCAACCGTGCAAGCTCTTGACATGATGCGCTTCACCATACTAAGATATAGGGAGAGAACATGCTACCGGTATCGCCTGCAGAGGCGTTCGGTAAACTATCCAAGAGGAGGGTCTTTGATGCGAAACCTTTTCACCAACCGGCGAGCGTTCACGTTGATTGAACTGCTCGTTGTTATCGCGATTATCGCGATTCTGGCAGCCATCCTGTTCCCTGTGTTCGCGCAGGCGCGCGAGAAGGCGCGGGCAACCTCGTGTTTGAGCAATACAAAGCAGATTGCTCTGGCGGTGCAGATGTACACGCAGGACTACGACGAGACGTACGCCATGAACCTGTACTTTATTGCTCCCAACGTCTGGTTCAGCTTCTACGATGCCCATGTGCCGTACGTGAAGAACGCCGATATCCTGCGGTGTCCATCTAACCCCACCGAGATCGACTGGCACGGCATGATTCAGATGCTGACCGGAGGCGCGTTGACCTCGCCCGGCAACTTCCGCTATGCCTCGTATAACGGAAACTACGCGCTGTTTGATGACGGTAACTGGGGTGCACCGCTGGGCATGAACACTGCCGTGCCACCCATCCGCGAGGCGGAGCTGCAGTACCCCGCGGAAACCGCCGCGTTTTATGACGGCTGGCTGGACGTGCAGTTCTACAGCCCGATTGCCCCGCGTCACAACGAGATGGTGAACTGTGCCTACGCAGACGGTCATGCGAAGGTAGTGCGTGCACGCCGCAACCCGAACCCCACTGCCCCCACCGACCCCATCAAGGGGCGCAAGCGCGACGAGTGGCTGGTCGCAGGTGGTCCGTACGGCGGTTCGTATGAACTGTGGGGTATCGTGATTGACCCCAACTGCAACTGGGATCTGAAGCGTGCAGGGCAGTGCTCTGACACGCCCAGAGCGCTTCGCTAAACCGAGCAAACCGGGCAACAAAAAGAGGGCGCGGAAACCCTGCGCGCCCTCTTTGTCTGGGGTAAACAATCTCACGCTGCCGCCAACAGCTCCTCTTCCCCCCGCTGTTGCGTATACCTGCGTTTGTTCACCGCCGCCATGAAAGCGTCTACCATCAGTGGGTCAAACTGCTTCTGCTTCTGCCGTTGCAGCTCAGCCAGCGCGGAATGCCAGTCCATTCCCTTGCGGTAGGGTCGGTCGGCAGTCATCGCGCTGAAGGCGTCGGCAACGGCGAGAAGCCGTGCCAGAAGGGGTATCTCCTCGCCGGCTAGACCATCGGGGTAACCTTTCCCATCCCAGCGCTCGTGGTGCGAACGCACTACCGGCACAACCGGCTCCATCCCGGGCAAGGCGGCCAACATCACTGCGCCCAGTACCGCGTGTTGCTTCATCGCCTCATATTCGTCGGCGGTCAACATATCGGGCTTGAGCAACACCTCATCGGGAACGCCAATCTTACCCACGTCGTGCACCAGACCTGCAAGGCGCAAGATGTGCTTTTCCTCGTCGGATAAGCCCAGCTCCTCGGCTATCCACTGCGCATATTCGGTAACCTCTTCAGAGTGTCGGCGTGTGTAGTGGTCTTTATTGTCGATGGCAATGACCATCGCTTCCAGAGTGGGGAACGCGCCATCCACACGGATACGATAGCGCGTGCGCCAGCTGGAGCGAGTATCGGCAACACCACTGCCGTTCTGTCTCGCTACAGAGATGGCGTCCTCGGCGGCGGATAGCAGTGCCTGCGCGCTGGTGGCGTCGGTAGGGAAGCAGGCAACACCGACGCTTGCGGTAATGGGAATAGCCTGCCCATTTGCCGATTGAGCCAGCGTGGTCTGGCGTATCTTCTCGCGCAGGTGGCGGGCGATGGTCATCGCTTGCCCTCGTGCGGTGCCTGGCAGAATAATCAAGAACTCGTCCGAGTCATAGCGCCCTGCGGTGACCTCCGGTGGCAAAAGCGTCTGGATGGTACGCCCAACCTGCCGGAGTAAATCGTCGCCCGCTGCGTGACCGTAAGTGGCATTGAACAGTGCAAAGCGGTCAAGGTCTATACGGATGATCGAGAGTGGACACTCTAGTTCGGCTGCCTGGCTCAGTTTCTGCTCGAGAAGCTCGTGCAATGCGTAGTGGTTCCACATGCCGGTGGTCACATCGCGGCGGCGGTGTTGCTCCGTCATTTCGCGCAGATGCACCTCTGCGGCGCGGTCGCGCCACCACAGCGCCCACGCCCATGCTCCCAGAAGCATCCCCGGCGTGCCGAGGGCTGCCAGCGCTGTGCCTTTGGGGTGCTCCCATAGCAACACCAGTAAAACCACAACGACACTGCAAGCCAGTGTCATCAGCAACCGCATAAGAATCCTCCCTGAAAAACAGGCTACCTTCCCTTCCGTAGGCGCGGCAGGGTCGTACCGCCGAAGGCAACCGTTAACAATTATTCCATAGTGCCGCGGGAACCCCATACGTATATATGCCGGAGTTCCCATTCCCCAACCGGTGTGGTATAATGCTCGTGCAGTGAGAACCCGTTTTGCACGAGGGAGACGATGCGTTATCTGACCGTTCACGATGTCATCTGGATCAATACTGCGGTCACCGGCTCACCGCAGAGCTACGAGTTTGACCGTTTAGAAAACGCGGTGTACAGCCAGTATTCTTATGGGGACAGTCGCAATGTGTTGACGCAGGCGGCGCGGATGTTCCGTCGGTTACTGCTGGATAAGCCGTTTGAACAGGGAAACGAGTGGACTGCTCTGGTAGCAACGATGACCTTCCTGCGGCTGAACGGTTATACCTTGCGAATCGACGCGCAAGAGGTGCAGACCATCCTCCCTCAGCTGGCACAGGGTCAGCTGAGCGTGAGGGAGTTTGTGCTGCAGCGAGCGCAGCCTCTGGAGGGTACGGAAAGCTCTCTGCGTGCGGTGGTGACGCAAGTTTGCCAGTCGCTACATCTGCCGATGAAGACGGCGCTGGCAGGGGTACATTAGCTCCCCAGAGAGAAAGGCGGCAACCTGAAGATGCAACTCAAGCAGGTGCAGATTAACCTGAACGCCCCCATCGGGCAGCTGGGAGAGGTGCGCAAGAGCCACGTGTTACAGGCACTGGGGGTGCCGTTTACCATTCAGCCCGCGCCGATACCGGGCTTTGTGGCATACGTCGACCCGCTACACCGGCGCAGTGTGATGCTGGCAGAGCATCAGATTATCTTCATCCATGATGGCGAGAACATCTCTGCGGACCTGCGCGATGCCGAGCGAACGCTGATTCGCACCCGTGACGCGCTGTTGCTGGATGACCGATTTGTTGCCGGCATCCAGTGGATTGCGCACCACGAGGCAGAAGGCGCTGCGACCGAGCTCTCGGTAGAGCGGTTTCTGCGTCTCAGTGCGCCGGAGGTGCGCGCGTTGTTCGAACAGGGCTTGCGCGGCATCGGCTTGCGGTTCACCTACGAATCCCCTCCTTTCACCTGCGACCTGCGCATCGAGCCGTTTTACGCGGATACCGCTTTCTTTTTCATTCAGTTTAACGCGACGCACCCACAACCGCTCTCGCTGGAAACCATCCTGCTTCGCGCGACCGAATTCGGCGAGTACGTGCGCGACGAGGCGGAAGAGGTGCTCGCCGCGTTACTACAGGGGTGAGAGCCATACCAGCACGCCCTGTACGCTGGAAGCAGATTCTGGAGACGGTGTTGCCGCTGGTGCTGGGTATTCTGGCGGTGCGAATCAAAGGGGTGCTGCACCAGCTGGGCGGCTCCAGCACATCTACATTACTGCTGGCGCTGGTGGTTGTTGCTTTCCTCATCCCACAGTTGCGGCGCTACGCGCTGGTGCTGATTTGCTTTGGGGTGTGCGTGTTCTCGCTGAACCGCATGTGGGACGGGGTGCGCATGGTGGAATGGCATGAGGCGGTGTGGACGGACTACGCCTTTGTTGCCATGTGGCTGGGAATTGCCCTCTTCAGCGGTTTGGCGGGTATCGGTGAGGTGTGGTTTGAGAGCCCGCGCTGGTCGCAGCAGAGTTATCTGACGGCAGTTGCGCTGTATTTCATCGGACATGGCGGTTCAGAATGGCTACAGGGGAAGCAGATGTTTGCGGTGTTCCTCTTTCTGGTGGGGCTGATGGCGTTTGGCGGTGTGTTGTGGATAGGCACGGGGAGAACAGCAGCGCCAGAGCCGGCACCCCGCCACAGCCGCAGGCGCGTGCGCTGGACACATGAAACCTCTTCCCCAGAAGAGCCCCATCACCTTCCAGAGCAGTAGTCTTCGTTCATCCCGGAATCACTGCACTGGAGGGCGAACCTGCTGGTGAGCCGGTTGAGCCCCAGCCCAGCCCTCCCCCGTCCACGGGGAGGTCAGGTGAGGATACTTCGTACGGCTCGGACGGAGCCTCGCTCTCCAAGAATGGACCTTGACAGCCAGCGCAGGCTGGCTTCGTCTGGAAGGGCGCGGCTTTAGCCGCAAACGTCCATGCGACATGGCAAATTTGACAACTAACTACCGGTTCCTTACGGACAGGTGCTGTTTGAGCAGAGCGAACAGCGTGCCGGTATGCACCACCTTCGTGCCCGGGTAGCGCTCCTCGATGGCGCGTTTCAACTCCAGGTGATGCGAAGGCGTCCACAGGATGGTACGGAACAACAGAAACTGAGGTTTTTCACCGGTAAGACGGCTGCCCACGACGTCCAGCGCGTGCGGCATCTGTAGTCCGCCGACGCCCGGCAAATCATCCCGCATACGCAGGTAGGGCATCGTGCCGTGCATCCCCTGCTCGGGTATTTTCTGCGCGGCGATTCCGTCGGGAGAAAAACGGGCGTAGGCATCCAGTCCGCGTTCGTCCAATCCACGAGCGTTGCCATCGATGATGAATCCGGTGATGCGAATATCCCAGCGGTTGTACTCTCGCTGGCAGTGCGCCTCCCATGCTTTCCAGCCTTCTGGCAAGCCGCTATGGGGGCGAGGACGGCTCAGGTAGCCGGGGTTGAGGTAGCCCGCGCCTGTATCGCCGGCGATGAAGTAATCGTTGGATGAAGCGTTGCGACGCACAAAGTGCATTCCTACCGGAAATCGGTGCGCCAGATTGGGGTTAAACGCCCAGGCCAGCGGTACCTTGCCGCGTGCCGGGTCGCTCCACAGGCGGGGGATCATCCGGTAGAACCATGCGCTGGAATCGTAATCGCCCACGTAAAACGCCACAAAGCTATAGGGGGCAACCATGCCGTTGGAGAGCACGTAGCCCTCGCGCTGCAGGTCGCTCAAGGTGGGATGCGGCTGAGTATAACGCTTCTGCAGGGGGTAATGCCTGAAAAAGGAAGCGTTCGCCATCGCGCCAAGCGCAGGAGCGTCGGCATCCAGATAGGCGTTGAAACAGGAGGCGATTTCCACAAACCGCCACTCCGCCTCCACCGCTCCATGCGGTTCGCCTACCGCCCTGGTGTATTTGAAATCCCACGGAACGAAACCACCGATTAGGGTCATGCCGCCGTCTGTCATTTCGTACGAGGCGCTCAGTATCGCCTTCAGCGTACGCACGTCCGAACCAATCGGTTGTTCAGGGTCGTCGACAGGCCTGGTATCTTCCCATGGGGACAGGTCGAAGAAAAACCCTTTTCGGGCGATGAAGTAGTCGTGATTGCACAGCATAGTGCGTTCAAGGGGCAGATTCACCCGCCCTGTTAGCCAGTTCGCATCGCTGTAGTAGCCCAGCACGCCGGGGGCGCATTTTCCCCTGCGTAGGTAGGTACCCACTGCCCACATTAGCGCGTCGCACTTGGCGCTGCCGGTGCTGGGCAACGAGAGCGGACCCAGGTTGCCTCTTCCGGTGAAAAGGGGGCTACCATCCGAACGGATGAGCGCAAGGCGAACCGGCAGCGCGCCTCTGCCCTGCGAGAGGCGACTGTAGAGAGAATCAGGGGTCGGGTCGTAGCGCACCGGCAGTAGATTATCCACCCCGGCGGCAGTGGAAGCCACCAGAGCGGTGGCAGGTACGCGTTCATCCCACACCACCAGCCCGTTGACGGAGCGGCGGAACCGTTGCACCAGCTCCATGGGGTCGTTTACCTTCTCGAACCGGGCACGATGGAGCCACTCTCCCGGCTTGCGCAGGTGTTCTAGCCAGTGGTAGTCGACACTACCGCGCGCATCATCCCCAACGAAAATCACGTACAGGCGCGGCTGACGACGGTTGGCGATACCTTGCAGGGCGGTCACTAGGTGCAGTTCGTCCCATACCTGTCGCCGGCGATGGGCATCAGAGGTGTCGAGGCGATGGAGGTGCGTCAGGTCAACCAGGGCAATGCTCCCTGTGAACCCCTCAGCGATCATCTCCTCCTCTTTCTTTCTCGTGACGACGGGATATGCATCCGATTGCGATGCTTCACTATCGTGCGCCGGGTCGCTTTGATACCCCATCGCTGGTAAAGGATTTCGGCGATTTGCTGGTCGCTATAGGGACGGTATGGGTCTTCGGAGCTTATCACTTCCTGTATCGCCTGATGGAGGCTCAGGGCAGGCGTAAAGAAATCCGAGAAGGGTATCAGGTCGTCGGTTGGGATGAGCACCCACTTGTTGGATATGGCTCGGCTGACGGTAGACTCGTGAAGGCGCAACTGAGCAGCCACCTGCGTGCGCGTGAGAGGCTTGAGGAACGTGTGCGAGCCAGTTTCAAGGAACGCAAACTGGTGGTCGATTACCACGCGGGTAACACGATGCAGAGTACGATAGCGTATCTCCATATTCTGGAGAAACTTTTCCGCACGCTCGACATACTCCTCCACCTGTTTGATGGTTTCCTTCGAGTACGCAGATGGGTTGGCTTTGATTTTCTCGTATTGCTCACGCCACTGAGGATTGACAATAAGAATCCAGCGCGGTCGGACTATTTCCACCTCGAAACCATGGGGGTTACGTCGGATGATGACATCCGGTTTGACAACGGTTTGGTAGGAAGGTGATGGCAATCCCCACGGAGTACGGAAGCGATATGCCGGGTAGGGATGCAACGCTTCGCGGATGTATTTCAGGGCGTCTTCTACCTCTTCGCTACTGGCTCGCAATTCGCGGGCGATTCGTCGTACCGGAGGGTCTACCAGTCGATGGTAGTACTTCTCTACAATCCGTTCTGCCAGCAGATTGCCCTGCCCCTGCTCGCGCAGGTAACGCAATTGCAGGAGCATACATTCCTGGACCGAGCGCGCTCCGATGCCGGGCGGGTCCATAGACTGTAGCACCTGCAGAACCTCCTCAATCTCCTCAGGGGATGCTCCCGTTTCGAAGGAGGCACGCTCGCAGTCGAAATCGGGAAGGAGACCGTGCTCGTCCAGGTTATCCAGAATATAATCAGCAATCGCGTGCTGGCGCTCAGGCAGCTGCGCACGCAACTCGCGACTGAGGTACTCGCGCAGGGTCAGGCTCTCATCGGCGGCATTACCGATAGGGTCCATCTCTATTTCCAGGGGTTCGTTGCCTTCGCCCTCATAGATGTACTCAAGGTTACCCCTTCTCAAGTGCATCTGACGGATTTCGGTATCGTCCGGTGCGCTCTCTATTCGCTCCAGCGCAGGGTTTTCGACCAGCTCCTGCTCGATAGCGCTTTCCAGCTCCAGCGTGTTGCATTGTAGCAATTGGGCTGCCTGAATAACTCTCTGGTCAACACGCACTACAAGTTCAGGTTTTTGCTCCGGTGCTAACACGACACACCGCCTGCCTTTCGCCTTGGTCTGCTCTCATTGCCAGCCGCCATCCTGAGCTGCGGCTTCAGGTAGTAAGTATTTATACTCGGCACTATCATACTCTTTTCATGCCGTGATGTCAATACCACGTGCTATTCCCATTGTAGAAGCGCACATAGCCCACAGAT
>CALJAP010000045.1 GCA_938027655.1 uncultured bacterium | reverse complement strand
TGAACAGACATTAGAGAAGCTAGTTCAGGTGACCGACCGCCACTCGCAGGAGATAGCAGAGTTGCGCCAGATGGTGCGCGAGAACACCGAAGCGATTGCGGAACTGCGGGAGGCGACCCAGCGCAACACCGAAGCGATTGCGGAACTGCGGGAGGCGACCCAGCGCAACACCGAAGCGATTGCGGAACTGCGGGAAACCGTAAAAGGGCTGGTGCAGGTAACCGAACGCCACTCGCAGGAGATTGCGGAACTGCGCCGGCAAACGGCGGAGCTGGTGCAGGTGACACAACAACACTCTCAGGAAATCGGCAACTTGCAGAAGATGATGCAGCAACTCATCGAAGTGCAACAGCAGACACAAGAAGACATTCGTCGGTTGACACAGGGATTGGACGACCTTCGCAAGCAGGTAGGTGGGCTTTCAATCACCGTTGGATACACTATCGAGAACGAAGCATACCGGGCATTACCACGCCTGCTCGAACGGGATTTCGGCATAGAAGTAGAAAGCGAGTTGAAGCGGCAGTTCGTAGCAGACAATACCGGTGAGTATATTGAGGTAAACATCTTCGGGCAGGCACGGCGCAACGGCGATACCATCACAATCGTCGGCGAAAGCAAGGCACAGCTCTCGAAGAACGATGTGGACGCCTTCATACGCCGCAAGTTGCAGAGGTTGCAGGGAGCCTACCCGAACCCGTTCCCGATACTGGTTACCCACATGATTTCCGAACGGGACGTGGAGGAGTACGCACGCCAGCAAGGTATCGCCGTTTACTACTCCTATCAGTTTTGAACAGCGAGGCAAAGGGCGGTGCGAGAGCGCGTCACCGCCCTCGTGTTTAAACCTGGAACATATCGGGCGTGAAGACAATCCTGGTGCCTTGCTCGATCGCCTTGTTCGCGGTTAACACAGCAACTGCCGCCTTGTAGCCCACCTCAGCATCGCACAGCGGTTTTTGCCCGTTGCGCACCACGTCATTGATGAAGCTCTCGAGCTCCAGCACGTAGGCATCCTTCATCTCGTAGCCCGCTTCCATTTTCCGCCCACCGATCACCGCACCGGTGCCTTTCTTCTTGGTGGCGGTGACATCCAGCACCAGACCGGTAGTGCCGCCTTTGCCAGCAGCCTTCTTCGCATGTTCCTCCCAGCCCAGTTCTTCAGCCATCGGCTCCTTAAACAGGAAGCCGTCCTTTTCATTGGTGAGCAGCAGCGTGCCCTTGTCGCCCATGAACTGCTCGGCGTAGCCATCGTACTGGTTGGACAGGATAGAGGTGTACACCACCTTCACACCGTTGGGATACTCGTAGATGACCTCTACGTTGTCCCATACGTCGCGCCCATCCTGCCAGTAGTCAATACCGCCCATACCCATCACCGAAACGGGCGTTGTGCCGGTGAACCAGTTAATGACATCGATCTGGTGGCTGGCAAGTTCCGCCATGAGCCCCTGCGAGTACTTGCGATAGAGCCGCCAGTTCAGCAACTCCTCATATTGCTTATCGCGCACAGGACGTCGCCACGAGTTGTTACGGTGCCACCATGCCCGCACATGCACCAGCTTGCCGATCACCTCTTGTTCCACCATCATCTCGCGAGCGTGCGCGTAGATAGGGCTGTAGTGACGCTGATGCCCAATCTGCAGGTGCTTACCGGTTTCACGCGAGACCTGCACCATCCGTCGCGCATCCTCGATGGAATAAGCCATCGTCTTCTCGCAGAATACGTGCTTACCCGCCTGCAGGGCATCGATGGTCATCGGCGCGTGCAGGTGCAGAGGTGTTGCGATAATGACCGCATCGATGTCCTTACGCTCCAGGAGTTTCCGGTAGTCTCTGTAACTCATGGCTTGAGAGCCTGTCATGTGCAGTCCACGCGACAGGTGGGGTGGGTAGATGTCGCATACCGCCACCACGCGCACCCCCGGAATGCGCACGAGACGTTGTAGCAAAGTCTGTCCCTGTGTGCCTGTGCCGATAAAGCCGATGTTCACCGGCTGCAGGTGCTGGGTGGAGCGCGTCGCAGGCTCGTTGTGTTGAAACGCCAGATTCGTCGACTGGCTCTTTTTCTGTTGCGCCTCTACCCTCTCCTGAAACGCTGCAGCGAAAGCGGCAGCGGCAGCAGCCCATGCCGAATCGCGCAGGAACTCCCGTCGGGACACCTGAATATGCTTGTCCTTGAACATGAACCTTCGTCCTCCTCGAACCGCCTCAGAGCTGGAGATGAGGTTACCAGCGAACATCTTCGCTATACATATTATACTTCACCACTCCAGCGACGTTCCCCTGCGCGGGAGGATTTCAGCCTATCCACTCGGTCTGTTCGTCCCCCTGTCGCAGAAGCACCACCTGCACCCCAGGGTGGGTAAGGATGTACTCGCGTGTTGCTTCCTCACCAAGCACGAAAAAGGCTGTGGACAGCGCGTCGGTTACCGTCGCCTCGTCTGCCAGCACGCTCACGCAGAGCAGTTCGTTCTCCACCGGCATGCCCGTGCGGGGGTCCAGAATATGCCCGTACCGCCGTCCGGCGCGTTCGAAGTACTGCTCGGCTGCCGACGACGTCGATATCGCCCGATTGCGAAGCAAAAGATGCGCCAGGCTACGGTCGGGATAGAGGGGATGGGGCAGATTGATTTGCCACCCACCGGTGTCAGGTGGCGCGCCATACGCTCGCACGCTGCTGTACCCGCCGTGCACCATCGCTGCCTCTACACCGGCGTCGCGCAATACCTCTATTGCCCTGTCCACTGCATATCCCTTGCCGATAGCGCCAAGGTGCACCTCCACCCCTTCTCTGGCAAAAGCGATGGTTAAGTTTTCTGCACTCAGACGAAGGCGAGAAGAGCCCACGCGCTCCAGAGTCTCCGCCAGCGTTCGGCTGTCCGGTATCTGCCCGATGCCTTCGAAAAACCCCCAGCAGCGTACAAGCGGCATCACAGTGATATCGAAAGCCCCGTCTGTCTCTTCCGACAGGTGTACTGCACGCTCTATCAGTTCAAAAACTTCGGGGTGTATGCGCACCGGCTCTTTAGCAGCATGGGCGTTGAGATAGCTAATCTCACTTTCTGGGAGGTAGTGGCTGAGCAGATGTTCGAGGCGCTCAATCTCCTCAACAGCTACCTCTGCCGCGGAGCGCAGCAGACCCCTATCTTCGCCGAAGGCGAACACCCCGAAGTCACAACCCATTGCAACTGTACGAAGGTGGATGAGGTGAGACATGAAGGCTCAGCCGTTTACTTCCCGGCAGGCTTCTCGTCCTTCACCTGCGTTAGAGACATCTTCGCGGTCATGTTCATCTGCATGTTCTGTGGCGTTTGCGGGCTGGCGCCACCCTGCATCTGTAAGGTCATGACCATATCGCCGTCCATTTTCAGGATGTTGCCCGTAGCGAGGTCGTAATAGGTGAACGCCACCATCTTCATCACGCCCGTCATCGGCGGCATACCGCCGGGGGTTTGCCCTGCCATCGCCGCCATCAGTTTTTCGAAGGGTATCTCCAGCTCGGTTCTGATGCGGGCGGCATCTACTCCCCCCACTTTCTCCACATTCACAAGGGTATGCTTCGCGGTAAACTTCAGGTCTCCCGCGTTGGGGATGGGCACCTCCGTTTCCCACGAGTCCCCTACCCTTACCTCGCCTTCGGGGAACATGGCAGGTGAGTTGAAGCCGGTGCCGAAGTTCATATTACCCACGCCGGGCGCACCCATCGCTACCCTTTCCAGCCCCTTGATTTCATGCACCTTGTTGCGGTCGTCGATCACTGTGGTGATGACCACGTTGCTCATGTCCGGAGCCATCGGCGAGGCGAACTCCTGCCCGTTCATGTACATTTTCGTGCTCTCGATGGTGGAATGAACGGTGGCTTTGCCATCTTTTATGCCCGCCACTTTTTCGCGGTAGGTCATCACCATCTGCATATTCAGAGGCATAGTGTTTTGCCCCATTTGCATCTCGCCGTTCATGTCCATGACCATCTTGTAGCGGCGGATGTCGTTGACCTTGAAGACACGGCGCAGTTTGTATCCTTCCTGCGCCAGCGCAGGCAGCATCGCTACATTGACCAGCGTCACCAGCGCAGCTGCCAACAATACTCGTGTCATGAGTCGCATGTTTCGCACCTCTTTCTACCGTTCGGTTTGTTTGTCTGATGACCCACGAGGAACCAGCTCCTCGCGGGTGATTTGCACTCTTGCCGTCAGGCGTACAGGAGCCGGTTGCGTCGCAGACTCACCGGCGTTCAGCAAGCGGGTGTTCTGCTCATACTGCGCCTCCATTGCCGCCTTCACCAGCCTGCCGTCGGCGCGGCTGAACCACACCTGTGCCTCACCGCTGACGTCCTGCTTTATCTGCTTGACCACCAGGCTCTCGTCGGAGGTGGGCAAGTCAAAGATGTCCGCCTTGAACACCCGGCTCCAGCGCATCTTCTGGCTGAACAGCGAGGTTTCCAGACCGTTGACCACTTCATCCCGAACCCATCGCGCTGTGAACTGCGCAGGTGCATCCTCAGGGAGCGTGGTCATCTTACGAGAGTAGCTCCACTCCTGGTCGGCGGAAAGCGGTTCTTTAGGAAACACCAGCTGAAGCACCAGCAACGGCAGCTGGTTAACCTCTGCGCCGGGAAGGGGGATGTTGAAAGGCATCGCGCCGCCTCCCTTGCGCTCCACCACCTCGCCCTGTGGAGTAACCACAATCACCAGGTCGCGTATACTGGCACGCAGGCGGTCCACCGGCAAAGGCAACGCCTGTCCGTCCATCTCCGCTTTGAACGTCTCTACGTCGATGCCCAGCTCCGCATTGCCGTCGGAACGTACCTGACGCACCTTCAGCACCACCGTCATATCTAGTACGACCTTTTCCACCGGCAAGCCACCAAACAGTGGCAAGGTGCCTGCCATCTGCGCGTTTACCCGATACTTTGCCTGGGTGTTCGGCTCAAAGCGGTAACGGAACAGCTGGGGCGCAGCCTGTACCGGCGTCTGCTGGGCGACCACCGCTGTATGCACCAGCAACCCTGCGACCGTCCACAGTGCGATTTTCAGATAGGTTCGCATCCTCTCTCCTGCTGTGTCTGCAACACTAAGTATGGCAGGATTCGGCAACATCCTTAGCGAAATCTCCTGCCGTCCGTCCACCATACAGACTATACCGGGAAGCAAAATGTTACGCCGTCGAAGCGACGACAGCCTGATGAAAGAAGTATATGACCTTGTTCGGCAGATTCCTGCTGGCAGGGTGATGTCGTACGGGCAGGTGGGCGACTGGATGATGCCGCCTCTTTCAGCACGTATCGTGGGCCGGGTGATGTACCATGCCCCCGATAGCGTACCCTGGTGGCGCGTGGTGGGCAAAGAGGGCGACCTGCTGATTGCTAAACGTGACCCGCGCATGGCGGCTTTGCAGCGTCACCTGTTACAGCAGGAAGGCGTACGTTTTCATGAGGATGGACGGGTAGATATGGCATCCTGTCGCTGGAAGCCGTTTGAGGAGGAGAGATGAGCAAAAGCTTACGACTGTGGTTGGGCATTAACGGCGCATTTATTACCCGCCGCTGGGAGGAACCCGAAAACTGGATGCGCCTGACGCGCGAATGCGGTTATCGGGTGCATTCGTTTTGTGCGGATGTGTTAGACCCCTTCTTCTCCGGCAACAAAGAGTATCAGATGGAAACCGCCCGCGCGACTCGCGAGGCGGCTCAACGATACGGCGTGTTCATCAATGACATCTATACGGGCGTTGCCACGCACCGATTTCACGGCTTGAGCCACTCCGACCCGCGCGTGCGCCAGCGCATGAAGGAATGGATTATCGAGTGCGCCGATATCGCCAATGCGATGGGCGTGGATGCCATCGGGGGACATTGGGACGCCTTCTCGGTGGAAGTACTGTCCGACCCCGCTCGCCATGAGGAAGCGTTGCGCCAACAGCACGCCATCTTCCGCGAGCTTTCTGAAGCGCTGGCGCAAAAGGGCATCCGTGTTCTGTATCAAGAGCAGATGTACATCCCCAGCGAGTCGCCGTGGACGCTGGCGGAGGCGGAGCGTTTTCTGGTAGAGGTGAACCGCGAACGCAAGGGCATACCCGTCTACCTGACGCTGGACGTGGGGCACTGCGCGGGGATGCACTACGGCTTACGCGGCGACGACCTAGACTACACCGAATGGATACGGCGGTTCGGCACAGCGGCGGAGGTAATCCATCTCCAGCAGACCACACCAGATGCCAGCGCGCACTGGCCCTTCACCCCGGAATACAATGCAAAGGGACACATCGAGATACCGAAAGTGCTGGACGCCATTGCGGAGAGCCTGCGCCAGCGCGACCAGCAGCCCTGGGCGGAGTGGCTGCCTCTGCCACAGAACATTTACCTGATTTGCGAAATTATCCCCGGTTCCACCAAACGCGAGGACGTGATTCTGGACGAGCTGAAGCGCAATGCGGACTACTTGCGTCAATGGATACCCGAGGAAGGGCTGTTGGTAACGGCTTAGGGCATTCTGTATTTAACAACCCGCTTAATGCCCCAGTACGATATACGGTAATCGTAAGATTTTTTTGAAAAAACCTTGCGATTTAGTTGATTTTTGCGCCCAAGTCTGCTACAATAAGAACCAATTAGCAGAACGCTCCGGGCTTTCTCTTTTGTGGTTGTGGTTCCGGTTCGCTGAGAAAAGGGGCAAACTGCAGACGAAACATGGGAACAGTCATGCAGCGCGTTCCCAGGTGCTGGTCATGCTGCATCGTGACTGTATTCGAGGGGGGATACCAGCAATGTGGCAGCGACCGGAAAACGACCAATTCGCGGAAGAGCTCTTCCTTGCGGGAGAGCGCGTTGCTCCAGGCGTGTACAGGCAGGTAGGCAGTGATCGGGTGATACGATTGGAGAAAGAAGATGTTCTGCCTGCGAGCTGTGATGGACATGTCGCTTGCTATGTGCGCATCCAGAACTTGTGGTCGCAGATTCAGGCGATGCAGACGTAGAAGAGAGTAACAGGTAGTGGAGCCGACGGCGAAGAACGCTGTCGGCTCTTTTGGTTATTCTGTGGCGATGTGCCACATCCCCAGATTGCGATACCGCTCGTAGCGGCTCTCGCGCAATTTACCCACAGACAGCTTTTGCAGAGGAGGCAAATGTCTCAACAATGCCTCTTTCACCGTCTGCGCCGCCGCCAGAGGGTCGCGGTGTGCGCCTCCCAGCGGCTCCTCGATCACCTCGTCCACCACGCCGAAGCGCTGAGCATCATGAGCGGTTAGCTTCAACGCCTCTGCCGCTTCGGGGGCACGCTTTGGGTCGCGCCACAGAATCGCCGCGCACCCCTCAGGCGGAATCACCGAGTAGATGGCGTACTCCAGCATCAACACACGGTCGGCGACCGCGATACCCAGCGCACCACCACTGCCTCCCTCTCCGATAACGATGGAAACGATGGGCACTTTGAGCATAATCATCTCGCGCAGGTTGCGTGCGATAGCCTCACTGATGCCCCGGCTCTCCGATTCCACGCCCGGGTCGGCAGCAGGGGTATCCACGAAGGTAATCACCGGTCGTCCGAACTTCTGCGCCAGATGCATCAGCCGAAGCGCTTTGCGATACCCCTCTGGCTTTGCCATGCCGAAGTTGCGCCGCTGGCGTTCCTTCAGGTCACGCCCCTTCTGCTGACCGATAACCATCACCGGCTTCTCGTTGAGCCACGCCATGCCTCCGATGATGGCTCCGTCATCACCGAACTGTCTGTCACCGTGCAGTTCGATGAAGTCATCGAAAATCACACGGATATAGTCCAGCGCGTAAGGGCGTTGCGGGTGACGCGCCAGAAGGGTACGGTCCCAGGGTGTCAGGTTGCGGAAAATTTCGCGTAACAGCCGTTCGCGGTCCCGCTCCAGCGCGGCGATTTGCTCGCTCTTGTCGATACCCTGTTCCGCCGTGATACGCTTCAACGCCTCGATATTGGCATCCAGCTCCGCAATCGGCTTTTCGAAGTCTAGAATGGTTCGCACCTCGTCTATCCCCCCGTAAAAAAACGGAGAATTCGCTGAAGAGTGTGTTTCAGTTCCTTACGCGGTACCACGATGTCCACCATCCCGTGCTCCAGCTGGAACTCGGCGGTCTGGAAATTGGGTGGTGGTTTTACCACCTGAGCCTGCTGTGCCACACGCTGTCCCGCGAAACCGATGAGCGCACCCGGCTCGGCGATCACCACATCGCCCACCGAGGCATAACTGGCAAGCACTCCTGCCATCGTCGGGTCGGTAAGCACGCTGATATAAGGTATGCCTATCTCATGCAGCTTCGCAGCGGCGGCACAGGTCTTCGCCATCTGCATCAGCGAGAGCAGACCTTCCTGCATCCGCGCTCCGCCCGAGCACGAGCAGATAACTATCGGCAGACGTTGCTCTAACGCATACTCCATCGCTCGCGCTACCTTCTCGCCCACCGCACTGCCCATACTGCCCCCCATGAAGGCGAAGTCCGCCACCGCCAGCACAATCGGAATGCCCGACAGGGTGCAGGTTCCGCTCACCATTGCCTCTGGCAACCCGGAGTTCGCCCTGCCCTTGCTCAATTTATCCGCGTATTCGGGGAAGCCCAGCGGGTCGGCGGAAACCACCTCCGCATCTCGCTCCACGAAGGTCGCCGGGTCTGCCAGCAACTCGATGCGCTCGCGTGCGGAGAGACGGTGGTGGTGCCCGCAACGCGGACACACCTTCAGGTTCCTCTCGAAATCGCGGGCGAAAAGAATCTGCTGACACCCGTTACATTTGACCCATGCATCGTTCATCTCATCTATCGCCAACCCTTCGGTACGGCTGCGCCTGACGAACCATCCCCTTTGCATTGCGCTCGTTCCTCCCGTACAGGCAGGATTAACCCCACCTCGAGCCGAAATCTGCCCCGACAAGTTATGCGCGCAGGGGTGATGTGCCTGTGACCTTACACGACCTCCGTAAAGAGATTGACCAGATAGACGAACAAATCCTGCACCTGCTGAGCCGGCGGGCGGAACTGGCACAGCAGATTGGCAAGATGAAGGTGCGTTCGCGAACGCAGTTCTTCACGCCCGAACGGGAACAGCAGATATATCGGCGACTGGCACATCTGAACAAGGGACCGCTGTCCAACGAGCAGTTGCGGGCGATATTCCGGGAGATTATCTCCGCGGCGCGCGCGCTGGAGAAGCCGTTGGTCATCGCCTATTGGGGACCACCGGGCACTTTCAGCCATCAGGCGGGAGTGACCAAGTTCGGCACCAGCAGTGAGTTCGTGCCGGTGGATTCAATACAGGACGTGTTCCATGAGGTCGAGCGTTCCAGCGCAGATTACGGTGTTGTTCCTGTGGAAAACTCCACTGCCGGCGTTATCCCGGAAACATTAGACCAGTTTATGCACACCAACCTGAAAATCTGTTCGGAGCTCTACGTGCCGATTACCTATTACCTGGTGTCGTGGACCACACTGGAAAACGTCAAGCGCGTATACACAGGCGCACAGCCTCGTGAGCAGTGCAAGCAGTGGCTGCGTCAACATCTGCCCGGTATAGAGATTGTGGAGGTCTCCACTACTGCCCGCGCGGCGGAAATGGCAAAAGAAGACCCTGAATCCGCCGCCGTCACCAACGCACTGGCAGCGCAGATGTATGATGTGCCCATTATCTGCGAGCACATCGAGGACAACCCGCACAACCGCACGCGGTTCCTCGTGATTGGTTACAACGAGCCGGAACCGACCGGCAAGGACAAAACCTCGCTGATGTTCTCGGTGCATAACCGTCCGGGCGCGCTCTTCCGTGCGATGGCGGCATTCGAAATGTACAACGTGAATATGACCATGATTGAGAGCCGTCCCACCAAACTGGTGCCGGGCGAATATATCTTTTACGTGGACGTGCAGGGGCATATCAAAGACGCTCCTGTCGCCAAAGCGCTGGCAGCGCTACGGGAAAGAAGCCTTTTTGTGACCGTTCTCGGCTCATATCCTGAAGCGGAGTAAAACAAGATACGGTTTTTTCGAGCTGTAAAGTGCAAAAAGCAGGATTCTGGCACGATTCTTGCAGTATCTACTGGGTAGAAGTGATGCGGTAAAGCCGCAGGTTTTGCCCGTGTTCGCCGCCCGCGCCGTTGCAGGTTGGGGAAGCGTAGCACCGGGCGAGGTACGAAACAGGAGGAAGTTGCAATGCAAACCGGCACCGTAAAGTGGTTTAATGACGCCAAGGGCTACGGCTTCATTAAGCCAGATGACAGTGACAAGGACGTGTTCGTGCACTACACGGCGATCCAGATGCGCGGGCACAAAACCCTCACCGAAGGGCAGCGCGTGCAGTTCGAGATCGTAGAAGGCGCGAAGGGTCCGCAGGCCGCGAACGTCATCGCACTGTAAGGCGGCTCTTATCTCTGAAAACAAAGCGCCGGTTTGCCCAACCGGCGCTTTATCGCTTACGCAAATGCAAAAGGAATCTTGCGGCATCACGGATAATTTATGACATGGTGGTTGTATGTCTATTGATAACAACGCAGAAAGCCGATACTTGAATCTGCTCATTGAAGCCCTGCGAAAATGTCGCGATTACCGCCCTCGTTTTGGCAGCGGAAGTGAAATGACACTGGAAGACTTCCAGAAGTTATACCGTGCTGACCCGTTTTACTCATGGTTCGGGCTAGATTCAACTGAGGTATACCGTGCGCACCGTCTGGCGGGAGGCATCACCTCATTGTATAGGCAACTGGGTACCGGGTGTGAGCAGCTGTTTCGTGAGATACTTTGCGATACCTTGCAATTGCAGCATCAGCGGCTGCATTGGTATTACACCGTGCCTGCTCCGGGCGGGGGCGTTCGCAAGGTAACTCTCGACGCAAAGGTAGACATAGGTGATGTGCAGTCTCAAGAACGGAAACAGCTTCTGCGTGTATGGCTTCGTGACGCCTGTAACACTCTCGCGGTCACCACAAGCCTAAAGGGCATTGTTTTTGAGGTAAGGCAGGGCTATAAGAGCAAGGATTCAAAGCGCCAACAGGCAGACATTACCAGCGCGGCAAACGCCTTTGCCAACGGCTATCTGCCGGTACTATTGTTATTGTCTTGCCAGATAGATGAAGACATTGCTTTGCGCTATCAGTCTGCACGATGGCTTATTCTACGAGGCATGACAGAAGGAACGAGTACACAATCGACTTATGCCTTCTGCAGCGATGTACTGTGCTATGACTTGGCAGGCTTTTTTGAGCGAAACTCCAAGATATTGCGCCAAGAGGTTTTGAGTATTATCCGACAGCTACTGAGATGAAACAACGACTTGCACAACGTCCAGACCTCACTTTTAAAGCGAATATACAGCACGGGCGTCATAGCTGGTTGCGCCTGACACCTGCGTTTTCCGCACAACTGGTGGAGGCTGCTCTGGAACGAGCGAAAAATAAAGGACGCGCCCTGGACCCTTTCTGTGGAACCGGTACCACCGGTTTGGTGTGCGCAGAACACGGGATAGCCTGTGATTTGGTAGAAGTCAACCCATTTCTAGTGTGGCTATCTCGTGCTAAGACCCGAGAATACACTGCAGAGAGCCTCCATCTTGCCCGACAGCTTGCTCTGCATGCAGTGAACACGGTAAAAAACAGCAAAACCGACCATACGCTGTGGCTACCACCGATACACCAGATAGACCGATGGTGGTCGCCGCTTCGCCAGCGCGTGCTTGGAAGCCTGTTCGCTGCTCTACATAGCGAGACGTTCGGAGATGAATCTGCGCGCGACCTCAACCTTATCGCTTTCTGCCGTGTGGCGATCGAGTGGTCCGGGGCAGCATTCAATCATCAGTCATTGTCTTTCAAAACTCATAACCCGTCGCTTTTCGAGCCTGATGAAGAGCGCTTGATACTGGAACATTTTGTGGAAGAACTATATCATGTTCTCTCTACCTGTACATCTCCTATTGGCACGCCTGTACGTGTGTTTGAAGGCGACTCACGTTATATCCACCATATCGTACCGGACAAGTACGACCTTGTGATTACGTCTCCTCCTTATCCCAACCGCATCAGTTATGTGCGCGAGCTGCGCCCGTACATGTACTGGTTGGGCTACTTGAAGCAGGCGAGAGAGGCTGGCGAACTGGATTGGCGAACCATCGGGGGAACATGGGGTGTGGCAACAAGTAGACTGGCACAGTGGCAACCGGAAAGTATTGGATTATTCTCTTCGCTGCTAGAGCCTGTTGTGAGCAAAATCGCCGCCCATAGTACCATTCTCGCGAACTATGTACTGCGCTACTTTCACGATATGAATCTTCATCTACAGCACATACGCCACGTGTTACTGCCTGGTGCAAGCTTGTTCTACATAGTAGGAAACGCGAAGTTCTACGATACACTTGTGCCCACTCATGAAATCCTCGCAGACATGATGCGTGGGCTCGGATTTTATAACCTATCCTGCGAACCTCTCCGCAAGCGCAATTCCAAAAAAGAGCTCTTTGAATACATGGTGAGTGCAGAATGGCGTACTCCATAGGCTTTTCTATTCTGACCTATTCCGACAAGACAAGCGCCGGTTTGCCCAACCGGCGCTTTATCGTTGCCTAACGACCTCAAATCGTCCTTACGGCGCTCCCTGTGTACACCAGCCCCATTGATCCTGCTTCGCGAAGCCCCAGAGCTCGTCGCGGCAAACGGTCGGCCCGGGTTCCTGGTTGCACCAGCGGGTGTAGGCGCCCGAGGTGACGCAGTACTGCTTCAGTGGAGCACCGTTGACGTTGATGCCTGTGCAGCCCGACAGCTTCGCAGTGAAGGTCTTGGCGTGACCATCTGCATAGCAGGCGTTCACAAGTTCGTTGTGGCGAGCCGGCACCGGCGAGTCGAAAACGTCCGCCTTGATGCCTCATTTTGTTACCTCCTCTGGATGTGATGGTAAAAAAATGTTATTTTATACGCTTCACGTCCACTGTTGTAGCAAACCCGTCTCGAACCGTCAAGCGTTTTTTAGACCCTGCTGTTCCCCCATTTTCGTTCCTCATGGAGCGGAATGCAGGATTTTATCCTCCGTCTCGCCAAATGAATCACAACATCCTTTGAGCAAGAGATGTCACCATGAACCGACGAGAGTTTATTCAGGGGAGTTTAACGATGTTCGGAGCCGCTGCGTTCGCTTCGTCTGCTTCGGCACAACCTGCACCGCGTCCACCTGCCTTTCGGCTAGGGCTGGTCACTTATAACCTTGCCCGTGCATGGGATGTGCCCACCCTCATCGCTCGATGCAAAGCCACCGGTTTCACGGCGGTAGAGCTGCGCACCACGCACGCGCACGGTGTGGAACCGGACATCAGTCCCGCCAGGCGCAAAGAGGTGCGCCAGCAGTTCGAGGAGTCGGGCATCGTGCTGTGGGGGCTAGGCACCGTGTGTGAGTTCCATTCGCCAGACCCCGCTGTGGTGCGTGAGAACATCGAAACCTGCAGGCGCTTCTGCGAGCTGGCGCGGGATGTCGGCGCGAAAGGCGTGAAGGTGCGCCCCAATGCCCTGCCGGAAGGCGTGCCTGTGGAAAAAACGCTGGAGCAAATCGGCAAAGCACTCACAGAGTGTGGCAAAGCAGGAGCCGACAACGGTGTGGAAATCTGGCTGGAGGTGCACGGTCACGGCACGCAGGAGCCACCCAACATCGCCCGCATCATGCAGCACTGTGGACATCCCAGCGTAGGCATCACCTGGAACTCCAACCCCACCGACGTGAAGAACGGTAGCGTGCGCGAGAGCTTTGACCTGCTGAAGGGGTATATCCGCTCGTGCCACATTACCGAACTCACCAGCAACTACCCCTGGCGCGAGCTATTCGGATTACTGAAGAGCATCGGGTACGACCGCTACACCCTTGCCGAGATTCCGGGATTGGAGACCACCAGCATTGTGGATACCGAGCGGTTCATGCGTTATTACCGCGCGTTGTGGCAGGAGCTATGTCGTTAGGCGCTCCTCCGTGGATGTTCTCCCTGCACGGCGGGCACAGCAGCGAGTTCTGTGACCACGCGCAATCGTCCCTGCGCGAGATGCTGGAAGCGGCGGTACAGGCAGGCTATCACACCTTTGGAGTCACAGAACATGCCCCTCGCGTGGAGGCACGTTTCCTCTATCCGAACGAAATCCGGCTGGGTTGGGACGTGCCCAAAATCGTTGCGGACTTCGCTCGCTACGCGCAAGCCCTTTCCGCGCTGGCAGAAGAGTTCGCCGATCGCCTGATTGTGCTTAAGGGTTTTGAGATCGAGGTCGTACCCACCAGATCTTACGTGCAGCTAATGCAAGAGTATCGCCATCGTTACGAGTTTGAGTACATGGTCGGTTCGGTGCATTATGTGGATGAAATCTCCATTGACGGAAGCATCGAGGACTTTCAGCGAGCGATGGAGGCTCACGGTGGTCTGGAAGCACTGGCAGTCCGTTACTACCAGATTCTGGCTCAGATGGTAACGGCGTTGCGCCCGGAGGTGGTGGCGCATTTGGACCTGATTAAGCTGCACGGGAATCAGTTTGGCTCACTGGATGCTCCGGTAATCCGCCATGCGGTGGAGGAGGCTCTGGAAGCAGTTCGCGAAGCGAGCGGTATCATAGAGGTCAACACCGCAGGCTACCGCAAAGGTCTTGGGGAGCCTTATCCCGCCTCCTGGCTGGTGCAGATGGCGCACCGCATGGGCATTGGCTTCTGCTTCGGCGACGACAGCCACCGTGCAGAGCACGTAGGTTTCGGCATCGACAAGGCGAGGAAGCACCTTCTGGCAAACGGTGTGCGCTCGGTCACGGTGCTGTCTCGTGAAAGCGGAGAGGTCGTGCGCAAGACGGTGTCGTTGGACTAGGGGCACACGGACTGGATGTGTAGAGAGCGATTTTTCCGCAAAAAGCGGGATAAACGCTTGACAAGCGCAGGGCAAAAGGTGTATATATAAGATGGCTGCCGACGTGGTGAAATTGGTAAACACGCTAGGTTCAGGGTCTAGTGCCCGAACGGGCTTGGGGGTTCGAGTCCCCCCGTCGGCACCATTTTTACTACATGTAGTACCCCACACGCGCTAACACCCCAACATCTTGTGCCGAAAACACACGAGGAGAACGGAGGGCACAAGATGAAAGGCACTAGACTCAGCATCGTTGACACAAACGCGCTGAATCTCCACAACACGGTAAACCTCTGGTTGGAACACCTAGAAGCGCAAGGGTGTAGCGAGAGAACAATCAACACGTACCGCTTCATCATGGTCACCTTCCTGCGCTTCGCTGGCAACATCCCTCTGACCGAAGTTACCCCCGACAGCATCCGACGCTACCTTATTGCCCGACGCAGACAGGGGTTGTCACCACAAACAATCGCGGGCAATTACCGAACCCTGTCCAGTTTCTTCGCGTGGTGTGTGCGTCACGGCTTGCTGGACACCAACCCCTGCGAGGCGGTAGAAGCACCACGACGCGAGAAGGTGGTGAAGAAGGCACTGACGCCCGAAGAGGTGAAGAAACTCCTGCAGGCGTGTGAGGGCAGAGACTTCGTGCACACACGCGCCCGCGCCTTGCTACTGGTGCTGCTGGACAGCGGAATGCGTATTGCCGAATGCCACCAGCTACGCATCGGTGACATCGGGCAGGAGAGCATCATCATTCGCGGGAAGGGTGGAAGGTGGCGTCACGTCTTCCTACATTCGGACACACGCCTTGCCGTGCTTCGCTACGTGAAGATGTTGGGCAACCTGCCTGCCGACGCGCCCCTGTGGTGGTGCAGAGGCAAAAGCAAACCGATGGCACTGGAAGGGTTGAAACGCGCTGTGGAATACATCGGCAAGCGGGCAGGCGTGCGTGTGAGTGCGCACATGCTCCGCCGAAGCTTCGCCGTCTGGAGCCTCAAGCAAGGCTTAGACATGGAACGCCTGCGCCTCATGATGGGACACAGCGACATCCAGACGACGCAGGTCTACCTGTCCTTCGTGGAAGACGACCTGCGGGCAGCACACGAGGAGCACTCCCCCCTGCGCCTGCTGAGGAAAAGGTGAAACAAAACCCGACGGAGAAGTGTCTATATAGGTGAAGCGTGTCGGTGCAGAGGGACGCCTCTACCGTAAGTGTCCACTGCCCTGTCCAGTGGACAGCCGACACGCGCGAACACACCTGACAGGGAGGTGCGACATGAGCTCAATAGAACAGCCGAAAACCGGCACGTCTGATTCTGCCCTACGCCGACTGGCAGAACGGCTGAAAACCGCTACCCCTGAGGAAATCGTTCGCGCACTGGCAAACTTGTTCCCGCACATGCCCCCAGAACATAAGGTGCTGGTCAAGGCGATTGTTGCCCGAATTGCTTTTGGCGAGCAGAAACTGGACAGCAACCTACGCAGGGCACTGCTCAACCCGCCTCAATTGAAAGTCCCGCGCGAAGTGCTGGAAGTATTCATTGAGCAGGAGGACATCCGCAAGTCGGTACGAACGGCACATGCCGACTGGCAGAAAATCGTAGGTGCATGGTATGTGCGTTACCGTTACGGCGTGCCCGAAGCGAGCATGGCGAGCGTATTTGCTGCTTTGGCTGACGATGGCGAGTTGAGGCAGGCAATTACCCGTCAACACCGAATTGAGCGCAACCCAGGCGGAACAGGACGGGCACGCGAGCACGAGAAAGCAGACACGAGCTACCGCCAGCACGATGACGACCGAACGCCTTTGGAGCATGAGGGGGAGCGTCAATGGCTGCAACCGAAGCAGTACGACCCTCTGGAGCACATGCTGTTACAAGACGAAGTGGAACACATTCTCGCTTCGGCGAAAGGCAAGACGCACCAGCTGGTGGAGCTGTTCCTGCAGGGCTACACGATTGAGGAAGCTGCAGAACGGCTGGGCATTACCTCAAACTCCGCCTATGTTCTCCTACACAAGTTCCGCAAAAAAATCAAAAAATCCCTGAAAAACGGTTAAGGTTTTGCTTCTGCCGCGTGCCTCCTATATGGAGGTGAAAGAGGCAGATGCTAGGATTTTACTTCACCCGCTACGGTACGGCGGAAAAACTACCGCTGTTTGCGTCCAATCACCCTGACCTCGTGTCGGCTGTGCTGAACGCGCTGATTGAACACCTTGAGCGGTTGAGGCACGAAGCGAGCGACCCTGAGGAGGCGGTACGGTTCCGCAAACTGCTGGAGACACTGGAGGGCGCGGAAGATGATGACGCCGACTAACGTCCGTCCAGTCCGTGTTGACCCACTGCGCTATGCCGAACTGGGCTACGCCGTGTTCCCCCTACACGCCGTTCGCGCAGACGGGCGTTGCACCTGTGGCAATCCGGACTGCCGAAACGTGGGCAAACATCCACGCACGACAC
>CALJAP010000044.1 GCA_938027655.1 uncultured bacterium | reverse complement strand
GCGCATATCGATGTAGAAGATGAACACCTCTGCGCCGGTATGCTCTTTGATGAGGTGCGCCAGCTTCAACGAGGTCATGCAGCACACGCGCGAGCACCATCGGTTCGTCCGCTCGTCACGCGAGCCAACGCACAGGATGATACCCACGCTCTTCGGCACGCGCCCGTCACGGGTGACTACCTGTCCACCGGTTGGCCCTGAGGCGTTGACCAGACGCTCTACCTCCAGCGTGGTGTAGACATTCGGGAACTTCCCGTAGCCGTATTGGGGCAGGCGGCGCGGGTCGAAGGTCTGGAAACCGGTTGCGATGATGATGGAGCCGACATGGATCTCCTCGTAGGTCTCCTTTTGCTCGAAGTCGATGGCTCCACGCTCCACGCAGGCTTCCAGGCAAGCTTTCTTGCATTTGCCGGTGCGAAGCTGGATGCACGCTTCGGGGTCAATCACTACTGCCTTTGGCGTCGCCTGTGGGAAGGGGATGTATATCGGCTTGCGCTTGCTCAGGCCGAGGTTGAACTCGTCGTCGAACTTCGCCTCCTTAAACACGCAGGCCTCGATACACTGCAAGCAGCCGATGCACAAATCCTCACGCACATAGCGAGGCTTGCGCTTGACCACTACCTTGTAGTCGCCGACAGAGCCGTCCACGCTGACCACTTCTGAATATGTCCACAGCGTGATGTTCGGGTTTTCCTTCACCGCGGACATTTTGGGGGTGAGGATACAGGCGGCGCAGTCCAGCGTGGGGAAGGTCTTATCGTACTGCGCCATGTGCCCGCCGATGGTCGGTTCGCGCTCCACGAGGTATACCTTCTTCCCAGAATTAGCCACGGTCAGGGCCGCATGGATACCCGCGATGCCACCACCGACTACCAGAACCTCTGAATGGATGGGTACGCGCCGTTTTTCCAGAGGCTTGTGGAAGTAGACGCGCATCACCGCGGCGCGCACAAGGTCTTTTGCTTTCTCGGTCGCTGCCTGCCGGTCGCTATGCACCCATGAGTCGTGCTCACGGATGTTGACCATCTGCAAGAAGAAGGGGTTCAACCCTGCGCGCTCCACCGCATTGCGGAAGGTAGGTTCATGCAGGGAGGGACTGCAGGCAGCGACAACCACCCGGTTCAGCTGATGGTCGCGAATATCCTGTTGTATCATCTCCTGCCCGGGGTCTGAACACATATACTTGTAGTCCCGCGCAACAACCACACCGGGCAGGGTAGCAGCGTACTCAGCCACCGCCTGTACATCCACGGTCGCCGCGATGTTCAGCCCGCAGTGGCAGATATACACACCGATACGCACTTCACCGTTGCGCTCAGACATAGGTCTCTGCCTCCTTCTTCACGGTGAACCATTGTTCGATGAGCTTCCTGCCGGAGATAGCCCGATGCAAGCCCAGCTCTCGGAAGCCACCGCCCAGCGCCCAGCCCACTACCTGCGTCAGGTAGAGGACAGGCATGTCTATCGGTTCACCGGTTTGCTTGCGAATCTCCCTCTGGTAGGCGTCTAGGTTAAACTGGCAAAGGGGGCAGATGGTGACGACCGCTTGCGCCCCTTTGCGCTGAGCCTCTTTCAGCAGGATGTAGTTCAGCCGCACGCCTACCTCGTGAATCGTGCCGGTGAGAGAGCCGCCGCAGCATTTGGTCTTCAGAGGGTAGTCGACGGTCTCAACACCGACTGCCTGAAGCACCTCGTCCATCCGCACCGGCTCGTGGGGGTCGTCTACCTCGCCGTAGGGGCGCACCGCTTGGCAACCGTAGTACGACGCCATGCGCACCCCCTGTAACCGGCGCACGGTCAACTCTCGCAATCGCCGTATGCCCACATCGTTGTAAAGCATCTCCAGCGGATGGCGCACGCGCACCGAATCGGGGTGGGGCAACCCTGCTTGCTCCAGAAACTGCTCGACGTCCTTGGCGGTCTCCGGGTAGTGTGCTGCCAGCTCCTGGCTCTTGCGCAGGGTGAGGTAGCAGGCGCTACACGGCGTCAGAACGTCCCTTATGCCCGTCTGGTGCGCTAGGGCAAGATTGCGTAACGCCAATAGTGTTGCGGATGACTGACTAACCGACATGTAGGCGGTAGCCCCGCAACAGTTCCAGTCCGGCAGTTCCTCCACCGGTATCTCCAGCAGGCGAAGCGTGGTGAGCAGGCTCTCCTCATAGGCAATACCGGTAGCCTTTAGCGAGCAGCCGGGGTAGTACAGGTACTTGGCGGGGGGCTCCATTTAGTCCACCTCCTTTGACGCGACGGGGATGAACTGTAGTTCGCCGATGCGTCGGATGCGCCCCTTGCGCAGGGATAGCCTGCCCGTGCGCCATAGGTCCCATCCCGTGCGCGCCATCGAGAACAGAACAAACGGGTTCGAGCGAAGCGCCATCCGAAACACTACCCAGAACTCCGAGTTGCGCCCGCGACGGCGTACCATCTCGCAGAACTCGCGGGCAAGCACAGGGATTGGGAAGCGTTTGGGATAGAGGTTGCTCTGGATGGCTTCGCGCTTCAAGCGGTACATGATGTCGGTAATGCTAATCTTCTGAGGACACTCTACGGCACACGCATAGCAACTGGCACACAGCCAGATGGTTTTCGAACGCAGCGCATCTTCGCGGAAGCCCTCGCGCACCAGCGCGATAATCTGACGGGGGGTCAGATCCATGTAGATGGACAAAGGGCAGGCACCCGAGCAGGTTCCACACTGGATACACGACAACAATCGCTCTCCGCCGGGCTGCTTTGTGAATTGGTGCGCCCACTCGAGGTTTGCCTCCCTCTGGTAACGTATCTGCCGTTCCACAGGCATTGCCTCCTTCCGCTCGTGGTTTCAGAACTTGATAACTCCATTATATCATCATACTTCACTATAGTTAATCTCTCACCTACACTATACCACTTTCTAATTTGCTATGCAATAGATTTCGCGCCTTTTTTCACAATATCCACGAACATCGCGCGAGGCAAGACGAAATCACCACAAACCAGAACCTTTTGTACGTACACTGCGAACTCCTCATCGGGACGACAGGTTGCAATGGACAGGGCGAACGATGTCCGATAGCGTGCTGACAGACCTAGCACATCAGGTGCTGGAGGTTGCTCATAGCAGGGAACATCAAGGTCGGCGTGAGCTATGGGTGGCTTTCCACGCCCTTTGCCCGCCCAGACCTCTGGTGCACTATGCGATGTACACTGGCGTTTGGGAGCGGGAGATAGCCTCTCGCGACGCCTTTTATCATACCACCGGACTGGCGCGCGCTATCGAAGTGCAGCTGCGGGCGAAGTTGTGGAAAGCACAGCACATCCCTGACGACGAGCCGCTTCACCCCACAGTCTGGCTAACCACCCCGCACCCACCGGGCGAAGCGCGTCTGTGGGGAGTATCCCTGCCGGTGGCGCGTACAGAGGAACGCGGAGCGTACAAGCCTATTCCCCCGCTGAAGGATGAAAGCGACCTTGACCGGCTGCACTATCCGCCGTACGAAGAGAACTCTGAAGCGAAGCGCGTGCTGCACGATGAGGCGAATGAGCTGGTCGGCGGCTTGCTGCCCATCAAGTTCTACAGCGACGAGCTGCACTATGGACCCGTCGAGTGGGCAGTGCGCCTGCGCGGGATGGACAATCTGCTATACGATGTTATCGACCGTCCCCACTTCGTGCACAGGCTGATGGACTTCATCACGGAGGGCATGATACGCTATCACCGCGCCCGGGAAGCGGCGGGGGCAGTAGATGCGGAGGCAAGCTGGGCGATACACATGATTTACGACTCGGTATCGCCCGGCAAAGAGAACTTGCTGAGCGGCTGCTGGGCATATATCCACGCTCAATCCGCCGCCTCGTTGTCTCCACGCATGTACGCCGAGTTTGTGCACCCCTACAACGCGCGCATCGCCAGCCTGTTCGGCAAAGTGTACTATCACGGCTGCGAAGACCTTTCGGCAAAGGCGGAAATCATCAAGCACCTGCCTAACCTGCGGTTGTTTCACGTCAGTCCCTGGACGCCCGTGGAGCCTGTGGTCAAAGCGCTGGGAGACCGGTTCGCACTGGAGGTACACTCGCACCCGACGAAGGTGCTGTTCGAATTTTCCGAACAGGAGATGCGCGAAGAGCTGCGCCGTCGGCACGAGGCAGCAAAAGGCACGGTACACGTGCTCAAGCTATGTGATGTGGAGACGGTGGGCGATCGCTGGGAGAGGCTCAGAATGTGGTCGGAAGCGGCGCGAGAGATAGCGGAGGGCGATTAGGGGAGGCGAGCGCAGCGGCCCCGTTCTATCGGTGCCTGCTGCGCCTCGCCGAGTGTAGTGGTTATTTGGATGCAGACAAGCCGTTTCTACGTCTTCACCATGCTGGACGCAGTGAACCATCTCTGAGATTCTTCGCTGCAGAATGACAGGCACGTGGCACCAGTTCGCCCATACCCAATCACGTGTGGCAGCGTACTGTACTCCGGCAGGGTTCTCACCTCCGTCGGTAACCCGCGCTAGCGTCGTTCCTTGCGTTGCAGGTCGCGAATCACACGCCAGCCGATCAGCTTCACGTCCTGCTCCTTGAGGATACGGCGAATCTCCGCGTCGGTGCTGAACAGGCGAAACTCCTCGGCGCGGTCTTTCCACGACCCGGCGATGTGCTGCATTTCCTCAGTGGGTAGGGCAGGGTGGATGTACAGCTCGGTAACGCCCGGTTTGAGCTCGCGCAACATGCGCTTCCAGTACTGCGTCACGCTTTCGCCCGGTTTGCGCCCGCCGTGTATCAGGTAGTCGGGGAACAGGATGCCCTGCTCCAGTACCTTCTGGCGCATATCGGGATAGCCAAACTGTGCCAGCAGTTCCTGTGACCCCATGCGCACCGGTAGATTGAACTCTTTTGCCAGGGGCACGTATACCTCATAGAAGTACTTATCGCTGTACTGCAGGGCTCCCATGTGCGAGTCGAGATGGGTGATGTCGATGCCGTTATCCATAGCCATCTTAATCTGGGCGCGCGCCTCTATCATCGCCTGTTCTGGAGTGGCGTGCGCGTACACTTCGGGTATATCGCTCCACAGGTAGCCCTGCGGGTCAATCAGCCCTTTCAGTTTGCACCGGTCACCAACGGGTCCCCAGCGATAGTACTTCCATTCGCTGGTGTGGGTGAGGTGCACGCCGAAATCCGCCTTGGGGTGCGTGCGGGCATACTCCGCAATCTGCAGGAACCAGGGACAGGGAACCATGATGGAGCCGGCGGTGATTAACCCCTTCTCCATCCCCTGAATGGTCGCCTGGTTGGCAGCGTAGCTCATGCCCACGTCGTCGGCGTTCACAATCAGCACCTTATCGGTCGGTTTAAAACCCAGCTTCACTGCAAGCGAAGTCTCTTGCGCCATTTTGACCTCCGTGTGTTATCGACAACCGGGTTGCTGAACGGGAATCATGCAGAGCAACCGCAGGGGTTGCTCGCCGGTATTGACAAAGGTATGCAGTGCATCGGGCGGCACGAACACCGCATCCCCTTCGCTAAACGGGTGGCTTTCGTTTTGCCCTCGCAGCTCGCCCTGCCCACTCAGGACGAACACTTCATGCTCCCATGGGTGCCGGTGTAGCGGCGTGTTGCCGCCGGGCGCGATTTCAAACAGGCGCATGGCAAAGGTTGGGGCGCCATCGCGGTCGGTGATGAGCTCTTTGATAAACGCTCCGCAGGCTCCTTCGGTGGTTACCGGTTGAAACGCGATGTTCGCTGACGAAATCACCTTCATCTCCTTGCCTCCTTCATTGCCCGCATTCTACGCAAAAAGCGGCTCTTCCTGCTTGTGGAGGAGAGAGCCGCCATGTTCACCCCGTTGCCAGTCACAGCATGATTTCCGCTGGCATCGCGAACACGCGCAGAGCAGGTTTGCGACGCTCTTCGAAGCTGTCTACCAGCTGCTTGAGCTTCTCGGTAACCTGCTGAGCCATTTCATCGGGCATGACGCTCAGGAAGACTGTGTTCTGTCCGGGCATGATAGGAGAACCCAGTCTCCTGCCGGTCTCTCCGACGCCAGATACCCCGGAGTAGCGGGTGTAGCCCGGCACATGCACCTCGTCCAGCACCTTGACCACGCGGTAGTCAATGCCCGTCTCGCATACAATCATGAGCATCTTCATGGTTGCCATCCTCCTCTCAAAGCTCATTGCTCGCGGGCAGGGAAAGGAGTATCGACAGGAGGTGCTATCCATGTTGAATCGTACCACGTGATGGGCAAATTGTCAACCAATGCCGGGGTGCTGCTCACTCATGGCGCGCTCCCAACTGTTTAGTCAGCTGGAGGGCGAGGCTTTGTCCGAGCGGGTGGTTTTTGGGGCGCGACGGAGGTACCCGTCGAGGGATGCGCTCTATCGTATCCTAAATGCGGTGGTTATGACGTAGCGCGACCATCCGACAATTTGAGATGAGACAGAGTGCCAGTGGGGCGCCAAGCGTGATTGTTGGCATGTGGATGAAGCGGTTCCGCCTGCCTGTCATTCTACGCGCAAGCGAAGGATCCCGTCCTATCGCCGAGCAGAGATGGCTCGCCAACGCATCGTAAACGCGCTATGCCTTTAAGAGAACATGTTTATCCCAAGATGGAGGTGTGGCGAAGTGCCACTATCTGTCTTTGGGGAGTTAATCATGCTCGCTCCGTTTCCATCCCTTATAGGTAGGCTCGTAACCCTCGCGGGAGCAAATTGAGAAAGCACTGCGCAAGCGGTTTCAATCCCTTATAGGTAGGCTCGTAACCTTGCGCGCGGGAAGAAGCAAGCCGATATGGACCCCTGTTTCAATCCCTTATAGGTAGGCTCGTAACCGCCATCTGCTAAAGCTCCAATCCCTCAAACCGCAAGTTTCAATCCCTTATAGGTAGGCTCGTAACCGCAGCTAGTGTCCACAACTCGACGCCACGTCCCCTGGTTTCAATCCCTCATAGGTAGGCTCGTAACTAACAGCGTCACGGCGCTACTCGGCGTCCA
>CALJAP010000043.1 GCA_938027655.1 uncultured bacterium | reverse complement strand
GGGTGAGGTACTTAATCGGTGCGCGGTCGCCATCCGAACCTGTGGAGGATATGGTCGCTTGCCCTCATCGGGTTGCCGGTATGCTGGTGGTTACAGCCTGTACCGGCGCTTCATCCTCTACCCGTGTTACTGCTCCTGTTGTTGACCATATTGACGATGGCTCTGCCCGTCGGGCGGTTGGGCACGCGCAGGGTTCGCTTTGGCAGCGCAGTGGTTCTCTACGCCGCGCTACTGTACGGTGCGTGTGTGGGGGCAATGATTAGTCTGCTTGCTGGTGTCGCCGCACAGAGGCTGCGCCAGAGGGAGCAAAACGATATTCCTCTATACGCACCTGCGCTCGCCCTGTCTGTTCTGGTCAGCGGGGCGTTTTATTACTATCGCAGACAGGCTGGCAGCGCCGTGCCCCAAAGCTGGTCGGATTGGCTACGCCTGTTGGTGACGGTGGCATTATTCGTTGGGTTGCGTGTGGTGTTACTATGGTGGAGTGAAGGGAGACGACATGCCTACTGGCGACAAGTAGCGCGTGTCGAGTTCATTGTAGAGGCGGTCACGCTACCCACTGTGCTGGCAGCGTTGCTGGCGCAGAAACAGTGGGGGTGGCTGTCGGTATTACCGACGTGCTCGGCAGGAGCAGTGGGACTAGTGGCGACGCGCGCAATCATTCATGCTCACCAGGCGCAGCGTCAGGTACGTGCTTTGCGAACGCTGCACTACCGCCTGATCGCCCATCTGCACCCAGACCGCTTGCTCCAGGACCTGGGCGAGGAGTTGCGCCGCCTACTGGTTTTTGACCGACTGAGCCTGTGGAGTTACTCGCGTCAAGAGGCGCACCTCCAGATTGTCGGTGTACATCCCCAGCGGGAGAGGGCAGCTTTGCTCGCTTATCTTCCGGTGGAGGGTATTTTCAGCAAGGCGATAGACCAGCGCAAGCCTCTGATACTCTCAGACATGTTGCGCGCGCGTTTGCACGAAGTCGCCGAGCACTTCGGAGGGCATCTGCTGATTATCCCGCTGATAGTGCATGAGTATCCGTGGGGTGTGCTGGTGCTGGAACGTATGGCGCAACGCGAACCGTTTACGCACTCGGATTACGAGGCAATACAGGTGCTGGTAGACCATCTGGCGATTCTGCTCGAGAACATGCGTCTCTATCGGCAGACGGTAGATATGGCGACGCGCGACGGACTGACAGGACTGTTGAACCACCGACGGCTATACGAACGGTTGAAGGAAGAGATCTCTCGCTCGTCGCGTTACCACCACCCCATGACGCTGTTGATGATAGACGTAGACTACTTCAAACGCTACAACGATACCTACGGTCACCAGCGGGGCGATGAAGTGTTGCGCATTCTGGCAAAGATACTCCAGCAGAACGTTCGCCAGAGCGACATAGTGGGCAGGTACGGTGGCGAGGAGTTCGCCATCATCTTACCCGAAACCGACAAGGAGTCCGCCGGGGTACTTGCCAGCAGGCTGTGCGAGGTCGTTGCCCGCACACCCTTCCCCGGCTACCCGGGTGGCGCACCGGTGCACTGTACCATCAGCATCGGTGTGGCAAGTTATCCTGACGATGGGCTGACCGTCTCCGATTTGGTGGCTTCTGCGGATGACGCTCTCTATCTGGCAAAGCGGTACGGCAGGAACCGGGTGGTGATAGCGTCGTGAGGGAAGAGCTGGCTGCGGTTGTCACGGCGGGAGGGCGTATCGGCTGGGCGGACTTCTCATTCGCTGCCACATCGCTGGAATATGCTCCCTACGAGGAGTATCCATACGACTATCACGAGATTAAAGCATTGCTCAAGGTGAGGGAACGCACTCTATTGGAGACGGTGCTGGACGCGATATGGCATACCGATAGAGTATACGAGGTGGTGGTGGTTGGCAGTCCGTTTTTGCGCTACTGGGTAGACAGAGCCGGAGAGAGGTTGATACCGGAGAAGTTAGAAGCGCATGAAAACCTCATCGCCGGCTTACAGGCGGTAGCGCACTATCCCAGAGTGCTGTATATTACCTCCGACCTGCCCTTTGTGACCGCAGGGGCAATCAATCGTTTCATCGATGCCTGTCCGCCGGATGCCCAGCTTTGCTACGCGATAGTGCGGCGTGAGGCATTTGACGCGCGTTTCCCCAACTCCCCCAGCACCTACGCCCGCCTGAAGGATGGCGAGTTCGTGGCAGGATGCGCGGTGATGATGCAACCTGCTTCCCTGCTGGAGCGTGCAGAGTGGATACGCCGGGTGGCGCAACGGCGGAAGAGCCTCTGGCGGCTGGCACTGCTGGCGGGCTTCCGCGTGCTCTGGAGATACGTTACTCGTCAGCTGACAGTAGCGGATGTGGAACGTCGTGCGGAGCAGCTGCTGGGGATGCGCTGTCGGGCGGTAGAAAGCGAGCCGGAGCTGGCTTACGATATCGACACGCCGCAGGAGTACGAGTACGCACGGAGGCTTGCCGATGGCGGAGCTGACTAAGCGCGTGCTGACCGCACTGATCGGTATTCCGGTGTTCCTGCTCGCACTGGTGGCACCAACCGGGGGCACCTGGGTTGCGCTGGTGATGCTGATAGCGCTGCTGGGCACAGTGGAAATGCTGTCGGCGATAGAGAGAAGGTACCCGGAGGTGCGGGTAAACCGCCTGCTGGCGATGTTATCGGTATATCTGCCTTTCGACGTCTGGCTGGACGCGCAACAGCAGGCATCCTTTCTGTCATCCGGGCGGCTCACCGCTGTCGGCGCGGTGCTGGTGGCTTTCGCGTGGGAAGTATGGCAAGCGGAAAGGCGCAAGCAATTATCTGTGTGGCGAAACGTGGGCGCCGCCGCGCTCATCGCCCTCTACCTCGGGCTGCTACTGAGCACATGGGTGCATTTGCGTCTAATGAGCAGGGGGTGCGCCCTGCAAGGGGAATGGCTATCGGATGGTGTTCGGCTGGTGCTGTTGACCTGTGTGTCGGTATGGGTGTGCGATACGGTAGCGTACTTTGTGGGCAAGCAGTTTGGGCAGAGGCGAATGGCTCCCCTGCTCAGCCCCCGCAAGAGCTGGGAAGGAGCGGGCGCAGGCGTGCTTGGCGCAACGGTAGCGGCTGTTCTGGTAGCGCCATGGCTGGGGTTGTTGCCGGTCTCTGCGCTGGCGTTGGGAGCAGCATCGGCATGTGCCGGTCAAGCTGGCGACCTGTTCGAGAGCGCGCTGAAGCGCGAGCTGGAGGTGAAAGACTTCGGCGGACTGCTTCCCGGTCATGGTGGGGTAATGGACCGGCTGGATAGCCTGCTGTTCGCTTTACCGGTTGTTTACTTGCTGAGCCATTTTTTGCCGATTTGCTCGTAGCTCTACCAGACCGCGAATCTGCCTGCGTGTGGAACGCCACTGATGAAGATTTCCAGAGAGAGGATTGCGCATGGCTGTTCTTTTAGCGGAGAGCATCGTGGTGCATCAGCCTCCTGCATGGTGGCAGCGCGCGCTGGTAGCCGACGGACAGTTGTGGATATGGACGGGCACGCTGATTATCAGCCTCACGCTCATCTCCATCCTTGCTTTGCGCTACGTGTACTTCCTCTGGTGGCTAAACCGCATTCGCCTTCTGCGCGGACAGGGGTTGATATCCTCTTCGGAATTGCACATCGGGCAGTGCGCTTACTTGCAGCTACTGGAAGGTAGCGAGGAGGAACGCCTTCGTCGCTGGCGTACGATGGTGCGTCATCTTCGCCCTGACGCGGTAGAAGTGGACCTGCCCGTACCCGAAGAAGACAGCAAGCGGTTCGTTCCGGGCACGCAGGTTGCGCTTGCGGTGAACGCGATAGATAGCCTGTACGTGATGGAAACCGAGGTGCTGGGTATCGGGAGCGACGAGCCGTGCACCCTCAACCTGCGCAGGCAACCTCTGTTGCACCGGCTGCAGCGACGGCAGTTCGCGCGTGTAGAAGTGCTCGCGCCGGCTACAGTGGAGGTGGTTGGTGGCAAAGGCATCGGCCGATACGCAGGGGTGGTGCTGGACATCGGAGGGGGAGGCGTATGTCTGCAGGTGCCGGTTGCCCCTGTGGTGGGAAGCGTAGTGCGTCTGGAGGCGCCGGGGCTATCCGGTATCTTGCCAGAGTCGACACGCCTGACGGTGGTAGCACTCTCAGAAACGGTGGTGGACGGACATCTGGAGTACCGCTTGCACTGTGCCTTTGCGCACCTGGACGCGGAGCACCTCGAGCGCGTAGCGCGGTTTGTCCTCCAGAAGCAGCACGAAGCGATGGCGCAGCGGAGATGGCATGTGTCACAAGACATGGGCACGCAACGCGCTCGCTAATCTGCAATTTCTTCTCTCTCAATCCGATAATTGCTACAGCGACATTTAAAGCCAGGGGCGATGTTCCTGTGTTCCAGACAGGCGACCCGGTAGAGATACACTTCAAGATAGGGGATGCTCCCGTCACACTGCGCGGGAAGCTGGTACAGATGGTGCGTCCGCTGCTGGGGGTTCAGCTGACGAACTCTGCGGCATGTGACGGCTCGATGAAACCCGGCATGACCGTGCTCATCGCCATCAGCGGGGGCACAGGGGTGTACACCTCCGAGGTGGTTGTCCAGCGCTGCGACATGGCGTTGGGACAGCTTATTGTATCGGTGAACGGCTCGTTCCGCTTCCAGCAAAGGCGCCAACATGAACGTTACCCATGCGATATGCAGGTGCATGTGCGCGTGGTTGGAGACACCGAATGGATAAACGGGGTGTGCCGCGACATCTCGGCGGGAGGCGCCCGCATCTACCTGTGCCAGGAGTTTGTTCTGCGCTCCAACACGCTGGAAGTGGTTTTTATCTCGCCTAACAGCCAGCAGGCGGTGCGCGCAGTCGCGGAGATAGTCAGAACCAGCAAACTGCTCAACGACAGCGGATGGGAAATCGGCATACGTTTCACCGAGATGAACCGCATGGAGAAAATCCAGTTCGCGCGTCTACTACAACACTGGGCATCCCGTCAACAGCGCGACCCGGTACGTTCTGATTAACCCGACGTCAGCTCCGCCAGCTTCTCCACCAGAACCGGCCCCTCAAACATCAACATTCCCTCCCCTATCGCCACCCGCTCGATACGAACAGGCGCCTTGATGCCAGAGAGGTCTATCAGCGGGCGATTCAGGAACAGGTCCGAGAGCAGCTCGCGTACCTTCTCGGGCACGGAAAGCCCCACCACCTTGACCTCAGAGGCTTCAAACCATATCTGCGTACCCTCTTTCAGGCGAAGTGCGCCACTCACCTCACCGGATAACTTCACGCCCAGACGAGTATATACGTCGATAGACAGCCTCACCTCACCCGCGCGGCTGCGGACGCGCAGGTTATCCAGACGAGAGACCACTACGTTCCACGGCGAGCGAACGGGCGGTAACAGGTCACTCAGGTAGGATTGTAGCACTTCATCGCCCAGTACCGCATGGAAAGAGCCGTGCTTCGCTTTAAGAGGCGACCCCTGACGGTACTCCACCTCCTCCAGCTCTACTACCAGCTCCCGCAGGATAAGCCCCGGTTGAATCTCCACCCCCTCGCCTACAAGTCGCGCCGCCTTCACCTTTCCCTGAAACATGCGCTCGTGCCTCCCCAAAAGAGTTGCGCGGTAACGCTTTGCCGGACCGATGAGACGAGGCAGCTGTGCTTCCACGCGCTTCTCCACCAGTCGGCGCGGGTTGATACCACAGCCGCTAATTACCAGTGCTACGAGTAGACAAAACCCAAGCAGGATATGTTTCTGCTCTCGGACGGCGTTTTGCATAGAAGCGATGTCCAAACCACGTACCAGTATACCCGATACCTGTTACATGCGAAGTGGGTGCGCATGAAGATTTCAACGCGGCACACGCGGCTAAAGCCGTTCCCTGTGAAGGTTTCTCGGTTCCTGTTACGGTATTTGAGAATTTTCAAGAAATCTTCAAAATTCTATCAAAATCTCTTGATTTTTTGAATACACTCATGTATAATCTTAAACAGTGGAGGTGATAACGATGTACTCCGTTCCTGCGAGATGTCCGGTATGCAACGGCAGTCTGCAAATTCGGGAAGTGGTGTGCGAAAGCTGTGGCACGCAGCTGCGTGGTCAGTTCTCAGCATCCACCTGCCGGTACTGCGGTCTGGATGCGGAGCAACGGCAGTTTCTGGAGGTGTTTCTGCGCTGTCGCGGTGTGTATAACTGCGTGGAGCGCGAACTGAACATCTCCTACCCGACGGTGAAAGCGCGGCTGGAGTCGCTGTTGCAGGCGCTTGGGCTGTCGGCGGTCGGCGAAGAGCGGGCTGAGGGGATGGATGTGCAGGAACGCCGGAAGGCGATTCTGGATGCGCTGGAGCGCGGCGACATCACCGCAGAAGAGGCGGCGGAAGAGCTGCGTCGGTTGTTGCAGTAGGAGGTGTATCCCATGAACGAGGAACTGCAGAGAATCTTGCGCATGGTGCGCGAAGGCAAGTTGACCCCTGAACAGGCGCAGATGCTCATCGAGGCGTTGATGGCAAGACCGGGCGAGGAGAGGGGCAAACGGAAGGAAGAGACCGCTTTCGAAGAGGCGATGGAGCAGCTGCGCAAAGCCTTCCAAGGCGTGGATTGGCGGCGTATTCAGCACGAATGGAAGCGTATCAGCGAGGAAATCCGCGAACAGACCCGCCGCGGCTGGGAAGAGGCTCAACGCGCCTTTCGCGGCATGGGACGCTGGGATATCGACTTGCGACTGGGCACGGTGCAGGATGTGGAGTTTGACCAGACAATAGACATTCCCGCGAGCGCACGCCTGATTGTGCAGAACGTGCTGGGTGACGTGCGCGTGCGTGGACAGGAGGGCACCACCCAAATGCGCGTGCACGCCGAGGGTGCTATCCGCGCTGAGAGTCCTGAACAAGCCGAACAGGGCGCAGGCGCATGGGCGCCGGTGATCGAACAGCGCGGCGACGTGGTCTTCGTGCGCGTAGCGCGGGCGGGCAAATTCGCCTCCGCCGACGTGGATATTACCGTGCCGACGGGCATCTCGGTGGAGATTCAATCCACAGCGGGCGACGTGACCGTGGAGGGCACGCGGGCGGCGGTCAGCGTGGAAAGCGCGAGCGGCGACATCACCGTGCGGGAGGCAACCGACACGGTGCGCCTTATCTCCGCCAGCGGCGACATCGTGCTGGAGCGAGCCGAAGCCGACAATATCGACGTGCAAACACAAAGCGGCGACATCCGGTGCGATTCATGCACCAGCGGGGAAGAGCTGCGGGCGCGCACAGCCAGTGGCGATATCGTTGCGCAGCAGCTGAGCGCAAAACGGGTTTCGTTCACCTCCGCCAGCGGTGATATTCGTCTGGAGTTCAGGCAGCCTTTCAGCGGCGAGGCGCATCTGCAGACCGCCAGCGGCGACGTGGCGGTGAGCCTGCCGCAGGGTTCGTACTGTACCGTGCGAGTCATCTCCACCGATGGGGAGGTGCAGAACCAGCTTGGCATCACACTGACACGAAACGAACGCGGTGAATGGGAGGGCACATTCGGCACAGGTGCGGAGGCTGGCACGCTGTTAGCCCGCACCATTCGCGGCGATGTGATACTGCGCGCGGTCTGAGCCTTTATCGCAACAGAACAGCAATATACCCCCTGACCTTGGACGCTGGAAAACCCAGCGTCTTTTTTTGGTTGTAGTTGACTTTTCGCCGTTAGCGTGTTATCTTAAACACGCATAATCCGTTCAAGGGGGTCCAGCCATGGCACAGCCGACCCGTGCTGAAGTGATCGAGGCGGAGTTGCAGCGCATTATCCCCATCGTTATCGTGGGGATTGTGGTGCTCTTTGTCGGGCTGTTTCTGCTATATCTGTCCACCATTGCCGCGTGGATGCCGTTTATCATCGGGGTGATTGTGACCATCGCGGGCGTGGGCATTGCCGGATATGGTGGGTGGCAGTATATGCAGCTGAACAACCTGCCCTCCTATCGGGCGATATGCCCCTACTGCGAGCAGCCGACGTTATTCCTTGCTCCACCGACAGAGGACTACTCCTGTGAGCACTGCCACAGGATAGTGGCAATAGAGGGAGGACAGGTAGTGCCTCCACTGGTGCTGGTGTGCCGGCACTGCGGAACGCCGCAGAAAGTGTCGCCTCGTGCGAAGATGTTCATCTGCGATAACTGCAACGGTCAGAACGACCTGAAGCCCGCGAGGCCCGGTGTGGCAGCGGCGCCTGTCGGGGGCGCGGAGGAGAGCTTGGAGTACACCACTTATGACCTTGTGCTGGTAGATGCCGGACACAACACGGAAGAGGTTCTGGAGATACTTTGCGCCATCTTGTCGGCGCCACGCGACCACTGTCGGGGCATTCTAAAAGACCTGCCGATGGTGATTCTGGTAGACCTGCCCCGACGTAAGGCGGATTCCTATCGCCGGATGCTGCGTGAGGCAGGAGCGACTGCTGAGGTGCATCCCACCGGGCAGTATCGCCCACCCGCAAAGCAGGGTATGTGATAAAAAAAGCCCCCTTCTGTGGAAGGGGGTACGACATTTCAACGCACTATATGCAGGAGGAACTCAAAAGACTCAATCGCGGGTGAAGTGAGCGTCGGTCATCTGCGTCTGGCTCATAGGCTTCACGTGCCCGTCGCAGAAGACGATGTTCGCGAACCCGCGATGTTTTACCACCCGATTGCCATTGTCCACATCCTTACGGTTATCGATGTGACGGAAATCCACCGTGGGGTTACCCCACCACATGGATGGCGGGTCAATGTAGGGTGTTTCCCACATGGTGCCGTCGCCGCCGTACCAGGGCACATTGTAGAAACCGCTGTCGGCGAACATTACCTTTTCCGCAGGACGTGAGAGCGCGGATTCGGAGGCAGGGTTGCGCAGATTGGGCCAGGTGCTCCAGTCGAAGGTGATGTAGATGTCCGAGCCGATATAACCCCAGTTGTAGCCGTAGCCGTTACCGTCGCCAAAGCGGGTGCGCCCGCCCCAGCTGGGACAGCGCTGAATCTGCCCGTTTTTCATGTAGGGGTAGAGCAGGCTCCCTGTTTTGTCCCACACGCTTGTCTGCGTTTCCTTGCCGAACCAGCACTGTCGCAAAGAACCACTGTAGGCGTACTGGGCAACGGGGTAGGTCTCGTCGTAATCCTGGAGGTACATCAGCGTTGCCAGTCCTAGCTGCTTCAGGTTGCTCTGGCAGCTCGCCTGACGGGCTTTCTCGCGCGCCTGCGCGAAGACAGGGAAGAGAATCGCTGCCAGTATCGCGATAATCGCAATAACCACCAGCAGCTCAATCAGCGTAAAAGCGTTGCGTTGACGGAACATACTTCCCTCCTTGCCAAAAAATTCACCGCTCACGACGCGCGGAGGGGAACGTCGGAAGCGGTGTGTGCTTTCGGCGCGTCAATAAAAAACCTGATGCCCTTTCGCACCAGGTTTGGTTGAAACGCGCCCGATTCACCTTCGGGTCACGTCCCCCCTCCCTCCGCGAAGGGGTGCCCTGCAAATGTGCAGGGCGTGACCAGCCGTCGCCGGGCATTCGGGCTTATCTCCCCGTGTGGGAGACACACCGCAGCGGGCCTGCGCCGGATTCTCACCGGACTTCCCCCGATATTTCAGCCCCGATGCGATCGGGGCGCAGACGGCTCACCCTTATGTGATTTGGCAATAGTGTATCATAGCCGTCTGCGTCTGTCAAGCGTTTTTGCGCCCTCTTCCAGCATTTTTTAATCTCGTCGCAAGGGAATCGGCACAGCTGCAAACAAAACATGAGGGTACAATATAGTGTGCTATCACATTCATGGAGGCTTCATACCGTGTGGAAGTTTCTCAACAGTTTCACCGGTCTGGCGGTGCTGCTGTTTATCATCGGCGCAGTGGGGCTGGTGTACGGAGCAGACGCCATCCGCGATCCGGGGCAACCGCATGACCCCCTGCTACCATGGTTGTATTTTGGAGCGACAGCGCTGATGATTGTAAACGCCATTCTCTCTGTGCGCCACTACGAGCAGAAGATGAAGGAGCAGGAGCAATCATCCAAAAAGAAGGAGGAAGCCCGCAAATGAGTGCGGTCGTGTGTGTAGACTGCGGTAAGCCGCTGGAGAAAATCCCTGTCTGGTTGGCTGGTGTCAAGGTCAAGTTCACGTGCGAAGAGTGCCGCACCAAGCACCGCACCCCGATAGTGATTGTAGACGACCTGCCCCCTCTGCCCGAGGAGCCTGCCGAGGATATAGACATTATCGAGCGCGAGGAGGGGCTGGAGACCACCTCGCTGGAGGAGCTGGCTCAGGAAGAGGAAAAAGGGCTGGAAGAAGAGGAAGAAGAGGTGTAACCGACGATGTGGGGCAGGCTTGCCCTGCTGGTTGGCGTGTTGTGTCTTTTTCTGCCCGGTGGTGCAGAGGGCGCAAGCGATTATCGCATCAGCGCGGGCGACACGCTGGAAGTTGCTGTCTGGGGGTATGAAGACCTCTCCCGCACGGTCATCGTACGCCCCGACGGCAACATCTCCTTGCCAGTGGTGGGTGAACTGCGCGCGCAGGGCATCACTCCGGACGAACTGGCGCGACAGGTGGCCGGTTCCCTTTCCCGCTGGGTGAAGAATCCGCGTGTGAGCGTCATCGTCAAATCTTTCGCGCAACATCAGGTTTTCGTGCTCGGAGCAGTGGCTCGCCCGGGCGCCTATCCTCTGCAGCCTGGCTTAACCGTCGCCGAAGCGATTGCGCTGGCAGGCGGCTTTACCCCCAATGCCGACCGCAACCACCTCACCGTTGTTCGCAGAGAGCAGGCGCAGGACGTAAAGTTCTCCGTGAGGTTTACCGATAATCTCTCACGAGAGGATTCGGCGGTACGCTTCGTGCTTCAACCGGGTGACAACCTGATTGTCTCTGAAGCCACTTTCACCATCACCGGTGCGGTGGCACGTCCGGGAGTGTATGCGATAGGCACGCTACGAAACCTGGAAGAAGCGCTGGCTACCGCCGGAGGCACCTTGACATTCGGGGACCCGTCTCGCGCCGAGGTGCAGGTGGGCGAAACGATAGAGGTGGTAGACCTGCTGGATGCCAGCGCTCGTCAGCGACCGTTGCAGGCGCACATGACCATCCGCGTGCCGGAACGGGAAAACACCCTGTTCGTTATCGGTGAGGTCGCGAGGGCAGGAGCGTACGGTTGGGTAAAGGGGCGATGCGAGACGCTGATGGATGCGCTGACCGCCGCAGGAGGTCCCACCCGTGAGGCACGGCTGGAGCGCATCGTGGTCAATCGGGGCAATCGGTTCCTGCAGGTGAACGCGACCACCCCGCAAGGAGCACGCTTCCCCCTGCAGCCGACCGATGTGGTGATTGTGCCCTCGCGCCCCAGACCCAACTACGAATGGACGGCGATACTGGGCACACTGCTGGCGACCTACTCCGTGTTCCGACGTTAGCCTCACCATGATAGACATTCACACCCACATTCTGCCCGGCGTCGATGACGGTCTCCAGGACATCGGCGAGGTGCTGCTCATGGCGGAAGATGCCGCCGCACAGGGCGTCAACGTCATGGTAGCGACACCGCACCTCCGCTGGGGCGAGCGACAGGAGCTGAACGCCTTGCGGATTCGGCACGAGGTGGCTGACCTGAACGCTCTGATGCAGGCGAAGGGTGTTCCGATAGAGATACTGCCCGGTTGCGAGATCCCGTTAACTACCGACCTGCCGGAGCGATTACAGCGCGATGAGTGGATGTCGCTGGGCGACAGCAGGCACGCTGTGTTGGTGGAACCGCCATGGGAGCAATGGCCACCTTTCGGCAAGGTAGTCATCCAGAGTCTGCTGGACGCGGGCTGGAGCGTGGTGCTGGCGCATCCCGAACGATACCGCTTCTTCCAGCAGCGCCTGGGCTTGCTGGAGGAGCTGGTGCAGATGGGCGTGCACTTGCAAGTGACCACCGGCTCCCTGATACCGGGTAAGGCTTCGCCCGCAGTGGCGCGATGCGCCTACGAGCTGATGGAGCGAGGGCTGGTCAGCGCGGTGGCTTCCGATTGCCACGGTGTGACACACCGCCGGTGCGATCTGGGCGAGGCGGCGGAACTACTCCGACGTACGTACGGACCGCACGTGGCGCGAATGCTGACCGATGGCGTGCCCCGCGCGCTGTTGCGAGCAGAGAAGGTGGAACTGGCGCAAATCTGGAAAAACGCGCCGACAGAGGATAGCCGATGGAAACGATTGCTGCGGGCTGTTTTGAGGAGGGAAACCGATGACGGATAAGCTGTTTGGCGGAAATTATCCCTTGCTGAAGCAGGCACTTCATGCGTGTGCCCTGCGACAGGAAGCGATTGCGCACAACATCGCGAACGTGAACACCCCCGGCTACCGACGAATCGACGTATCCTTTGAAGCCTTTCTGCGTGCTGCCCAGCAAACACCCCTGCACACTACACACCCGCGTCACTACGCGCTGTCGCCTCCCCGGCTGGCAAAACCCCAGGTAACCCCTGACGAGGATGCACCGATGCGCCCTGACGGGAACACGGTGGACATCGACTACGAGATGGCACAACTTGCCGAAAACCAGATACGCTTTCAAGCACTGGGCCAGCTGATTACCGGTCGCTACCAGAGCCTGAAAACGGTCATCTCGGGTGGAGGGAGGTAAGCACACATGAGCATCTTTAACTCCTTGCGCATCAGCGCATCCGGCTTGACCGCTGAGAGGTTGCGCCTGGACGTTATCGCCGACAATCTAGCGAACGTCAACACCACACGCACAGCCACAGGAGGTCCCTATCGGCGCAAGGTGGCGATACTGGAAGAGCGTTCAACCGGTTTTGCGGACCTGCTGGCGACGGGCAGAGGTGGCGTGCGTGTGGCGGCGATAGCAGAGGATACCAGCCCCCCTCAGCGTGTGTACAATCCAGGGCACCCCGATGCCGACGCCGACGGTTATGTGCTAATGCCCAACGTGAACGTGGTGACCGAAATGGTGGAGATGATCACCGCTACGCGGGCGTACGAGGCAAACGTCACCGCGATGAACGCGGCGAAGCAGATGGCTCTGCGCACGCTGGACATCGGCAGGAACGCATAAGGGGGGATAGATGATGGATATTCGCCTGAACTCTGTGCTGCCGGGTGCAACGGGAGCCCTGCTCCCCTCTCCCGCAGCGTCGGCAGAGGCAACAGAATCCTCCTTTACCGACGCGCTCAAGGATGCGTTTGACAGGGTAAACCAGATGCAGAACGACGCCGCCGAGCTGGCCCGGCAGTTCGCGGCAGGTGAGACCGACGACCTGGTGCGTGTGGTCACTGCGGCGGAGGAAGCCTCTATCGCCCTGCAGCTGGCGGTGCAGGTGCGCAACAAGGTAGTAGAGGCGTATCAGGAAATCATGCGGATGCAGGTATAGCCGATGCTGGAACGAGTGCGCGAGTGGTGGCAGACCAGTGACCGCCAGACCCGGCTGATCGCTGTTGCTTCGGCAGCAGGACTGGTCATCGTGATGATCGCCCTCTCCTTCTGGGCGACTCAGCCGGAGTGGGACGTGCTGTACACCGGCTTATCGCCGTCGGACTCCGGCGCCATCGTCGCGCGGCTGAAGCAGGCGAAGGTTCCTTACCGTCTCTCCGCCGGAGGCAGCACCATCGAAGTGCCCGCCCGGAACCGCGATGAGATGTTACTCTCTCTGGCGGCGGAGGGATTGCCCAATCAGGGCACGCTGGGCTATAGCCGACTGGAGAAGCTGGGCTTCGGTACCACTCAAGCGGTGGAACAGGAGACCACTCGCATCGCGCACGAAGAGGCTCTCCAGAACACCATCTCGCGCCTGCAGCCGGTAGCGGGCGCGCGCGTGCATATCACCCCTGCCATCGATTCGCCCTTCGTCGGCGAGAAGAAGCCCGCCAAGGCGAGTGTGATGGTAGACCTCAAACCGGGGCAGCAGCTCACGCGCGAGCAGATTGCTTCCATCGTCTTCCTCGTGTCGCGCAGCGTGGCAGGGCTTTCACCAGAAAACGTCTCGGTGGTGGACGAATACGCCAACCTGCTCTGGGACGGCTCGCAGGCTTCGGATATGGCGCCCGGCGTGGCGAGCAACAAGCTGGAACTGGAACGCGCGTATGCGGAGACCATCCAGCGCCAGCTCCAGCAGCAGCTCGACGCGGTGCTGGGACCGGGCAAATCGAGGTTGACGGTCACCGCCGAACTGGACCTGGACCGCGAGGAGGTCAACCAGAAGCAGATTGAAACCGGACCCGACGGGCAGGGCACGCCCGTGAGCGAGACACGCACCGAAGAGACCGTACGCGGCGCCACACCGCGCGGGGCAGGTGCTACCGCAGGCGTGCCAACATACCCCACAACGCCCGCGGGCGCGCCCGGCGAATACAAACACTCCTCTACCACTACGAACTACGAGGTTGGACAGAGCACCATTCACCGTGTGAAGACGCCGGGCAGAGTGGTGCGTATGTCGGTAGCGGCGATGGTGGATTCTTCCGTGCCGCAGGAACAGGTGGACAAGGTGCGCACCTTCCTGGAGGGTGCGGTCGGCGCGGACCAGAGCGACCCCAATCGCCGGTTCCGCGTGATTGTGGAAAGCATCCCCTTCGACAACACACTGGCGAAGGAGGCGGAAGCTGCCCGCAAGCAGTTTGCCAGCCGCCAGCTGATAGACACCGCTCTGCGCTATCTACCCCTGGCGATGCTGTTGATTGTGCTACTGTTGCTGGCGAGGGCGTTGCGACCGGCGCGCGTCGCACAGACGCCCGAAGGCATGGTCATGTCGCTGCCGGGGGGCAGTGTGCCTGAGGAGGCTGCGGGAACCGAGGGAGCGGATAGGGATCTGCCCCAGCAAGGGGCGGCAGGCATGGCGCAGAGCACCCGGCGGACGGATGAGCTGCCCGCAGAGGATGTGGAAATCACCCCCATTCGCGAGCGCGTGGACGTGAATCTGGAGAGCGTCATCCGGCTGGCAGACCAGAAGCCGGAGAAAGTGGCCATGTTGATTAAAGGCTGGTTGGCGGAGGACGAGCGATAATGACGACACGAACCCCAATACCACAACTGACGCATCGCCAGAAAGCCGCGGTGATGATTGTGGCGATGGGGCCCGATGTGGCGGGCAAGGTGCTGCGCCATCTGGATGAGGACGAGGTAGAGCAAATCACCCTCGAAATCGCCCGTATGGGCAAAATCCCACCGGAGGTGCGCGAGGCGATTATTGAGGAGTTTCACGACCTCTGCGTGGCACAGGAATATATCGCGGAGGGTGGTCTCCAGCACGCCCGGCAGGTGCTCGAGAACGCTTTCGGTCCCGAAAGAGCCAACGAGCTCATCACCCGCGTCATCCAGGCGATGCAGATTGTGCCCTTCGACTTCATCAAGAAAACAGACCCCAGCCAGCTGCTGAACTTCATTCAGGATGAGCATCCGCAAACCATTGCGCTGATACTGGCTTATCTTTCTCCCAATCAGGCAGCACAGGTATTGCAGGGGCTACCCCCCGAATTGCGGGCGGAGGTCGCACGCCGCATTGCCATTATGGACCGCACCCCGCCCGACGTGATTCGGGAGGTAGAGAGGGTGCTGGAGCGCAAGCTCTCCTCGGTGATTTCGCAGGATTTCACCACCGCCGGCGGCGTGAAGGCGCTGGTGGAACTGCTCAACTGGGTAGACCGAACCAGCGAGCGCATGATACTGGACAGCCTTTCCGAAACCAACCCTGAGCTGGCGGAAGAGGTCAAGAAGATGATGTTCGTATTTGAGGACATCGTGCAGCTGGACGACCGCTCCATCCAGGCGGTGCTCAAGGAGGTGGACATGAAGGAGCTTGCGCTCGCGCTCAAGGGTTGCAGCGAGGAGGTGCGGCAGCGTATCTTCAAGAACATGTCCGAACGCGCCGCCAACATGCTCAAAGAGGATATGGAGTTCATGGGTCCGGTGCGCCTGCGCAACGTGGAGGAAGCTCAGCAGCGCATCGTTGCCATCATCCGACGCATGGAGGAGGCTGGCGAAATCGTCATCGCACGCGGCGGCGGTGCAGAAGAGATGGTGGTGTAACCGATGCTGGGGCAGGTGCTCAAAGGTGACCAGCTGGCTCGCTTCACCCGGTGGGTGGGCTCTCCTCTGCGGGTTATTCAAACACCCTCCGAACCGCAGGAGCAAGAACAGGAACCAGCAGGCCCCACCCCCGAACAGTTGCTAGCGGAAGCGAAGCGCGTTCTGGCGGAAGCGCACCGGCAGGCGGACCAGATGCGTCAGGATGCGGTGCGCAAAGGCTATGAAGAGGGCTTGCAGCTGGGGCGCGAGGAAGGGTTACGTCACTATCAACAAGCGATAGAAGCTCTGCACGGCGAGGTGCAAAAGCTGGTGGACGCTATCCTCGCCGAGCGACAGCGCCTCTGGGAGGAGATGGAGCCACAGGTAATAGACCTTGTGCTGGAAATCGCCCGCAAGGTGCTGCGTGAGGAGATTCAGGCGCGTCGTGAAGCTACCCTGTCCATCATTAAGCACGCCCTGCGGCGCGTGGCGGACACCGAGCACATACGCATCCGGGTGCATCCCGACGACCTGCAGATTGCCCGGCAGCATCGGGAGGATTTCCTCGCTGTATGCGACGGGGTAAGGCAGATAGAGATTGTGGACGACCAGCGTGTGGGCGGAGGCGGTTGTGTTATTGAGACGCCCGGCGGCACTATCGACGCTTCTTTGCGCACACAAATGCAGTCGATAGAGAGATCGCTACGGGAGAACGATCAGGCGGCATGAGGGGTAGGGGTGGATGAAAGTGCGAAACGCATCGGAGAATCTGCCACCATTATCTCCGCCTGACCTGTCGGCAGCGCGGGAGCGATTGCGCCTGTTAGACCCGATCAAGGTGCACGGTAGGGTGCAACAGGTTATCGGGCTGGTCATAGAAAGCGTCGGACCTGCCGCGCGCGTGGGTGAGGTGTGCGAGATTCACTTCCAGCGTACACGCCCCCCCATCTTCGCGGAGGTGGTGGGCTTTCGGCAGAACCGTGTGCTGCTGATGCCTCTGGGGGAGATGGAGGGTATCACGCCCGGTAGTCAGGTGGTAGCAACGGGCATGGTACACAAAGTGCCTGTCGGCGAATGCCTGCTGGGGCGCGTGCTGGACGGGTTGGGCAGACCGGTGGACGGTGGCCCACCGATTAATCCAGACACCCTGTATCCGGTGAGCCGCCAACCCCCCAACGCCCTCACTCGTAAACGCATCACCGAAGCGATTAGTCTGGGGGTACGGGCGATTGACGGCTTGCTCACCGTCGGCAAAGGACAGCGTATCGGCATCTTCGCCGGCTCTGGCGTGGGCAAGAGCACCCTGCTGGGCATGATTGCCCGCTACACCAGCGCGGATGTGAACGTCATCGCCCTGACCGGCGAGCGTGGACGTGAAGTGCGCGAGTTCATGGAGGAGGACCTCGGCGAGAAGGGGCTGAAGCGGTCGGTAGTGGTGGTTGCTACGTCCGACCAGCCTGCGCTGCTACGTATCAAAGCAGCGATGGTTGCCACGACAATTGCTGAATATTTTCGCGACCAGGGGCTGGACGTTCTGCTGATGATGGACTCGGTTACCCGCCTTGCGCTGGCGCAGCGCGAGGTAGGATTAGCCATTGGCGAACCACCTGCTACACGTGGCTACACCCCTTCCGTGTTTGCCCTTCTGCCCCGGCTGCTGGAGCGTGCAGGCACCTCGGATAAGGGCACAATTACCGGGCTGTACACCGTGCTGGTAGAAGCCGATGATATGAACGAACCGGTCGCCGACACCGTGCGAGGTATCCTAGACGGGCACATTGTGTTATCGCGTGCTTTGGCGCACCGCAATCACTATCCCGCCATCGATGTGCTGGCGAGCGTCTCGCGCGTTATGCCCCAAATTACCGACGAGGAGCACCGGCAAGTGGCGGCACAGGTGCGCAAGGTGCTGGCAAACTACACTGAGGCGGAAGACCTGATTAACATCGGCGCGTATCAGCAGGGCAGTAATCCCGATATCGACTACGCCCTGCGCTACATCGGCAAAGTGCGTGAGTTCTTGCAACAGGGCAAGATGGAGGCATGTCCGCTGGAGCAGACCTTGCAGCGGTTGAAAACATTGTTCGTTGATTGATAAATTGCCTGGGTTGATCCTGTAAAGGCTGGTACTCAGGGCTCATGGTTTCGGTGGGCTGAGAAGTAGCCGCAGCCTTCAGGCTGCGTTCACCTGTGCGCAGGCTAAAGCCTGCGGCTACAATGGAGGGATGCGCTCCGTTGCGTCCGATAGAATCATTACAGCTGAGCGTTCACCTGTGCGCAGGCTAAAGCCTGCGGCTACAATGGAGGGATGCGCTCCGTTGCGTCCGATGGAGTCACCACAGAGCGTGACCTTCCAAGAGACTCACGGTGGTCAGCGTGTTGATGAGCGTTTGTGCACTTGTGTCGTTCTGAACGGAGCGAAGAATCTCCTTACCAGTGCTATGCGACGATTTGAGTTCTCTCTACAAAAAGTTCTGGACTACCGTCAACGACGGGAAGAGCAGGCGATAAGTGCGTTTGCGGAGGCGCAGGCGAAGCTGATGCATGAGCAGGCAGTTCTGCGCAAACTCCTCATCGACCGTGAGGAGTGTTTGCGCCGTTCACCACGTCACCAGCATCTGGAAGTGGAGATGTTGGGTGTCGAACAGACGTATCTGTCGGCTCTGGAAGGGCGCATTGAGGCACAGCGCGAACGGGTGGCAGAGGCAGAGAAAGTGCTGGAAGAGAAGCGACAGGCTTTGATGCAGGCGCAGCGCGAACGCAAGGCGCTGGAACGGCTGCGCGAGAAGCACCACGAGCAGTGGCGTCAGGAGATGTTGCGCATCGAGCAGAAAGCACTGGATGATCTTGCGACGGCGCGATCGGTACGCTTGCCGAGCGTTTTGACCTTACACGCAGGGGGTGAGGAGCATGAGTAGCCTGTACGCACAGGCAATTGCCCGAATGCAAGCCCTGTGGCAAAGGGTGGAGCAGTTATCTGTTGCTGCGCCTTCTGTCAGCCCGTCCTCTGGGTTCGCGCAGGCTCTGCGGGTGGCGCAACAGAGCACTACCGCCATGTTACCGGCTACAATCGGCGAGCTGATAGCGCGTATAGCACAGCAGGAGGGAGTGGACGAGGCGCTGGTACGTGCCGTGGTACAAGCGGAGTCGGGCGGTAACCCCAACGCGGTATCGCCGAAGGGAGCAATGGGTTTGATGCAGCTGATGCCGGGTACTGCCGAAGCGATGGGCGTCAACAATCCCTTTGACCCCGAGCAGAACCTGCGTGGTGGTGTGCGCTTGCTGCGGGGGCTACTGAACGAGTTCGGCGATGTGCGTCTCGCGCTGGCGGCGTATAACGCGGGTGGACCAGCAGTGCGCCAGTATGGGGGTATCCCTCCGTATGCAGAGACTCAGAAATTCGTGCAGAGGGTGATGGATCTGTGGCAGGGTGAACGCCGATGAAGCGGCTGCTGGTGGTGCTGATACTCCTGCTTCTACTGTTCGGAGTGCCATACGGGTTGGCGAAGATGGGCGTCATCCCGGTGGCGAAGCTGACGGCGAAAAACCCCGCGCTGGCGCAAGTCGCGCGGACGTTGGGGCTGACGCCCCAGAAGCGGACGGTTCAGGCAGCCAGCAGGGAGGGGAATGATTCCCGCCCTGCTCCGGAATCGTCCCCTGCTCCGACACAGCCTGCGTACATTGCACGGCCGTCACCACCTTCACTCCCTTCGCCTACCGCTTCATCATCCTCGCCCAATACCACCCACCGCCAAATTGGCTGGGTGGCGAAGGTGTACGAGGAGATGGAGCCGGAGGAGGCGGTGCGCATCATGGAGAAGATGGACGACCGCGAAGTGGTGCCCCTGTTGCAACGCATGAAACAGCGGCAGGTAGCGCAAATCCTCGCGCTGATGCCTCCCGACCGCGCCGCTCGCCTCTCACGCACCCTGATGATTCAGAGGTAAAAAGCGCAACAGCTTCCCATCTCGCCTCCGGTGAGGTATAATGAAAGCGTGAACCCCTTCCCCGGAATGAACCCATATCTGGAACGCTACTGGCGGGACGTGCACGCCTCGCTGATTGTGTACGCTCGTGAGGCGTTGCAGACGCAGCTTCCGCCCGGCATGGTGGCACGTATTGAGGAGCGTGTGTACGTGGACGTGCCCCATGACGGTATCCGCCGCATCATCTATCCCGACGTACATGTCTCCGAGTCCCAAGAACCCGTCGGCGGGGGAGGCACGGCAACCGCTACCGCCGTGCTGGAAGAGGTGGCCACTCAACGGCTCATTATCGAGGTAGAGGAGGAGCCGATTACGGAGACCTATATCGAGATTGTAGACCTGTCGGGTGGGAGGGTCATTACGGTGATCGAGGTGCTCAGCGTAGCGAACAAGCTGCTCGGGGAAGGTCAGGATGTCTACCTGCGCAAACAGAGAGGGGTTATTGAAGCGGGGGTGAACCTGATAGAGATTGACCTGCTGCGCACGGGTCAATGGGTGCTGAGTATTCCGTTTGGGAACATCCCACCGGAGCGACACACCCCCTACTTCGTGGTTGTCTACCGCAGCTGGCAGCCGAAAAAGCGCGAGGTCTACCCGATTGCCCTCAATCAGAGGCTGCCTCAAATCGCCATCCCCCTGCGCCCTACGGACCAGGACGTGCTGCTGGACCTGCAGGAACTGGTGAACCGCTGTTATGAGGTCGGGCGGTACGACCTGTGGATAGACTACTCCCAAGAGCCGGAACCTCCCTTGCCACCAGAAGGGGCAAAGTGGCTACATCAGCTGCTGGTGGAGAAGGGCAAACGAAGCGCTTAAGCCTGCCATGCCTGTTCTACCATCTTGTATCCTACCGGATCGTGTTTTGCCAGGTCCTCGCGAGTGAAAGGATAAAAGTCGTTCTTGCCAAAGTACGCCTCAGACAGCTCGGCAAAGAATTCCTGCACATTCGTAGTGGCATATGCCTTCTGCTTGCCCCCGCGAACGTATTCCACCTGCTCGTACAGCCCGCGCCGCATGGCATGTTGGTAAGCAATCAGCACCATCCGGTTTTCATAGCCGAGCACCTGATGGTGATAGGCGTGAGCCAGTTCGTGCAGCAGCATCCATGGCTGCTCACCGCGTGACCACCGCACAAAGTTGCGGGCATTACTGATTTCAATACCTTTTGCCTTTTCGGGGTTATAGCCATGTTCACGGAGCCACTCGGCGGAAGGGTGATACTCTGCCGCACCATTAGGCTTGTTCTCCCATTCCAGCCAGATGCGCACATGGCGGAGTTGCCACAGAGCACCTGAGGGCACCACGCGAATGACATGACGGATTTGCTCTTCCAGCTCTTGCAGGGCTTCTCGAACTTCTGCTGGATGCGATAGTGCCTCACGGTGGACGAGCACCGTAAAGCCCCGAACATCACGCCGAGCGTACGCGCTAAGGGGTTGGTTCAGGTTACGAGAAAGGGACTGCTGAAAAAGCCGTTTCATAGAAACTCCACTCCTTTAACGTTTACCTTTTGCCAGAACGCAGATATTTCCTGCCACCTGCCTGTGCGGCGGGAGAACAAACATGATGATTGACATTTTCGGCGTGGTGCTGTTATAATCAGGGCGACAATACGCGGGACGCCGCGTGAGTGCAGATATCAGACTATCGATCCGTCTCCACTGCCTTGATGTAGCACGCAGGTGCACTACGCAGCGGCGCGTTCGTGTAGAGGAGGTGCCGACATGCTACGAACGTACGCTGACTGGTTACACCGCAATTTCTGTGCCGTTCCTACCCCTGTTGTTGCGTCCGCCGTAAAGGGCGGGATGGTGCTGGAACGCGTGGCGGGCGAGCCGCGTACCGACCACGAGTATAGCGCGCTGGGATTGCCTCGTCACCCGCAAATGTGGCTGGTCTCCTCCGAACATTGCCATCAGATGCTGTCCCAGCCGGAGATTCAAGAGGAGGCAGTAGTAGAAGCGGGCTTCATCATCTACCGTGACGGCGACGAGCGTATCTGGTTAGGGCTAGAGCCCCGTGAGGCGGAGCTGGACCTGCCCGTAGATACCATGCTGGAGCGCCATGTCAAACCGCTATACCATATCCTGCATGGGGAAGAGGAGGTCGCCAAGCTGGCAACGGTGGAGTACCGTATCGTGCGCACCACTGACGACCGCCTGATGGAACAACACCTGAACGAGCTGGTATCGCATGGTTGGGAAATCACTCACTTCCAGGCGGTGATTATTCAGGAAACGCGCTCCACGCTGTTCATCGCTCTACTGCGAAAGAAGACGGAGTAGCTACAGGTCACCCATCGCGCGCAGCAGGCGAGCCTGCGCTATAATATGCTCGGCTTGCGCTTCCAGTAGCCGGGTGCGTGCTTCGGTCAGCGCGGCAAGGGCGTCGATTTGCTCCACCAGAGGGGCTCTACCTTCATGTACGCGCAGTGCAGCAACGCGATACGCTTCCTCGGCGTCTTTCATCGCCGCATCGGCGGTGACAAGGTTGGCGGCAGCGGTCTGGATGTCCAGCCATGCCTGTCGCACTTCACTTTCCACCTGCAGTTGCAGGGCACGTGAGATAGCCGCTTCCGCTTGCTCGCGGGAGGCGGCTTCGCGTATCTGCGCCTGTAGCTGTCCACCTGTCCAGATTGGCACGCTGACCACCAGCGCTACTGTATAGCCCGATTGCGCTCTCATCCCATCCTCTTTGGTCCACTCCTGCGAAGCGGTCAGATACGCCTGCGGCAACAGTGCCCCCTCGGCCGCCCGACGCTCCAGTGTTGTCATACGAAGGCGTGCCTGCTGGGATTGCAGTAAAGCGCGTCGCTGCAGACCCCGCTTGACCGCTCCCTCCACCGTATCGGGCAACCTGAAGGCGGGTGGTTCCAGTTGCTGGGGCAGACCTACCTCGCCGGTCGGCGATAATCCGACGCTTACCTGCAGGTCAATCAAGCTCTTGTGGAAATCGTTGGTGGCAGTGGTCAACGCTTGTTTCGCCTCCGCTTCCGCCGCACGACTGCGCAACACAAACGCCAGAGGCGCCTTACCGGTGTCATACAGCTGTTCCATAATGCGCGTTTGCTCCTGCTGGGCTTCGTAGCGCTTCTTTGCCACTTCTACCAGCTCCCGACGCAGCACTGCTTGCAAATGGCGCATGGTAACCTCCAGGCGCACCTCCTGGTGCATCTCCTGCACCTCGGCGGACATCGCTTCGGTTTCGGCACGGGCGGCGCGCGCCACCATCTGCAGTCTCCCACCGGTGAACAGTGGCAGGGAAAGCTTCACCTGCGACGAGGCAAAGCTGTCGCGTGACGCCATGCGCATAGAGTCGGGCATTACCCCTGGCGCAGACGCCAGCATGTTGTCTACCGTGCCCTGCGCTAGCCAGCCCGATGCTGAAACCTGCGGCGATAACATGGCAGATGCCGCCCGGGCGCGAGCAAGCGACTCCTGCCGGCGTGCCTGCACTGCTTGCAGGCGCGGATTGTGCTTTTCTGCCAACGATAGCGCTTCCTGCAAAGAGAGCACCTGCTGCGCCCATGATGGTGTAGACAACAGGAGCAACCACCCAATCACGAACAGGCTTCGATAGCGCACGATATATCTCCTCATCTCCATATTTCTACAGACAATAGAATAATACGCATCTATTGTACGCAATATCTCCCGGGAGGTCAAGGAGCAATCCGCCTGCTTGTCCACCGAAATGTCAGACCGTCCGTCGCTACCGGAGCTGGGAGGTGGTCTCCAGCGCTGCACGCTGCTGGGTCAATCTTTATGGGACAGGCAGTTCGAAGAGGATGTTGCTTCAGGCCGTCTGGATGCGTTTGCAGAGGGGGCTTTACGCGACCTGCAAGAAGGGCGCTGCAAAGAACTGTGAGACATCGAGCATCTGTACGATTTTGGCGGTGCTACCACGCTTTGCCGAGAGAGATACAACGGCTGGCAGACAAATGCTATGACTCCCTTGCTTGTTCCTCGCTCTTTGCGCGTGGGTGTGCCTTTCGGTAAACCTCTTTCAACCGTTCGCGACTGACGTGGGTGTAAATCTGCGTGGTGGTCAGGTTGGCGTGTCCCAGCAGTTCCTGCACGGTGCGCAGGTCGGCTCCGCTATCCAGCAGGTGCGTGGCAAACGAGTGGCGCAGGGAGTGTGGCGTCGGCTTGAAGCCGCTGTCCAACCCCGGCGCATAGCGGTCTATCACCCGACGCACACTGCGGTCGGTCAGGCGTGTTCCGCGCGCGTTCAGAAAGAGCCAGCCCTCCTCTGTTGCCTGCCCCTTTGCCAGCAGCTGCGGACGGGCACGGCTCACCCACTCGCTCAACGCTTCCTGCGCCGCCCTCCCGAAGAGCACGATTCGCGCCTTATTCCCCTTGCCCAACACCTGGATAGCGTTCTGGGTCCAGTCGATATCCTGCAGGCGCAGGCTGGTCAACTCACCCACGCGCATACCGGTAGCGTAGAGCAGTTCCAGAATCGCCCTGTCGCGAACCGAGAGCGGGTCGTCGCCGGCGGGGGCGGTGAGAAGCCGGTTAACCTCCTGTTGTGCCAGCACCTTGGGCAGTTGCTGGTCGTGACGGGGAGCGTGCACCGCCTGCGCCGGATTGCTGGACACGATGCCGCGATGTTGCAGATACTTGAAGAACGCCCGCAGGGCGGCGATTTTGCGCTCGATACTGCGCGGCGACATCGCCAGTCGGTGCAGCTCCGCCAGAAATGCGCGCACGGTGGCGGGTTGCACATCCTGCCAGCGCGTTCGGGGATATTCTCGTTCCAGAAACTCCGTGAACTGCACGATGTCTCGTGCGTAGCCACGCAGGGTGTTCTCGGAAGCACGCCGGCGATGCCGCAGGTCGGCGGCGAAGGCATCTATCCAGGTGTAGAGGTTATCGACAGATTCCATCGAGAAACTCCCTCAGCGACTGTTGTGCTCTTTCCACCTTCGCAGCAACACGTGCGTGACGGTCGCGCACGGGCGGTTCCGGCTCTGGTAGCAAGCCAAAGTTCGCGTTCATCGGCTGGAAGTCCTTGCCTGCGTAACGGCTGATGTAGTGCAGCAGCGCTCCCATCATGGTGTCCGGCGGCGGTGCTACTGGTGGCATTCCCTTCACCAGACGCGCGGCGTTCAGCCCGGCAACGATGCCGCACATCGCGCTCTCGATGTAGCCCTCCACGCCCGTAATCTGCCCTGCGAAGAAGATGCCTGCGTCCAAGCGTAACTGCAGGGTCGGTTCCAGCAGGGTCGGGGAGTGGATATAGGTGTTGCGGTGCATTACACCGTAACGTACAAACTCCGCGTTCTCCAGTCCGGGCACCAGGCGGAACACGCGCCTCTGCTCGCCCCACTTCAGGCGCGTCTGGCAGCCGACCAGCCCGTACAGCGTGCCCTGCAGGTTCTCCTGACGCAGCTGTAGCACCGCATAGGGGCGTTTGCCCGTGCGCGGGTCTACCAGTCCTACCGGTTTGAAGCGGCTGAAGCGGAGCGCATCTCTGCCTCGCGCGGCAATCTCTTCAATGGGCAGGCAGCCCTCGAAGTAACGAGGTTCCTCGAAGTCATGCAGCTCCACCGTCTCCGCCGACAGCAGGGCGTCTACGAAGGCTTCGTACTCCTCGCGCGTCATGGGACAGTTCAAGTAGGCGGCGTCCCCCTTGCCATAGCGTGAGGCGATGAAGAGTCGCTCCATATTCAGCGTCAGGGCATCCACGATAGGGGCAACCGCATCGTAGAAGTAGAGGCGTTTACTGCCTGTAAGCCTGCCTATCGCCTGCGCCAGCGCATCAGAAGTGAGCGGGCCGGTGGCGATGATGAGTGGGCGCTCAGGCGGGATGTCGGTGACCTCTTCGCGCACAATCTCTATCAGCGGATGGGCTTCCAGCCTCTGCGTCAGCACTTGGGCGAACAGCTCGCGGTCTACCGCCAGTGCTTCCCCCGCAGGCACAGCAACCTCCTGCGCGCACGCCAGCACCAGCGAGCCAAACTGCCTCATCTCCCACTTCAACAAGCCGGAGGCGGTGGTGACGAGATTAGACTTGAAGGAGTTCGAGCAGACCGGCTCGGCGAGGTACGCGGTGTGGTGCACCGGCGTCTGACGCACCGGACGCATCTCGTACAGGCGCACTCGCACGCCCGCCTGCGCCGCCGCCCACGCCGCCTCCGAGCCGGCGAAACCGCCCCCGATGATGGTGATATGGGTCGTTGCGCTCATCGTCATCATTAGAGGGCCGCGCTCCGTCGCGACCGCTACTTCAGTATACCCCACTCTAGCAAAGGGCACTAACTGTGGCCATTGCAACCATCATCCCCTCTGTGTCATCATAAAGGATGGTAACCCTTTATTCTCAGGAGCGAGCCATGAACCGCCGGACAATCGCTTTTACGCTGGTGGAGCTGCTCGTCGTGATTGCTATCATCACGCTACTGGCGGCGATACTGTTCCCCGTATTCGCGCAGGTGCGAGCAAATGCCCGACGCGCCTCGTGCATGAGCCAGCTGCGCCAGATAGGGATGGCGGCGCGCATGTACCTGCAAGATTACGATGCCCTCCCACCCCGATTGAGCGCACTGTATCCCGCGTATCAGCCCTCCACGCAGCTGTTCATCTGCCCGTCCGACTCGCAGAAGGGACAACATCCGGGTAACCCGCGCCTCGAGGGCAACCTGTACCTGCCGACAGGGGTCAGCTACGACTACATTCCCAACTGGGGCATTGCGCACGAACTGGGCTGGTGGCAGCCGTTCCCCAATTATGGCGAGGGCAAATGGGGCGAGCAGACCCCGCTGGTGGACTGCAACTGGCACTGGGCGACCTTCTTCAAGCTGGAGAACCGTCGCGACACCCCGCCGTCGGGCGCGAGGGGGTGGGTGCTCGTGCTGTTACAGTCTGGCACGGTGCAGCCGGTGCCTCTGTCGCTGTACCCCGACAAGTTCAGCCCAGATGGGTCGTAGTCGCAGGACGCTTCCCTTCTCTCGCGAATCCAGAGTTGATACACATTCGCGATGAGGAGGTTCATGCACGGTGAAACGTATTCGGGTTGGAGCCATCGGCACAGGGGGCATCTTTCGTGGAGCGCATCTATCTGCCTATCCTGACCTGTCTTCTTGCCAGCTGGTGGCTTTGTGTGATGCGTCGGCGGAGGCGCTGGCGGCTGCGGAAGCGCGTATGAAAGAGCTCTACAAGCAGAAGGCAAAACAGGCGGAAGAGCGGGGCGACCTGTCCACTGCGGAACGTCTCAAGCAAGACCTCAAAGAGGTCAAACTGTATCAGGACGTGCAGATGATGCTGCAAAACGAAAGCCTGGACCTGGTGGACATCTGCACGCAACCCAACCTGCACGCGCCAATGGCGATTGCCGCGCTAGAGGCAGGTGTGCATGTGATGTGCGAAAAGCCGATGGCGCGTACGTGGCTGGAGTGTATGCGTGTGGTGGAGACCGTCCAACGTACGGGCAGGCTGTACCAGCACAACGAGAACTGGCTGTGGGACCCCTTCTATTACACCGCAAAGAAGCTGATTGACGCCGGTTGGATAGGCGAGCCGGTGATGATGTTCCTAGCGACCGCGCACGGCGGACCGGAAGGTAACCCCAACTTCTGGAACGCCGAAACGGGCGGAGGCGGCTCCCTGCTGGATAACGGCATTCACGCCGTTGGGGCGTCGTGGTATCTATCCGGACTGGAGAAACGACCGACCTCCGTCAAAGCGGCGGAACCGGTGGGCATCACCATTCGCATGCCCCAGCGCATCCTGTCCGGGCAGTTCCAGCAGGTGCGTGTGGAGGACGATGGGCACATTCTGATACGCTTTGAACATCCGCAGACAGGCGCGTGGAGCACCGCCCACGTGGAAGGCTCGTGGAGCCACCGCGATTCGCCCGACACAGTGATTATCGGCACGATGGGCACTATCCGCTTCACCCATGAGGATGACAAGCGCATCGTGGTGGTGGAAGATGCCACAGGGAGCTGTCGCCGCGTGGAAGCAACCGGGCCCACGTGGGAGTACTGGCCCTCTTCCTTCTACGGCGAGATACGCAACATGGTGGAGTGTGTACGCAAAGGCGTGCGCTCCATCAGCGATGAAAACTTCGGGGCGGAGTGCTCCGCCATTGTGGGCGCGGCGTACCTCTCGCAGAAACGGGGCAAGCGCGCGGTCGCGCTGACGGAGTTTAAACGCTTCGCGAACGACATCGCCCGCCGTTATCCCGACTCGGCGGACACAGAGTTGATGAGCCGCCTATTGCCCTGACAAAAAAATTTGCGAAAAAAATGCTGTAAAAGAGGGCAAAAACGCCCGTTGTGGTACGATTCTTGCACTATATAGGGGTGGAAAAAATAACAGGAGCACATCTGCGCAAGCAGATGAATTCCGGGGCGTTGACAACATCTCTGAGATAGTCATCCCTGAGCCGAGCACGGCTGCGACCGATCTGACTGGAAGCGCACTGCTGGTTCTACGCTATAGACGCCGCAGCTAATTGCGAATGAGCTCGTGTGTCGTGGTCCCAGGGCGCTGTCCCCCCGCGTGCCTGGGACCCGTTTTTCTCTCTATCGCTTCACCAGTACCTCGCGCTCGTAGCGGCGCACTTCCTCCAGCCATGCTGCGCCGGTGGGCACGCCCTGCGTCTCGCAGTAGTAATCCCACACTGCGCTGTAGGGCAGGGTTTTCAGTTCTTCCATCAGCGCGAGGCGAGCGGTGCGGTCGCCGGAGGCTTCCAGCTCTTTGAGCGTTTGCGTTGGCTCCAGCAGGGCGACTAACAACGCCTTCAGCATTGCTCGCGTGCCGATAACCCACGCTGCTACCCGATTGATGCTGGCGTCGAAGTAGTCCAGCCCGATATGCACGCGATGCAGCGCATCCCCGCGCACAATCTCCTCGGCGATAGAGCGGGTCTCGTCGTTGAGTATCACCACGTGGTCGCTATCCCAACGGATACCCCGGCTCACGTGCAGAAGTATCTCCGGCAGGAACAGCAGCACCGCCGAGATTTTGTCCGCAATCTGCTCGGTAGGGTGGAAGTGCCCGGTGTCGATACATATCAGCAGGTCGTGCTTCACCGCGTAAGGCAGATAGAACTCCCACGACCCCGCGACGTACGACTCCGAGCCGATGCCGAACAGTTTGGACTCCACGGCGTCTTTGACGTATCGCTTGTCCAGCGGTTCTTTGTAGATGGCATCCAGCGACTCTTTCAGCCTCTGGCGGGGCGACCAGCGGTCGGCAGGGAGGTCTTTCTCACCGTCAGGTATCCAGAGGTTATGGATGCACGCACTGCCCTGCGCTTTGCCCATCGCCTCGGCGATTTTACGACAGGCGATAGCATGTTCCACCCAGAACTGCCGCACGCCGCTATCCGCGCTCGCCAGCGTCCAGCCATCGCTGGCTAACGGATGGGCGAAGAACGTGCCGTTGAAGTCCAGCGGGATACCGTGCGCTTTAGACCAGTCTATCCAGCTCTGGAAGTGCTTGGGTTGCAGCTGGTTCCGCTCCACCCTCTCGGGGTAGTCCACGTAGAAGGCGTGCAGGTTCAGGCGGTGCTTGCCGGGGATGAGGCTGTATGCCATCAGCAGGTCGGCTCGGAGCTCGTCGGGTGTGCGCGCTTTGCCGGGGTAGTTGCCGGTTACCGCCAGTCCGCCGCCTAATTCCCCTTCGGGGTTTTCGAAACCACCCACGTCGTCGCCTTGCCAGCAGTGAAGCGAGATGGAGATTGCCTTCATCTGCTCCAGCACCTTGTCGGTATCCACACCGTACGCCGCGTAAACCTCTTTCGCGTGCTGGTAGTGGTGTTCGATCATTTTGCTGTCCAACCTGGGCATGGTCATCGTGAGTGCCTCCTTCTTCGGAAATAGCGAAATAGTCCACGAATGGACAAGGATGTATCCGTTTCATCTGTGTTCATCCGTGTCCTTCGGAATAGCCTACAGGCTCCAATGCTTCCTGTGTTCGAATTAGCTTTGCGTCATCGGTATCCTGCTTGGCGAGAAGCGCTACGAGGCTCTATCAGGTAACTGAGGAAGAGAGCATCCAGAGCGATTAGAAGCAGGTCAAAAGGCACACGAAAGCGAATGCGGGTGAAGAAGACCGCCTGTACCAGCGCGCCGAGCAGGTAAAGCGCAAGCAAATAACCCTCGAACGGGGATACCGGAACCCTTCTTCGCAGCATGAGCCTCAGCAACATTAACGCCAGTAACGGATAGTACGTTACCAGCATTAACACATCGCGCAACGGTGAGGACTCTGCGTGCGTCGCCAACCGGTTACGATAGTGAAAATGATGCAATACCTTCTGCAGGTACAGCACCAATGCTCTGCCCTTGTTCTCCGTGATAAATCGGAGGGCTTCCTTACGGTAGAACGCATCCCGTTGCACCTCGGACAACCCGCGCGCACGTTGCGCGTACAGGGAGATGTCGGTGTTCACTCCCGACCCTGCGGTAGCCTTCGGTGAGTTGCCCAGCAAGAGGTTAATACCCGAGTTGGTGGAGAAGGGGACGAATGCACGGAAGGCAAGGTAGTTTCGCGCTGTCCACACACCGATACACGCACCGGTGGTCAGAACCATCGCGATCAGTGTGACCCACCCGGCAGGACGTTTATAGAAAAGCGGAACCGTCGCGACCAGCACAAACAGAAAGGTGGGGGTGGTGAGGGCAAGCCAACCCATCACTAGGCCTGCCAGCGCTGCGCGAGGGATGCTCACGTTCCGGAAGATAAGGTACAGAAACGTCACCAGCAGGAACCCTGTAAGAGTTTGCGGATACAGAGTGCCCGCCGTGTAGAACAGCACAGGGTAGAAACATATCAGCAAGGCGGCAACGGCTCCCGCACGTTCACTGTACACATGACGGAGCAGCGCAAACAGCAGCAGCACGGTGGCTGCCAGCAAAGCGAAATTGGCTATCCGGGCGGTTCCGATGCCTCCACCGAGCCACCGTATCAGCGCCAGCCATAGCGGGAAGCCCGGCGGACGGTAGGCGGTGGGTTGGGAACCGTCTAGCGAGTATATCCCTTTCTCTGTAATGCAGGTGGCGATAGCCCAATAATCGCGCTCGTCGGAAAAGCGCAGGATATTCCCCAGGCGCAGTGAGTAGAGAAAACCTGCCACAACAAAGAGAGCCGCGACAAGACAAGCAACGCGGAAGGCGTGTCTATCCATTAATGCAACGAGATGCATAAACACCCTTCTGTCCCCCTTTTTGACTATGGGCGGACCGGTTTCAGCACAGCGCGGTATAACTCAACAAGTTGCCCCCAGTAGCGATGAATGTCCAGGTGTTCTACGCTCACGCGGGCGTTGGCTCCCATCTGCAGGCGCAGAGGTTCGTCCTCGATAAGCCGCTGTATGGCTCTGGATAAAGCCGGGATGTCCGTTGGCGGCACCAAAAAACCGTTGAAGCCATCCTGCACGACCTCCGGTATCCCCCCTACCGGCGAGGTGATAACCGGTAGCCCCCAGCTCATTGCCTCCAGAATGCTCATGGGTAAGCCTTCGCGAAGGGACGGCAGGAGCAGCACATCCCCCTCGGCGAGCACCGCCTCTCGGCGGGACGGCTCTATCCAGCCCAGCACCGCCACTTGTGACAGGTTCAATGATTGTGCCTGCTGGCGCGCTGCTTCAACGTCGCCGTCACCGGCAAGGATAAATCGGGCACGTTGCTGCAGGTGCGCAGGCAGTAACGATACCGCCTGGATGATACGATACGCGCCCTTGTTCTCATCGATCCTGCCCAGGAAGACGAAGGTAATGGTATCCCTTCCCGCCCGGTCAGGCAATTGTTTGGGCAGATTCACAGGGTTCGGCAGCACCTCAACCTGCTCCTCGGGGACATCCAGCGCCTCACAATAATACCGTCTCCATTGCTCAGTAAGCACTATCAGACGCGATGCGTTCTGCACGGTGCGTGCTATCCAGCGGCGCTGCCACCCTTGTTGCGCACGGTAGAAATCGGGAAATGCCCCGCTGTGAGCATGGAGCAGGACGGGGCGGTGAAAGAGAGAAGCGATACGCGCCAGAATGAACTTTCGCCATACGCTGCCCTTTTTGGCGAAGTGCAGATGGATGATGTCTGTCTTTCGCATGACGAGAAGATGCAACAGGCGAAGGCTGGCGACCGCAAAAAAGAAAAATCGTCTGAATGCGCTCCCCCTGCTCCATGTTGGAATGTGCTGCACCTCCACCTCATCGGGCGCAGTGTGCATGACCAGCTGTAGAAACGAGCACATTCCTCCTTTCACCTCAGAGGCGGGGGCAAACATGGTCACCCGAATTTTATTGCCGTTGCGTGTTATCACGGGACTATTATGTCATATCCGGTGTCCCGACGCAAGCAGTATTCTGCGGCAACTCGTTCTGTGCGTTCAGTATCTGCAACGCCCGCTGAACAAGCTGAGGCAGCGCCTCCTGCACCGGCTCCGAAAAGCCGATGCGGAACTCGTAGGGGTTTTGTACCTCCATGGCGAGGATGCGGATGTCTTGTGGGAACACCAGGTTCAGCCGGCGAGCCATCTCCAGCACCTCCGGCAAACCTGCATAGTGTGGCGAGGGCGCTATCACCTGGCGAAAGTGCTCCGGGCAGAACTCCAGTACCGTACCCGGTGGATAGCGCCCCGTGACGATGGAGTCTATCAACAGCGCACGCTCATAGCCTTCCAGCAGCTCCAGCAAGGCAAGCCCCGCTTCCCCACTCTCCACCACATCCACCGAACCTTCCACCTGCCCGGCGATTCGGCGCGCCGCTTCCAGACCTACGCCGTCGTCGCCGAGCAGGTCGTTACCGAGTGCCAGCACCAGCGTGTGCGCTTTGCGTCCGTTCATCGCCTCTGCTGATGGATAACCTCGCCGTGTGCGTTGTAGATGCTCAACACCAGCGGCATCTGCCCGGGCAGGGAGTGCGTCGCGCAGGCGTGACACGGGTCGTACGCCCGAAACGCCATCTCCACCTTGTTCAACAACCCTTCGGACACTTCGCCGCCATGTATCAGCCCCTTCGCCGCCTTCTCCACGCTCATTGCCATACGCGCGGAGTTGTTCTGGGTGGCAACGATGAGGTTGACCTTGCGCAGGATGCCGTTCTCGTCGGTTTCGTAGTGGTGGAACAGCGTGCCACGCGGGGCTTCTACCACTCCCATACCCACTGTGGGGGTGGCGGTCGGTATCACGCGCAGGTTTTGGCTGGTGATTTCGGGGTCGTTGATGAGCTCGTTGATGCGCTCGGCGGCGTACACCATCTCGATGACACGCGCCCAGTGGTTCGCCAGTGTATGGTGCACCGGTTTCTGCCCGAAGGCGTTGAAGAACTCCTCGTACGCCTTCTGCGCCTCGGGCGTCGCCATGCCATCAGAGGCGTTCAAGCGTGCCAGCGGCGCCACCGAGTAGATACCGCTTTCCGCGCCGTCGGTAAAGCCCTTCCAGCCAACCCCCTTCAGGTAGCAGAACTTGACGTAGCTCCAGGGCTCCACATGCTCCGCAACGTGGTCCAGATACTGCTGAGCGGTGAACTTCGCATACTCCTTGCCCTCCGGCGAGACCACCCGTATCTTGCCGTCATAGAAGTTCACGCGGTTCTGCTCATCCACCAGCCCCATGTAGTAGGTGCGGTGCGTATAAGTGTCGGACGTAATCAGGTCCATGTAGGCAGGGTTCTTGAGTACCACGTCTTGGAACACCTGCAGCGTGAACAGCGCGAACTCCAGTCCGTCTTTAGCCAGCTGCTGGAACTGGGGCAGGTCTTCGGGAGCAATGCCCTTTGCCACGCCACCGGGTAGCCCCAGCACAGGATGTACCACTTTGCCGCCCAGGTAGGCGATGAACTCGCGCAGACGCCGACGGGTGGAGATAACCCGCTTGCCGATGTCTATGCCCACCGTCTGGATAACACCCAGCACGTTACGCATCTCGGGCGGCGCATCGGGACCGACGATGAAATCGGGACCGCCCAGCACATACACGTGCAGCGCGTGGTCTTCCAGCATGAAGGTGTTGTACACCAGCTCGCGGATTTTCTTCGCGGGCGAAGGCGGCTCCACCTGATACAGGTCGTCCAGCGCTTTGGTGGACGCCATGTGGTGCGCCGTTGGGCACACCCCGCAGATGCGGCTGGTAATCTGAGGCATATCCTCTGCCGGTCGCCCTAGAGAGAAGACCTCGAAACCGCGCAGTTCGGGCACCTGGAAGTAGGCGCGTTCCACCTCTCCCTGCTCGTTGAGGAAGATGTCGATTTTGCCGTGCCCTTCCAGACGGGTGATGGGGTCTACCGTAATGCGCCGACGCTGAGCGGTGTACGCCTCGTTCGCGCGGGTTTGCGCTTCGTTCCATACGGTCTGGATGCTTTCGTCCATGATGCCATCCCTCCTCAACGAGTCACTTTCGCACGCAGTAACGATTTCGCCAGCGAGTAGCGGTAGAAAGTTCCTACCGGGTCGGGGATGCCGCCCAGTATCTTCTCGATCTCCTCCGGCTCGCGGGCGCTGATGGGTGATGCCAGTGCAGAGAGTATCTTTGCGCCCTGGTCACGCACGCGCGAGGTGGGTCCGAAACAGCCGGTGCAGGGCATGTTGCCCTGAATACACTGTGCCTCGCACCCCGATCGGGTAGCGGGTCCCATGCAGACAACGCCCTGCGCCAGGAAACACTTTTCCGGGTCTATCTGCGTCCAGTGCGGGCGTTTAAATTCGTGAATCTGCAGGTCGGCGGGTTTGGTCTCCTTGCGCGGGCACTGGTCACACAGGGCGACGTCGGGCGCGAGCACCGTGCCCTTTGGCGGTAGCTCGCCGGAAAGCAGGGCAAGCACCGCCTGCTTCAGCAGTTTGGGCGTTGGCGGACAGCCCGGCAGGTAGTAATCTACCTCGACCACCTGGTCCAGACTGCGTGCCAGCCCCCGGAACTCAGGCAGAGTGAGCGCAGTGCCATCGTACTGATGCCGAGGTTGGGGGCGCACCTTCTGCTCGTTAACCACCGTGGGCGCCTCTTCGTACACATAACGCAGGATTTGCTCGCGACTGAACTGGTTGGCAAGGCTGGGTACCCCACCCATGTGTGCGCAGGAGCCATAGGCGATGAGTATCTGGCTTTTCCGACGCAGCAGGTACGCCATCTCCTCCTGTTCGGAGGTGCGGATGGAGCCGTTGACCATGGTGGCGAGGATGGAGCCATCGGGCATGGCTTCCACGTCTTTACGCTTGAAGTCCAGCGCCACGGGCCAGAACACGATGTCCACTGCCTGTGCGACCTCGAGAATGTCTTCGGCGAGGTCCACGATGGATTCCTCGCACCCACCGCAAGAGGCGCACCAGTAGAACGCAATTTTCGGCTTGTCAGGCATGGGTTGCCACCTCCTCGCTTCGTGCTTCCGCCTCGAAGGACGCCAGCTCGGCATCCCACTCCTTGAACCGCCGTGTCAGCCGTAGCGGTCCCAGCGCGCGCACCTGCTCCACCATCTCATTGATGGTCTTCGCCACCTTCTCGCCTTCTGAAGCGGCAATCCACTCCAGTCGCAGGCGTCCCTCCTCAATGCCCAAATCCCTCAGCACGCGCTTGAGCAGGTGGTAGCGGCGCAGCGTCTTGTAGTTGCCTTCCACGTAGTGGCAGTCGCCCGGGTGGCAACCGCCGATGAGCACGCCATCCGCGCCGTGTGCGAAGGCGTCCAGCACGAACTGTGGGTCTACGCGCCCCGAACACATGACGCGGATAACACGCACGTTATGGTCGTAGCCCATTCGGGAGACGCCTGCCAGGTCGGCTGCTGTATAGGTGCACCAGTTGCAGAAGAAAGCCACAATCAGCGGCTCCCAGTCTGCGCTGGTAACGAGCTTGTCGGTGATGGGTTTGTCTTCCATGCTCATCCCTCCGATTGGCGTCAGGCGTATGCCAGCACGCCCTCGATTTCGCTGAATATCTCCTCATCCTCGAACAGGTTCTGCTTGATGGAACCCGACGGACAGGCAGCCACGCAGGTGCCGCACCCTTTGCACAGCACTTCGTTGATAAACGCCTTCTTTTTCTCCTCGTTGAAGGTAATCGCCTGATACGGGCACAGCGGGATGCAGGTTTTGCAGCCCGAACACTCCTCCTCGATGATGTACGCCGTGTTCGGCTCTAGCTCAAAGAAGCCGGTATCCGCCAGGGCTATCGCTTCGGCGGCTGCGTAACCTGCCTGCATGACGCTGTCCGGGATGTCCTTGGGACCCTGACACACCCCTGCAACGAAGATACCATCCGAGTAGGTCGGCGCGGGCGCGAGCTTGGGGTGTTTCTCCAGGAAGAAACCGTCCATCGAGCACCCAATGCCGAACAACCGCTGCACGTTGAGGGCGTCGAACTGCGGTTCCAGACCAACAGCCAGCACCACCATGTCCAGCGGAATGCGCCGCACAAAACCGGTGTTGGTATCCTCCACGCGCGCGATCAGCTTGCCCTCCTCGGAGGGGTCCATCGCCCAGTCGGTGATTTCGGCGACGCGCCCGCGCACGAAATGTACGCCCTCGTTGAGCACGCGCTGGTAGAACTCTTCATAGCCCTTGCCTGCCGCGCGCATATCGATGTAGAAGATGAACACCTCTGCGCCGGTATGCTCTTTGATGAGGTGCGCCAGCTTCAACGAGGTCATGCAGCACACGCGCGAGCACCATCGGTTCGTCCGCTCGTCACGCGAGCCAACGCACAGGATGAT
>CALJAP010000042.1 GCA_938027655.1 uncultured bacterium | reverse complement strand
GTGGTGGTCAACAGCAGGTCGGCGCCGCGTTCGCGCAGGAATTCGATATCTGCCTGCCGCACCGTGTTGGTCAGGATGACCTTGCCCTTCAGGTTGGCTGGAGCGTAGCGGCGGATATAGTGCCAGTCGCCGGCGATCACGTCTGCCCAGCGAAAAGTTTGTTCCCAACGGGGGGTGTTGCGCTCCTGCTTTTCGCCGGTGGGGTAGACCCACTCGAACGGCAGTCGCACCACGATAGGCAGTATCAACCGTGCCAGCCTTGCCAGTGTGCGGATGTTGCGGATGGGGAGAGGAACGCCCAGCGCAAACAAGGCATCGCCGAAGACGACCGCTCGTGCCCGTTCTGCCAGTGCCTCCGCCATGCCGAAGCGGTCCAACGCGCTAACCAGCAACACGTTCTGCTCGCTCCAATCCAGAATGCCCTTTTGCTCGATGCGTTCTACCGCGCGGCGTTCCAGCGTGTTCTTCAGTCCGCTGCCATCTACGATAGGCGCGTGCTTGACGTGCTCGATCAACCGCTGCACGTCGCGGAAGGTGTAACGTCGTCCTTGCGCCCACAGGTACAGGTCACACCCGCCCAGTCCGATAGAGTCTACTTTGCCGTCCAGTTCCGACAGCAGCTGGCGGAAGCGGTTTTTATCGCCATCGGTGCCGCGACGCTCGATGCGAAACCGCACACCGAGCATTTCCGTTTCCACCACTTTATCCCGCTTGCTGGAACCAAGACTGACCGAGACGACGTGTTTCACGGTGGTGAGGCCTCGCCAGGATGTAGCCTTCTGAGCAGAGTTCGGTCAAAGTCATGGTCGAAGCTGACCAGCTGCAACCCGAATCTTTCCGCTGCTACGTACTGGTATGCGTCGTCGAAGTGTAAAGAATACTGGGTCATCACCACAATAATACGATCAAACTCGTTCCGCTTGCAGTTCGGGTGGTAGAGAACGGACTTTGTCTGTGATAGTCTGCACAGTAGCACCACCTCCCAAGCATGGTAACAATATCACTATACACCAATGCCGGGACATTGTAAAGCTCTACATCTGCTGCTCCTCTACAGACGAGGCAGAAGCGGGGGCAACAGCAGGCGGCGTTTTCTGCTCCGGTTGCCCCTGTCCGACCAGCACCACTCGCGCCTGCGGGCGGTAGTAGTCGGTGGTGACCTTCTCGCGTACGGGGGGCTTGCCCGGTTCGGTGATCACGCGGTAGACGCTCACTCGCCAGCCGCGCTGCCCTTTGTCTGCGACCCTCGTGATACCCGCTGGCAGCTTGTTCGTTGGGAAGGTCTTGACCGGTGCAGGCAAAACCGCATGAACGACGCGCTGGATGGCGACCTGGCGCTTATGGATGGAAGACCCCAGCACCCGAACGCTCATCCTGCCCCCTTTCGCCTCCGCTACCAGCGCGATGGGGGATAGAGTGTCATTGCGAAAGCGCAGGTCAATCGCGCCGTAGACAACCGTGGCGTCCATGCCGGGCGGTGCATAGTGGATGGGAAAAGCGTGGTGACTGCGCTGTACTATCCGCAGCCCTGCCTGTAACGCCGCCATGTACACCGTCGTGGAAACCTGACACACCCCCCCGCCGTCGCCGGGTACCAGCTCGCCTTTGATGATGACCGGCGCTCTGCGAAAACCCTCTTTGAGGGTGCGCGGACCGACCACCCTGTTATAAGAGAACTCGTCTCCGGGCAGCAGCACAGTGCCGTTGATGCTTTCCGCCGCTTTGCGGATGTTGTATGAGCGATTGCGTTCGCGCTCAGAGTAATGGGTCACTGCCGCCGCCCACTCGGAGTCGATAGGCTGAAGGTGTTGGCGGGTGATACGGGGTGGTGTTTCCTCCAGTGGCAGAACACACGTTGTCTCAGACCGTTGTAAAGCCTCCGTGAGCCGCTGCACAACGTCGGCGGTGAAGCGAAGCCCCGGCTGTTCCGGTACGACCTCCCAGTGTCCTCTGGAGAGATAGCGGATACCGGCATCGCGCGGTGAGGTTTCTACCTTTTTGCCAACGGAGTACAGCCACGCTCTCAATCGCGAGTCGTCCACCCGCACGATGGGCGCAATCTCTTTGTCTGTTTGCCGATGCACCCATGCTAGCACCATGCGCACCAGCGGGGAATACTGCTTTACTTGCTGCCGAGCGTGCTGCAGTGTGGCGTCAACGTCTAAAGAGGCTCCCAGCTGCTCGCGCGTTACCTGTCCGCGCCAGCGTGTTATGCCATCCGGCGTCTGTGCTTCTACGGTCAAAGGGGTGCGGTTCCATGCACCAGCAATCTGCTCCAGCCGCTGGCGTGCCGCGGCGAGGCTCATGCCGGATAGGTCTATGCCAGCCATTCGCCAGCCGCGGGGAAAGTGGCTTCCATCCTGTTGGAGTTGAAAAGAGGCAGCTCCACCCAGCACCGCCACACCCATTGCAGATAGCAAGAGTATGTGGCGCATACCGACGCGGAAGCCTTTTGGGCGGTTTTCAGCCTGATTCAGGAGCTTCGTCTCCACGTGGTACCTGTCACGCTATCTTCCAGAATGATGCCGAGTTCACGCAGGTCGTCGCGGATGCGGTCGGCAATGGTCCACTCACGCTTCTCGCGCGCCATCTGTCGCCATGCGATAGCCCTCTCTATCAACTGCAGGGCGAAGGCATCGTCCAGGCCGCGCTCCTCCTCTTCCAGCTTCTGGATGCCCAGCAGACCGCCGAAAAGCCGAGCGGTTGCCACCAGCGAAGCAAGCGTTTCCCGCGCCTCCGGGTTGTCGTGAATCTGCAGGTCGGTGGTCAGGCGGTTGATTTCGCTCACCGCGTCGAATAGCACCGAAATCGCCGCAGCGGTGTTGAAGTCGCTGTTCATCGCACTGGCGAAACGCTCGTAGTAGCTTTGCGCGATGGGAGCGTCACCATCGGGAGAACGCAAAGTGCGCTGGGCATTACGCAGGGCGGTGCGAATGCGTCGCAGGGCGGATTGCGCCTCCTGCATCCGTTCACGGCTGAACTCAATCGGGCTGCGATAGGCGGTAGAGAGCAGGAACAGCCGCAGCACATCCGCTTCGAACTCCGCCAGAATCTCCTCGGCAGTGAAGAAGTTGCCTACCGACTTGCTCATCTTCTCCTGGCGCAGGTTGACCGAACCCCAGTGCACCCAGTAACGGGCGAAGGTTCCATCCAGATACGCTTCGCTCTGCGCGATTTCGTTTTCGTGGTGGGGGAACACCAGGTCATTACCGCCCGCATGAATATCGAAGCCTGCTCCCAGATACTTCAGGCTCATGGCAGAGCACTCGATGTGCCACCCGGGGCGCCCTTTGCCCCAGGGGCTTTCCCAGTATGGTTCACCCGGTTTCGCCGACTTCCACAGCGCAAAGTCGGCAGGATCATCCTTGCGTTCGTCGACTTCAATGCGGTAACCGGCGCGTACCTCCTCCAGATTGCGCCCGGAGAGCTTGCCGTATTCGGGGAAACTGGATACATCATAGTACACGTCGCCGTCCACGACGTAGGCGTGACCTTTTTCAATCAGCCGTTGTATCATGGCGATGATTTCGTCGATGTTTTCGGTCACGCGGCAGTAGTGCACGGGCAGGATGCCCAACCGCTCCATTACCTCGATATACTTGCGGGCGTATTTGTCGGCTACTTCCGCGGGCGTGATGCCCTCTTTCGCGGCGGCAGCAATAATCTTGTCGTCGATGTCGGTGAAGTTCTGCACCATGTACACTTCGTAGCCGAGATGCATCAGCCATCGGCGGATGGCGTCGAACACAATCGCCCCGCGCACATGACCTACGTGAGGTGGCCCCTGTACGGTTAGCCCGCAGGCGTAGATGGTGACTTTGCCAGGCTCTCGCGGAACGAATTCCTCTTCACGGCGGGTAAGGCTGTTATAGATTCTCAGCGGCAGCATGTTTCTCCCTCATCGTGATGTGCATGGGTCAGGGTGTGGTAGCGCACGCTGTCCAGCTCGCTCCCGAAAGACTGCATCGTTTCGTTTTGCTGGTCAATCTGTTTTTGTAAAATCTCCACCTGCTGTTGTAGCAGTTCTATCTGCTGGCGCAGGTTCTGGATGATTTCGTCTTCGGGGTCGATCTTGTTGATAACGTTGTCCATGACGGGAGGAGGTTCCTCTACCTTCTTGCCGTCGCGGATGACGATGCGCCCCGGCACGCCAACCACCGTGCAGTTGGGTGGGATGTCCTTGTTCACCACCGCGTTGGCGCCGATACGGCAGTTGTCGCCGATGGTGATGGGACCGATAATCTTCGCTCCCATGCCGATTAGCACATTGTTGCCGATGGTAGGGTGGCGTTTGACGCGCTCCAGTGTGGTTCCACCCAGCGTGACCTGATGATACATCAGCACATCGTCGCCGATTTCAGCGGTTTCGCCAATCACCACGCCCATACCGTGGTCGATGAAAAATCGCCGCCCGATTTTCGCTCCCGGGTGGATTTCAATACCCGTGAGGAAGCGGTTGATTTGCGACAACAGGCGGGCGAGGAACAAAAGGCGGTGATTCCACAGCCAGTGCGCCACGCGATGCATCCAGATGGCGTGCAGACCGGGATAGGTAAGTACCTCCCACACACTGCGCGCCGCCGGGTCTTTGCGGAAAACGGTTTGAATGTCTTCCCGAATGCGCTCCCAAATGCGCCACATAGGCTAACCCTTCGGTTTTGTCGTGCTGGTATAAGAAAGTATAGCATACAAGAAGGTAAGGTTTCAACGCTGGGTAACCACTTATGAGGTAAGAGGCAGGTATACTCTAATCCGGCTCTGCGCTTGCACAGGCAGCTGCCCGACCCCTGTCTCAGGAAGGCTGAAGCCGTTCCCGTGCAGACCGAGCCACGCCTACAAAGCACGCTGTGACCAACGAAGACGTGCGCTGTCTGTCTGGGAGCGGCTTCAGCAGTCAGCCGACCACGACCCTTTTGGAGTGACAGACCACTGCCCTGCGCCCACCTGCACGATCAAGTGCGGTCAGCTGCTGTTTGTTGTGTGCCTATGCTGCCTTGAGAAAAGTGTTCTTGTTGCTTTGCACTGAGTTGAGTAATGTATCGAGGCATTGAACAATTTCATCTTTCGTACGCATTGCCTCGGATACCAAGCTTTGCGCTTGCCCCTTGTGTCCTCTGTTTACTAACGCCACAATCTCCTTTTCCAGCTGATGGAAGCGAGCGTGCGGGGCTTCTATCGCCTGAAATTCGGGATAGGATCCAAAGTCCCGCTGTCCAGCGCTGTAGTACCACTTTCCGAATTGGCAGGTGGTGTGGTCGCCTAAGCCCGCTTCGGTGAGGGAGATTTTGCCGTCGAACACTTGGCGTAGACGCTCGGCACGGGTGATATGCGCTTCTTTGAACACGCGGATGCACTCTCGCAGGGCAGAGTAGTCGCCGGTGTTGAACTGCGTCATTCCCAGCTGCAGTTCTGCTGCCATCCGCGAGAGCTCCTGAGCGGTGGCGGCGACTTCTTCGTTGGTGGCGGTGAGCTCCTCTGCACTAGCAGCAGCTTCCTCGCTGATGCTCGCCACCGACGCTATCGCCGACGACACCTGCTCCGCACCCGACGCCATCTCCATCGCCGCCCGCGCGTTCTCCTCCGCGCTCTGCAACACCGTGCTCACCGTCGCCAGCACCTGCTGCACGCTCGCCGAC
>CALJAP010000041.1 GCA_938027655.1 uncultured bacterium | reverse complement strand
AAGCCACAAGGTTTCTTGAGGAGACGCGCCGCTGCTCGAAAGCGCGAGCAGGACGCCCCAGAGAACCAGCGCACCTCCGAACCAGAGCAAAGCACGAAGAGGACGCCCTTGAAGCAGATGTCCTAACCCCGGCAGAATCAGAGACACCACACCGTACTCCCAATATCGACCTAAGCTCTCTTGACGCACCTGCACCGTGTTCCTCCCAAGTGACGATATTTTACCTGTGACTGGGTATCTATTTTCAAGGAAAGCCCTTAGCTTACCGTATAGGGAGAGTTGAAAGCGTTTCGGATAGGGAGCCGATAAGACACTGGAGCGGGCAGCGGGAATCGAACCCGCACCGCCAGCTTGGAAGGCTGGAGCTCTGCCATTGAGCTACCCCCGCGCCCGCTGGTCGGGGTGACTGGACTCGAACCAGCGACCTCCTGGTCCCAAACCAGGCGCTCTACCAACCTGAGCTACACCCCGACCTCGCGCTATTATTATAGTCCAAAAGCGGGCGCACGTCAAGCCATCGCGGTTATTCTTCACCAATCTCCCCGAAGTGCTGAACCAGTGCCCAGCGCCCTGTGTTAACCTGTGAAAGCCACACGTAGGCATTGGGGATACCGGCACCAGTGAACAGGTCGGTTACACGCCCCTGTAGCCGCCCAATGTTGATGTCCTCGCACACCAGCCATAGCGGGAATTCGTCAACCGCGTCACGTCTGGATGTGGTCATAGACAACCTACTGGACGCTCTACTATGCGCAGCATTTTACCCCCCACCGGCAACCACAAATATCCACCTGCCCGATAACTCCGGGGACACCTCGATAATCACCTGACCCCCTTCACGGCGGAAAGGTACTTCGCGCCCTTTGCTGCCGGGCGTTGTCCCTTGGAGGAACAACCGAAACTCTTTTGGGAACAACCTCTCAGAGAGCCTCAGCCGGGCAGCACCATGCACCTGTATCTCCATTACCGCTCCGTCGGGAACTCGTCGTTCCGCGGCAACCGGCGCCCATGCCACCAGCGCCACCGGGTTGTCGCCTATCCGCTTGGCAAATCGGTAGGGCGTACCGTCTATTTCTATCTCCGTGCTATCCGAACCGCAGAAGGCAACCAGCTCGCCTCGCTCGTCCGTGCGAAAACTGACCGTGCCTCTCCCGTTGTAGGTCACGCGGTGACCGTTCACAGGCATATCCTTCACCACCACGCGCTCCGAGGGAAGCTTGAGCCTCTGCAGCACGCGTTCGTCCTCCTGCCTGTTTCGGGCGAAGCCGCCACTCCAGTCTTCCACAATATCGCGCGTATGGGGCGCAATGGAGATCGCGCCGTTGGGGAAACGGGTCACCAGATACTGCCCTGTGCGCGAGAGGTGTTCGGTGTTGTCGTTTGCACCGGGCAATTTGCCTGTTGGCGGATAGGCACCGAGCGCGCTCAACACCTCAAACCAGTTGCGAGCGTCATACCCCAAACTGCGTGACTGGTCGTCACGCGGCCGATAGCCGAGAAAGGCGGCAACACCACCACCGGCGGTACGCCGTAGCGTACCCACCACCCTCTCCCCCACCTGTGCGACGACCTCTGTGCCCTGCTCCACCTCTGCGGGGTAGATATGGTCCACCAGAAAGTCGGTCAGGATAGTTTGCGGCGTCACGTGCTTCAGCGTTCCGGTAAAGGTCACCACCCGTCCTGGTGCGGCGATGCCTTCGTTCTGCCCGGGTGTATAGCGCACGCCGAATATCTGCTGCCATAGCAGAAGCGCAGGCTCGCCTTCGGCGGTGAGCACCGGCGGCGGGCCCGACCATACTACCCGTCCACCAGCCGCCACCATCTTCTGCATCAGCTCCAGTGTCTTGCGTGCGGGGAAAGGTTCAAACAGCGCGACCAGCGTCGTGAAGCGGTAGTCTCCAATGCGAATAGCCCCGCCCTCCAGCTTCCCTTGCTCTAGCAATTTCCACTGCGTGATGTAGTTCGCGTAGCCGTATTGCGTCATCCAGCTGCCGAACCGCTCTTCCACCGCCACAAGGTCCAGCGGGTACAGCATCAGCACCTCCACCGACCGGTGTTGCATGCCCTGCACGCGCCCGTGAACCCCTCCGGCGGTTCCGTACGCGCACTGTAGCCACCAGTGCCTCTGGCTGATTTCCTGCGGCGAACCCCAGTGTGCCGCGTAGGAGTAGGGGACTTCGTTGAGGATGCCGGTGGAACACCCCAGCGCAAGCCCGTAGTAGTTTCTGTCCAGCCAGCCGCCCTCCGAGTGGTCGTTGCCGTTGCCGGTTAAGAAATCGCCCCAGCGGAAGTAATCGTAACAAGCAGATGCCGCCTGATGCACCGTTACCGACCACACGAAGTTAGGGGTATATTCGTACTTGTGGCGGTTCATGTTCTCCTGCCCTGCGTTCCAGTAATCTACCGTCGGGCTTTCCGCCCAGGTAGCATGGGCGCGCGCCTCCAGCTTGTGTCCCATGCGTTGTTCGGCATAGCGTTTGGCGGCAGCGAACAGTTCTACCACGCTGTCCTGCAACAGGCGATAGTAGCGCGCACGGAAGAGGGCGGTTTCACGAATGGCTTCGGGAGTCGCTCCAAAGACATGCATCACCGGCTGGCGTGCGCTCAGGTCATTCGCGAAATCCTCCTGTGCGTATACAAAGTACACAAGATATTTGGCGAAGTCGCGATATCGTTCCCCATACAGCTGGGCGTAACGGCGTGCGAGGTTGTCGGTGACGTAGCGCATGGCGAACTCGCCGTGCTCGTGGTGATTGAAGTACGCCCAGTCCTGCTGGATATGCATTTCGTCGGAGTACAGCGCGTTCAGTTTCACACCTGCGTCCGCGTACTTATCCACCAGTGACCGCAGGAACGGCAACGCCTTCTCGCTGAAGTAGTCCATCTCGGGCGTGCGATACGTCTGCACCACCAGCACGCGGTTCAGGTTACCAATATCGGTTCGCCCCTCGCCGTACACGCGGATGCGTTCGGCGGTAAAGTCCCCTGCTCGCGCTTGAACGCCGGGGAACGTCTCTACCTTTGCTACCTCACCAATTTCCACGATGTCGTTGGGGTCTACCACGCGATAGGGCGTGCCGGGTATCTGGCGTTCCCGAAAGGCGAACACGCGTACGCCCGCGTCTTCCAGCTCCACCACGCCTTTGTTATTCGCCCAGCGTTTATGTCGCCATAGCTGCACGCTGAACGCGCCGGTCTGTGGGTCGCGCAAGCCCTTGCGGTATTGCATCCATACGCCGCATTCGCCCGTGCGGGCGCGGTAGGCTGGTCCGACCTCCAGTGGCGACAACAGGCTGAGCTCCAGTCCCAGACCATATCCCTGCGCGAACTTCGCGATATCTGCGATACGCTGCACGTACTCGTCCATGTCGGGCGTGTAGCGGCGCGGTCCCGCCTGACCGGGGCGATACTGGCTGAAGAAATGGTCGAAGGCGATAATGAGCGTGCGATGCCCTGACGCCTTCGCCCGTTCGCATACCTGGCGCAGGCTAGCTTCATGCTTCTCGAAGGTCAGTCCGAGGTTCAACACCCTGTCGGGGTCAGAGAGCATCTCCAGCTCCTGGTCGCTGACCAGGATGATGGCGGATTTGCCGATTTCAAACCCATACGCGCCCGGATAGCTCACCAGCTCCGCGCGGTAAATGTTTTCGGGAACTTCAGCACCCATGAACACATCCTCCATGCCGGCGATTGCGGGCACACACATCACGGTCAGCACTGCGGACACAAGACAGGCTAAGCCCACGGAACGCCTGTCAGCGTCTTGTCGCACGGGAACCTCCTTTCAATCACTACACCTGTTGCTGCGATCTGCGAACGGTCCGCCGTACAGGCTAACGCATGGGCTTCACGTTCACCTGGTGAAGCACCTCGCGCAGATGCTTTGCCCATATCTCGCCCAGCTTCAGGGGGGTGGTTTTGTGAACCTCTGCATGACGCTTATCCACTGTGACCAGCAGATGGTCTTTGACATAAATCGCCGCCTCGCCGCCGGCGATAGGCTTCACCACCACATCGGAAGGCTGGATATTCGTGTCTTGCAGGATGGTTCGCAGCCGCATGGTGATAGCGTCCGCTCGCTGTTGGGGAGTCATCCCACCCGCGCTAAAGCGAATGCGCAGGATGAGTTCGCCTCCGACGGTTACCTCACCGGGTGGCTCCTGTTGTGCCAGACAGAGAGAGATTGCTGCGAACAGCAATGCAACAGCAACACTCAGCCTCTTTTTCATCGCAGTACCTCCTTTTGTCTTTTACACCATGCCCATCGCATGATAACCGCTGTCTACGTACAACACTTCGCCGGTCACTCCTCGCGCGAGGTCGCTGAGCAGGAACAGCGCGGCGTCCGCCACCTCTTCCGCTTCGGTGTTGCGTCGCAGAGGAGCCACCTCGCGCACTCGCTGCAGCATGGTGGTGAACCCCGCGATGGCACGCGCTGCGAGGGTGCTAATCGGTCCCGCCGAAATCGCGTTCACCCGGATGCCCTGCGGACCTAGGTCGGAAGCAAGGTAGCGCACGCTCGCCTCCAGCGCCGCTTTGGCGACGCCCATCACGTTGTAGTTAGGCACCACGCGCTCGCTACCGATGTAAGTCAGCGTCACGACGCTGCTACCTTCTCGCATCAACGGCTCTAACGCCTTGCACAGGGCAACCAGCGAGAAGACGCTCACATCCATCGCGATTCGGAACCCTTCGCGTGAGGTGTCCACATACCGCCCCGCGAGCTCCTCCCTTTTCGCAAACGCCACGCTGTGCACCAGAATGTCCAGCCTGCCCCAGCGTGTCTGCAGCTCCTGTGCCAGCTTCGCCACCTGGTTATCATCCGATACGTCGCATGGCAGGAGCAGTGTTCCCGGCAGGCTCTCCGCCAGCGGGCGCACGTTCTTCTCCAACCGCTCGTTCTGATATGTTAACGCGAGGTTTGCCCCCTCCTGCGCCAGGCGACGGGCTATTGCCCAGGCGATACTGCGCTCGCTGGCAACCCCCAGCACCAGAGCGTTTCTGCCTTCTACCAAACCCGACATGAGATGACCGACCTCCACTTCTGAGTTCACACGTGCTCTCTGTTCGATGGGAGCAGGATGTATCCCTGCATGAGGGAAAATGGCGCTGCACATGAACGCTCTCAGAACGCGCGGTGCTTTCACAGCGAAAGCCATTTCTTTTGTTTCAGACACTCGACAACGTGGGGGGGGGTAGCAGTATAATGATGACAGAAAACTACACCAGAGGAGGGTGCTAACAATGAGAAGTCTCTGCGTGGTCATCTCTGCGATTGTCATCGTGCTTGTGTGTGCAGCAACCTCCCATGCGCAATCGCTCACGCCAAAACCACTACGCACCGATCCCAGTCTGGCTGCCCTCATCGCAGTGCGTGGGCAATTCACCAGCCTTATTGTGGATGAACAGCGGCAACTCACCATGCCGGTATGGGCGGCTGACTTCTCGCCCAACGAGCAGGTGGACTTTGACCAGCTGGTTAGCCGGTCGTTCTGCGAGCTGGAACTGCCGGAGGAACCCGGTTGGGGACTGTTCACCCCGTCCGGCAATTACCTGGAGATTCAGGTGCGCGTAACCGACCGGCAGGGCAGGCTGGGTCGGGTGGAGTTTCGGAACGCCGAAACGTGGCAGCTGGTGGGTAGCGTCTGGGCGAACTCTTATCGCACGGAAGCGGCGGGTGTGTTCTCCGTCCCCGCAGACCTGCGTGAGATGGTGGCGGAGGTGTTGAACGACACCGGTCGGGTGCTGGCCCGCATCGCGGTAGACGTGGGCAAGTTTGATACGGTGGTGCCGGTGCTGGTAGGAGGCAATTTCGAGCCGTATTACCTTAAACCGGTATACTGTCCCCACTTTGGGGAACAGCCTGGCGATGCCGGGGACAGCGAGTCTGGTGACCCATACACCCCACCGGGTGTCAAAACCTATGCAGGCAGCGGTGTGGGACGCAGCTATTCCACTGCATATCGAGACTTCATGAACGACAACGCCTTGATAGCGGAGGTATTTCCTCCACCTTCGTTCTGGAATCTATACCGGAAGAAGACCATTGCGAACACGGTGAACTTTGGAAAGTTCAGGGTAGCCGACCCACAGGCAATGGCGCTGCTTGTACAAGCAGTAAACGCGGCAGCAACGGAGGACCCCTCTCGCCCGTTATCACCAGTGCAGGCGTTGCCCTATTCGGAAGGTTGTGCAAGGTGGCGTCTCGGTTTCACCGGTCAGGCGACTGCAGTGCTGGCGATTCCCTACGAGCGCAAGAAGCGTCAAAGGACACTGGGGGCTTTCCTGAGCACCATTCACACCCTGCTCCGTCCGCAGAGAGGTTTTCTTTCGGTGCTCGCAGCGAACGCCGCCGACCAGTGGCTTCAGGATGAGCAAAATCAACAGGCGTCGGGTTTGAAGCCGGGCGAGGTGGTGGCATGGGGTGATGTGTACTCTGTGCTCACCGATAGCACGAAGGATGTCCCGCGTGTGGTCAACCTCACCCAGGAGTGGATGGTATACGTGAAAGCGAGGTTCCCTGACGGCAGGGAGGCTCCAACAAGTGGTACGGTAACGATAGAGCCTGTCCAGCCCTTCCTGCAACCGGGTCCGCCACCAGGACCGGCTTATTATCAGGTTGTCGTGCCGCCGGAAGGCAAACTGTTCAGGCTGGGCAAAGGCTGGAGGTATCGGTTTCTGTTAGGAAGCACAGAGCAGATACAGGCAAACGTTCCGGCTGAAGGCACTCCGCCTACGGTGACTCTGTATATGAACGTGGTGCCTCCGCCACGCTGAACACGCGCTGGTGGTATTACAGTCAGCGCAAAGCCAGCCTTCGCTGGCTATAACCCTGCGGTTTGGTTTGTGAGGGCGTGGCTTTAGCCGCAAACCGCTACGCAGCCGAGCCGAACCGTTACGCGGCACGGTCTTCCACACTGCCGGACGAGGCGGTTGTGTAGTAGCGTTGCAACAGGTCGCGGGTGCGATAATGGTGTGCCATATCTGCCTGTAACGCGGACATGCGTTCTTCTATCATCGTCTGCAGTTGCTGGTTGATGTGCCACAGCTCCTGCACAAACGCCAGCGCCTCAGGGGGGAGCTGCGCCGGCGGGCACTGCCACAGCGATTCCAGCATCTGCTCTTTTTCCATCGTGACCTGATGCAGGGTGTCCCAATCCTGCTGGCGGATGGCGTTCTCCTGCAGAGCGCAAAGCACCCTGATGCGCTCGCCGTGCTTTACCAGCCATTTTTGCCAGTAGCCATCGTCTTCAGGCAGCATGGCGCGCCTCCGCTCCTGATGTCACTACCGCGCCGGATGACTCACGCACAGCGATTTCCACCTGCGCCCACGCTTCGCGCAGACTCTCCAGCATTTCGCGCACCTTCTGCACCCTGTCCATATCGTCCTGCAGGTTCGCCAGCACCAGCTGCTCATGCATGAATTGGTACAGCGCCATCAGGTTCGCCGCGATGTCTCCGCCTGCTTCCATGTCCAGCGAACTTGCCAGCTCCGTGATGATGCGCTGCGCTCGGACGAGATAGTGGTTCTGTTTTTCGCGGTCTCTTTGCTGCATGGCAGTTTGTCCCTGCCTGAGGAAACGGATAGCCCCATCATACAGCATCACCACCAGCCTGGCAGGCGAGGCGGTATCCACCTGCGTACGCTGATACACATCGTACGGGCTTGTCAACGCCATACTTGCTTTACCCTCTCTTTATGCGCCCAGATTGCTCAGTAAACCGGGTTGTCCCATGATAGCCGCCAGACGTTGTGCCTCACTGCGCATCTTGTTCAAAACGGTCTCCATGCGCGTGAACTGGGCACGCAGGTCCTGCGCCCTGCGCTGCATCGCCTCGTCAAACGCCGAGATGCGCTGCTTGATCTCGTCAATCTGTTGCTGTATCGTTTTGGTCTCTTCTGTCAGAGCACCGTTAATGGAATCGGTAAAACGTTGTATCATCTGGAAAAGCCGGTCAGCGATACCGCGTGTGACCGTCACCGTGCCGATGACCCCTGTCGTGGTGGCAGTGACCCGTATCTGCAGTCCATCGGTGGTGGCGTTGCCGGAGTTGCCGGTCAGAAACTGCCCATCGCCGGTGGCAGGCTCGCCGTTGATGGTACCTGCTACGTCCTGCCCCTGAACGGAGATGATCGTTGTGCCGATACCGCTGTTATTGTTGGCGGCTTCCTGGTCGCTGACGACAGTGAACGCCGCTTTGGAACCGTACTGCTTCGAGGTCAACACCAGCTGCCCACTGCCATCCTTAGATGCCACCAGATAGCGCGACAGGGTAGCATCGGCGTTAATCTGGGCAATGGTATCGTCGATGGTGTTGCCGGCGTTCAGGGTGATAGAGTACTGCTTGTTGCCAAACAATGCGCCGTTGAAGGTTAACCTTTCCGTTGTGGTGCTGGCTTGGGTCTGCGCTACCGATGCAACTGCCTGCGCCTGCGTAGCCACCCGGGTAATGTCTACCGTTAACGGCACACCGGTGGCTTTGGTCTTGCTGGTGGCTATCACGTACGTCAGACGCGGGTCGCTGGTAGAGCCCATCACACGCAACAGCTTCTCCACATCGCCGAGCCGGTTATTGAGCGCATTATCCAGCTCCGACTCCTTCAGCACCAGCTTGCCCGAACCTGTGGGGTCCAGAGTAATGCCTACCTGGGCAAGCATACTCATATCGGATGGCGTGCCCGCTACCGTATCGGATACAAGTGCCATCAAATCCGCCGTGAGCGCATTGACGGTGCTGTTCCCGAATAACGGTCCCGTCTCATAGGTCTCGGTGTCAAAGTAGTCGTATTTCTTAATCAGGGCTATGGTGTCGTTATACGCCTGAACAACCCCCTTAATAGCCTCTTTGATACCCCCCGTATCGCGCGTAATGTTGATGATGGTTTTCTTCGGGTTGGTCGCATCCGCATCCAGCAGCGTAATGGTTGCGCCCTGAATGACGTTCGTCAATGTGTTGCTACTGCTGGTCAGGCTCATGTTGTCGATCTTAAACTGCGCATCTTTCGCCTGCACCAGTTCGTTGCCGTAGCCCGCTTTCAGGATACCCAGCGTTTCCAGAATGTGTTTGTCGTCGGTGAAAGTCGGTGTGCCGGCACCGGTAATCTGCAGGCGGTAGCGCGTGGTGCCGTTCTCGCTAACTGTTACTACCGAAGCGGTGACACCCGCGCCGGCATCGTTGATTTTGGTGACAAGGGAGTTCAGCGAATCCGTGCTGAGGTCAATGGCGATATTCACCCCGTTAATCTGAACGGTTCCCGACGGTGCGCCGCTCAGGTTTAACAGCGTGCCGATAGCGGTGCTGGTATCGGCGAATTTATCGGACTGTGCGCCGTTGGTGACAGCGTTCTTGATGCTCGTCGTGCCCGTAACCAGCCCTAATGACTGCAACACGTTATCGCTACCCAGGTCGTTGAGGCTGATGGCGTTGACCGCGCCGGAGCTCTGCGCGGTGAGCACCAGATAGTACTCGCTACTGCTTACACTGAGCACCGAGGCGGTGACGCCCGCTTTGGCGTCGTTGATGCGAGCAGCGATGTCGCGCAGGTTATCACTGGAAACCACAGTCACCTGCTTCCCGTTCACAATAAAAGAGCCGCTCAGTCCCAGCGCGTTATCGGCGGAAGATTGTGAGGCAGTGCCGATTTTATGGTTGGTGGCAAGCTGCGATACCTCCAGCAGGTAGGTGCCCGGAATGGCGTCGGCGGTAGCGGTGACACGTGCTACGCTCTCCGCGCTGCTGGTTGCGGAGGCGACCTTGAACGCGGTTTGCATGGTCACTCGTGAAATGGCTGATTGGAAACCCAGCAGTTGCGCCTGCAGCGCCTGTAAACCGCTGAGACGCTGGGTGAGTTGCGACTGCTGGGTAGACCAGATGGTCTTGCGCCTGCTTTCCACTTTGATAATCTGCTGGATGAGCGTCTCGGTATCCATGCCCGAGACAAGACCGGAAAAGTTGATACCACTCGTGCTCAAGGTGTCCACACCGTCCTTTCGTGCTCATCATAATGACGCGCCATCACGCAGCCTGCCTTTGCCCGAACTCGCTGGCAATCGCCTGCAGTCGCGCACGAATCCGGGCGATATGCTCTTCCACCTCACGCCGATATGCCTCTTCACGACGTTCGCGCTCCTCCAGCTGGGCGCAGTAGTGCGGTACACGCTGGTTGATTCGTTCTACGAACTCATAGGCAAACTGAATCACGCGACGCAAATCGTCCCCCTCGGAAACAATACAGCGCAGGCGGTCACCCACCACGTCCAGCTGGAGCTTCCGTGCCGCGATAATCGCTTTCCACTCTTCCGAGAACGCCAGCGTCCATGCCTCGTTAGGCATTTCGGACAGCCGCATCGTGAAGGCGTACGCGGTAGCGAACGAAGCATCCTTCTCCACGCTGTTGATGTCAATTCCCGTTATCTCGATATACTGCGCTGGGTACGCCATACCACCGAACCTCCTCACGCTCATTATCGGCAGGAATGTGAAACTGTTGTATAGAATACCATCCGTAAAAGTACGGGCTTCGGTGGACATCATGGCACAACACAGATACTACTTCGTTGCTCAATACAATTGGCAGGAACGCATCGGCTTCTACCTGAGCTTTGAAAACGAAACACCGGAGCCTGTATGTCGGTTAAGCACGCTGCGTATTGCGCTGGGCGTCGCGGACGGCAGCAGCTGGCGGTTCATCGTCGGCTCTCCCCAATGGCAGTGGAACACCCCTTACACCCTGAAAGCACAAATCACCGAGGTGGGAGCCTCTTTGTGGCTGAACGGGAAGCCGCTCGGCGAGAGCGTGGGCGGATTCAGCGCACACAGCGGCGCGCTGGAGATTGGGACGGTACCCACGTGGGCAAGCGGCGCGACGGACTACCACCTGACCGCGCATCGTGTGGACATCCGAATAGGAAAGGGCAAGCCAATAAGCGTATCTCTGGCAGAATCACCGACCACCGTTCCTGAGCCTGTGCGCCTGTTCAATCCGGAAACCTTCTGGGGCAGCCCCCAAACCCGGAAGAGCTTCGTTCCCAGCCTGCCGATGACCATCGAAGCCACCTTCCGCCTTGTGCCACTGCCAGACTGGAAGCGGTTCCAGCCCTACATCGACCGATACGGGCAATGTCGGTATGTACAAACATCAGATAAAGTGCGTACCGACGCTGACCTGCGTCAAAGCCTCGAGAAAGAGAAACGCATCCTCGCGCAATGGGGCACTCCCTCCGACTTTGACCGCTTCGGAGGCTATCGCAAAGCGGGATGGCGGGAGCAAGGTACCGGTTTTTACCGCATCACTCGCAAGGGGGATTACTGGTGGCTGGTTACCCCCGAGGGGTATCCTTGTTTCTATCTTGGCGTGTGCTCGGTGCCTGCTCTGGTGTGGGAGATGACCCCTGTTTCGGAACGGGAGGCAATTTTCGAGTGGCTGCCCCCGCGCGAAGGCAAAACCGCTGAGGTCTGGCGCAGAGATGTGTGGGGTGAACACGCAGGTACCGATTATGTCTGTCTACATGCGGTGAACCTGATGCGCCGCTTTGGGGATGACTGGGGGCAGCAAAGTGTAGAGCTTGCCAAGCAAAGGTTACTCACATGGGGATTCTCCGGGGTAGGGAAGTGGGATAGACTGGAAAGCTTTCCCTGTGCACCGGTACTGGGACACTGGGACGTGCCGAACCTGGTGCGCCACCCCGACATTTTCGACCCTGTGATTCAGGCGCAGTTCCGGGAGAGCCTGCGCAGACAGATAGAGCCTTTGCGCAACAGCGCATGGGTGCTCGGCTGGTCGGTGGGCAATGAGTTCGATGAGATTATCACCCGCGAGGAGATAAGACAGATTCTCCGTCTACCCGGTGCACCCGCAGGCAAGCGAGGTCTGATAGATTATATGCTGAAAAACTTATACAGAAATGACCTCTCGCGATTGACGCAAGCGTGGGGAATAACCGCCCGCGACCGCGCGGAACTGTACACTTCTCAACCTAATCCACCTGAAGAGGATATCGAAGCCCTGCGCCGCTTCTACGCCGACCGGTACTATGGCTGGATTTATCGCACGGTGAAGGAGATAGACCCGAACCATCTCTACTTCGGCTTTTGGATTGTGCCCGGCTGGTGGGAGAACGAAGAAGACTGGCTACTGAGCGCGAAATACTGCGACGTACTCGGCTACGACCGCTATGCCCCTGACTTCGCGGACAACTGGATGAAACGCCTGATTGCCCGTATCGATAAGCCCATTCTGTGCGGCGAGTTCTCTTTCCCGGCATGGTACGACGGCGCGCGTGCCTACGGACGATACCCCGTGTGGGCAAGGGACGAGGCGGAGTCTGGAGAGATGTACAGGCAGTGGGTGACCAGCGCCGCTCGGCATCCTGCCTGTGTGGGGGTGATGTGGTTTCAGTATCGCGACCAGCCTTTGACCGGGCGAGGACCGGGCAGAGGCGATACGCTGGTCATTGGGGAACACTTCGCCTTTGGACTGGTGGATTTCACCGACCGCCCCAAGTGGGAGCTGGTCAAGCGCATGAGGGAGGTGAATCTCAAGGCGGCGCAGATACGCCTGCAGGCAATGCGGCGGTAGGGGTAAGCCTTTTGTTGACTGGTGTTGTGCCAGTATGTATAATGAGAGCGGAGGTATTACCGATGGGCACCGCTACAAAAGCCATAGAGACAACGGGCATTATTGATGCGCATCGCCGACTTATCCTGGACGAACAACTGCCCGTAGCAGGTCCTGCGCGGGTGCGCGTAATCCTGTTGTTACAGGAGGAGACAAACGGTGACGAAGAGGAGTGGCTCCGAGCTGCAGCGACAAACCCTGCGTTTGACTTCCTGAAAGAGCCGGAGGAAGACATTTACACTCTCGCCGACGGGAAACCCCTCCATGTTCAGGAATAAAATCGTTCTTGTGCCCTTCCCCTTCGATGATCTCTCCAGAGCGAAAGCGCGTCTTGCCGTTTGTCTTACCGAACCTGTCGGCGTACACCAGCATGTTGTTCTGGCGTTTATTACGAGCAGGCTACTGCCTGATCCGATGGAAACCGATATTGTTATAGAGTCATCTGCTCAAGATTTCGGCGCGACGGGGTTGCGTACTTCGTCTACGCTGCGGCTTCACAGGCTAATGACCGTAAGTCTTAGCCTTGTCCAGCGTGAGCTGGACGAATTACCTCCGCGGCTACAGGAAGAGGTCACAACCAAGTTGAAGCTGCTGTTCGGTCTGGACTAACGTCCCACAGGGTGTGTCACCGTGGCATGAAGCGTGTACCGCCACGCGCGAAGTGGCTGCTCCGATGCCGCCCAAAAGCCCACATTGTCATCGTTGGGATTGGTGCTGTGGGTCACCCAGCCCGTAACTTGCAAAGGTCTGAGTTGCCTGAGCACGACCTCCATCGTCGGCGCACTGGTTTTCCAGAGGGAAGAGCCACCAATCAACCCAAAGTGGCTTCCGGTTTTTGCTGGATAAACCACCCATCCACTGGACGGCAAACTATAGATGCGCCCTCCCTCGTACGCCGTGCGCGTGTCCCACTGCGTCGCCGAAATATGCATCGACGAAAGCACTACCGGCTTGAACGCCTCACCCGGACGGTTATCCAGCGTGATGTTGCCGGTGACACTTAGCGTCCTTACCCCCCGTACAATAAAGCCGTTCTTCGCAGACGGCTCATCTCACTCCAGCACTCTCACTTCATAACCGTTTTGTCGGAGCAGCGCTTCTATCTGCGCAATATGCTCGGCGTCGCGCACTTCCACCAGCAGTTCCACCCCTGTCCAACCGTGAGGAATAGAGGGATGAATACGATTGTGGTTGACGCTCATGACATTGCCCTGCGCCTGCGCAACCAGTTGAAGCAGCGCTGCCAGACCGCCCGGTCGGTCGGGTACGGCGGTGAAGAAGTGGTAATAGCGGTTGGCGTGAAGCATCTCGCGCTCAATCAGGTCAGAAAGGGTTTTGGCGTCGATGTTACCGCCGGAGACCACAATCACCGTCGCCCCGCGCAGGTGCACCTTTGCGCTCTGCACTGCTGCCACGCCTGCTGCCCCCGCGCCCTCCGCCACAATCTTCTTGCGCTCCAGCAACCACAGCACCGCCCGCGCGATGCTTCGGTCATCTACGGTGACCATCTCATCGGCGTAGCGGCGGATGCACTCGAAGGTGCGCTCGGAAGGCGACTTCACCGCGATACCGTCAGCGAGGGTGTAGCGTACGGGAGAGGGCTCTACCAGCCTGCCCTCGCGCCATGAGCGCACGGCAGTATCTGCGCCTTCCGATTGCACCCCTATCAACGACACTGTGGGGCTCCGCGCCTTCACCGCCGCTGCGATGCCCGCGAACAGCCCGCCGCCCCCAACAGGCACGATAATCTGCCTCACTTCGGGAAGGTCGTCCAGGATTTCCAGTCCACAGGTGCCCTGCCCGCAGATGATGTCGTCGTGGTCGTAGGCGGGCACGTAGGTTGCGCCTGTCTCCTGCGCGAACCGCTGTGCCGATTCCACTGCTTCCGCAAAGCCCTCGCCCTGCAGAATCACGGTAGCGCCGTACGCCTTCGCCACCTGCATCTTGGCGATGGAGCCAAATACCGGCATAAAGATAGTCGCCGGTATGCCGAAGGTCTTCGCTGCCAGCGCAAGTCCCTGTGCGTGGTTGCCCGCCGAACCGGTGACCACCCCTCGCGCACGCACTTCTGCTGGCAGGCGACGCAAGCACTCGTATGCTCCGCGAATCTTGAACGAACCGGTGCGCTGGAAGCTCTCCACCTTTAGCCACACCAGCACGCCTGCCAGCTCGCTCAGCATCCGGGCAGGAAACAGAGGGGTGTGCTGCACTATCCCCTGCGCTGCCCGCCTTGCCTCTTCGATACGCTCTAAAGTGACCACGAGAACACCTTTACTTTCTTTCCTTGAGCAGCTCCTGTACCTCAGGGGTATCGAGGTTCTCCTTCGTGACGACCGTGACGCCCGTGTCTACGCGCTTGGGGATGCTGGCGCGGTCACCCTTAATTGCCTTCACCGCCAGTTTCACCCCCTCGTAGCCCATCTTGAATGGGTTCTGCACAATCAACGCCTGAATTGTGCCTCGTTTCAGAGCGTCGATCTCCGGCTGTGCCGCGTCAAAAGCCACCAGTTTCACCTTGCCTGCCAGCTTGCGCTGCTCCAGCACAGTGGCTGCGCCCACCGCACCCGGCTCGTTCGCCGCGAAGATGCCTACAAGGTCGGGATTGGCGGTGAGCATGTCCTCGGTGACCTGCATGGCGCGCTCCACCTGGCTCTGCGAATAGAGCACCGGGCCCAAAGTCACTCCGGGATACTTTTTAATACCGTCACGGAAGCCCTGTTCCCGCTGTTCCGACGACGCCGCGCCCTTGATGAAGGGTATCATTCCTACCTTGCCCTTGCCGCCTACCAGCTGGCATAGCACCTCCGCCGCCTTCGTCGCCGCGGCGACGTTATCGGTAGCGACGAAGCTCAGCGGGTCGTCCGAGTTCACGCCTGAGTCGATGGTGATGACGGGAATACCCGCCTCCATCGCCTGCTTGACGATAGGAACCATTCCATCCGCGTCGCACGCCGCCATCACGATAGCATCCACTTTCTGGTTGATGAAATCTTCGAGGATGCGCTGTTGCCCCTCCACATCCGTCTCCTCGGCGGGACCTTTCCACAGAATCTGCACCCCCTCTTCCTGCCCCGCCTGTTCCGCACCAGCCTTCACCGTCAGCCAGAACGAGTGCGCTGTGCCTTTAGGCACCACCGCAATGCGCAACTGCCCCGACGGTGTGGTAGCAGTGCCGGGGGGCGTCTGGCGTTTCCCGCAGGCAGAAAACAACAGCACCAGCACTGCCAGCAGACTCAACACGGACACAAACCGACGCATGGTCATCCTCCAGTGCATCTCTGAAATGGACGCTTCTCTTTTCGCGGGAAATGTGAGGGTTCCTGCCTGTGAGAGAGCATCAAGCCTGCGCCCTGTGGATTTTGAAATGCTCTGTTGCCAAGATATAGCGAGCAGATTGCGTCAGCCGCTATGTTCTCTCGCAATGACACTGAATAGCGCACATCGTGTCGTCATGAAGCACGAAGCGCTGAGGCAACCTTCGTCGATACGATGTTTGCAACAGAGCACTCTCGAGAAATAATTCACAAGAACCGATACTGGTATTAAACGAAGTGTCCCCATTTCTTGAGAGACGCCCTCGAGCAGAGAGGCTACGCTCGCTGCGCGTCCCCAAGATGAGAGGAGGAGAGAGATGACACACTGGTTCTCTGCACGAGGAGCGAGGGGTATTAAAGCAACAGGCTTTCTTCTGTCTCTACTTTTGGGTTTGTTTCCCCTTGCCCTGTTGTCTGCTCCGGAAGACCCTATTTTGCTGCTTCCCCGTCTAGTGCCTGGTCAGGTACGCCCTGTGGTTTCCCCCGACGGCAATCTGCTTGCTGTATCTGGCACAATGGGTAGCGTCATGCTCTTCGACGCTCAAACAGGCAATCTGGTTAGGGTGCTCAATGGTTTAGGCGGCGGCTGGAGGGCAGTCGCTTTCACCCGCGATGGGCAATATCTACTGGGGGTCAGCGAATCAGGCTCCCGATTACAGGCGCGTGTATGGCG
>CALJAP010000040.1 GCA_938027655.1 uncultured bacterium | reverse complement strand
GCAGGTCTGCCAGCGTGTTCTTGTTGGCTTCGCTCCATTCTTTACCGATGGGGTCGATACTCCACGCGCCGGATGCCCCGAAGTTCTCGATGCGCTGATAACGACGTCCGGTGTCTATCTGAACGGCGATGGTGGTCACAGGCGCACTTCCTTTCCACTTTTTTCAAAAAATTCGCTAAAATACTTTAGCAAACCTCTTGACAACGCCTTTATCTGGTAGTACAATGTTGCTAAAGTACTTTAGCATCGGGAAAGCCATGTCCCCTCCCTCTCGAAGAAAAAGCAGGGCTACGCTGGATGAGGTGGCAAGACGGGCAGGAGTCTCCCGGACCACTGCCTCCTTGGTGCTCAGCGGAAAAGCCAGCACGCACCGCATCTCCGAGGAGACGCACCGGCGCGTGAAACAGGCAGCGCAGGAGCTGGACTACAGCCCCAACCTGCTGGTGCGTTCTCTGCAGAGAGGGCGTACGCATGTGCTCTCCTTCTTCAACGCCTTCCGCCTGCGCACCGTCAACGACCTGTACATGGACAGGTTGTCCACCGCCATTGAGCGCGCCGCTGGCAAGCTCGGTTACGATGTGCTGGTGCATTGCGACTTCAGCCGTCCACCGGAGGAGACCTATCGCTTCCTGAACGGCGGACGTGCGGACGGGTTGCTGTTGTTTGCCCCCCTGCCTGATGACCCCTTACTGCCCTTATTGAGGCGTTCGCGTCTGCCGGTGGTGCTGATTAACGCGCGAGACAGCGCGGGCGTGCTGCCCTCCGTGCGAGACGATGCAGAAAGCGGAATGAAACAGGTCGCCGAAGCGTTGGTAACAATGGGACATCGGAGCATTGCTGCCGTCATTGAGGAAGGCAGCGACTTCCGCGACGCGGTCCCGCGCGTGCGCTTGCTTCAGCGATACCTTCGTACGTTAGGGAGTGACCTTCCCGAGCACCGTATCGTCAGCTATTGGAGCGAGAAGGGGAGAGTTCTGCAAAACCTGCTTCGCGAAACGGAGCCTCCCACTGCCATCTTCTGCTGGCGTGACTGGCTGGCGTATCGTCTGCTGGAAGATTGCGACCACGTAGGCATAGAGGTACCTGCGCAGCTTTCGGTCATCGGTTATGACGGACTGCACTGGCCCGCCACCACCCGCCACATTGCCGCATCGGTGCATGTGGACCTAGATGCGCTAGCGGAAGCCGCCGTTCATCTCTTGCATCAGTATATCACCGGAGACCGAGAAGACTACGCCGACGTGGCCATACCGGTGCAGCTTCGTTACGGAACCACGCTGGATCGCGTGCACGCATCCGGCTGAGATAAATCATCACAAGGAGGGATTGAACCATGCGAGTCAACACTCAACGGCGAGACCAAACCCGAGCGTTCACCCTGATCGAACTGCTTGTGGTTATCGCCATTATCGCCATTCTGGCAGCGATTCTGTTCCCGGTGTTCGCACAGGCTCGCGAAAAGGCTCGTGCGACCACCTGCTTGTCCAACATGAAGCAAATCATGTTAGGCGAGCTGATGTACACGCAGGATTACGACGAGGTTCACAGCTGGACGTGGGGATGGAACCCGACGTGGGTACCCTGGCACCAGCAGATACATCCCTACGTGAAGAACCAGCAGATGTGGCGCTGCCCCAGCGATGCATGGGGAAGAGGTCAGGATGCCGTCGACAACACGAAGCCTGCTATCCCGGTCACCTATAGCCAGAACTTCCGCTGGCCCGAATCCGACTGGGGATGGGGTTCTAACTCCTACAGCTTCCTGATGTCTCCCGCTGCCTCTGCCGAATCGACCATTGTCAGCCCGGCGACCACCATCTTCATCGCGGAACGACCAAACTGGTATCACCAGTGGAGCGTCGGCTGGGCAACGGAGGTATTCTGGGACTACAACGAGTTCAACATGCAGGGTGGCGGAGCCACAATCCACTCGCAGGGTAGCAACTACGCGATGTGCGATGGACATGTGAAGTGGATGCGTCGTGACCAGACAACCCGTCCCATCGGCAACCAGACCACCGACCCGGCACGGCGTGACCCACCTAACGGCCCCTGGCCGAACGGCATGTGGGACAAGCGCCAGTAGCGAGGTGACGTGTGGTGAAAAAAGAGGTTAGCCCTGTGGTTGCGATTGCGCTGATGGTGATGGTCATCGGGCTTATCGTCGGGGCGTACTACTATCTGAGTGCGCCTCGTCCTCCGAAGGGGGTGAAGTACACGCCGGGCGTGCCGCCATGGATGGAGCAGGGAGGTTCCTACAAACCCACGCCGGACTATCCTCCAGCGACACCATCCCATCGCTGAGATACAGGTCAATGGCTAAACCATTTTTCTGTGAAAGCATCACCTTACCGCCAGCCCCGCGAAAGCGGGGATTTTTTATGCAGAATTTGTTTCTCACGCCACCTCTCCGCTTATTGCCGCATATGAGAATCTTCCCGAAATGGCTACCTCTGCCTTCATACAGCCTCTTTTTGTTCCCCCATAGCCTGAGTATAGACTATTTGCCGATGAGAGAACACTGTTTGTTCTACTCATCCGACAAGCAGGTTATCTTCCCCCATAAAGGCAAGTGGTGCAACTGTGTCTGCTACGCACGCAACCATATTGTCACTGCATTTTATTCTATAGAGGTTCGACATACGGCAAAAAGGAGGCTTGCAACGGCTTGACACCTGCTGATATAATCAGAGCGTACCGCTAGCCGGGGAGGGGAGTAACGTGATACTTCGGCGGACAAGTGTGTTTTGGCTCTGGGTTTTACTTCTGGCGATTGTTGCCTTTGCAGATGAAGCGGACGACCTGCTTGCTGCGGCGGTAAAGCAATATCAGGCAGGCAACGCGACGCAGGCGATAGAAACGCTGGAGGGCGCAAAAGAGAAATCTCCCGACCATAAAGGGGTGTTGCAGTGGCTGGGTTTCCTGTATCTGCGGGTGGGCAGGGCAGCGGATGCCGTGCCGGTGCTGGAACGTCTGGTGCAGCTTGCCCCGAACGATGCACAGGCGCACAACAACCTGGGTAACGCCTACCTGCATACGGGACAGCCCGACAAAGCGCTTGCCGAATACCGTACGGTGCTGAAACTCAAGCCCGACTTTGCCGATGCCCATTACAATCTGGCGAATATTCTGATGAAGCAGGGCAAATTGAACGAGGCAATTGTCGCTTTCCAGACAGCTGCGCGCCTGAGCCCGCAGGACGCTTACACGTGGAACAACCTCGGGGTGGCACTGATGCAGGCGAACCGCCCCAAAGAGGCGGTAGAGGCGTACCGCAAAGCCACTGCCCTAGAGCCAAGAAACGCGCAGATGTGGACAAACCTCGGATTAGCGTTGCACGCGGTGGGCAACCTGCGTGATGCCGAAGCGGCGTTCGTCAAAGCGCTGGCGATAGACGCGCGATTTTTCCCGGCAATGCTTGGGTTGGCGCAGACGTACGCCTCGCAAGAGCAGGACGCCAAAGCGATTCAGCTCTTTCAGCGCGCGGCGTCCATGCAACCCGATTCGTTCGTGGCGCACTATAATCTGGGCGTGCTGTACGCCCGCGCGAACAACTCCGCCGAGGCGGAAAAGGCGTTTCGCCGTGCGCTGGAGCTGCAGCCAAACCATCACGATACGCTGATGGCGCTTGCCTCGCTCTACCAGAAGCACAAACGCCTGCCGGAGGCGGAGAACGCCTATCGTGCGCTGGTGGAAGCGTATCCCAAAGATACCGAAGGCTGGTGGCAGCTTGGCGCGGTGCTGGTGTTGCAAAACAAAAACGACGAGGCGGTGCAGGCGTGGGAGAAGCTGCTTGCGCTGGCACCGCAACACCTCAGGGGGCGTATTGCCCTGGCGAACCTGCTGTATCGCTTGAACCGTGATTCCGAGGCGGAAGAGCACTACAAACTGGCGCTCAAGCAGGACCCGCGCAATGTGGAAGCCCTCAATGGATTGGGACTGGTGTGCGACCGACAGGGCAGGCTGGAGGAGGCGGAAACCTATCTCAAGCAAGCCATCGCGGTCAACCCGAACTACGCTTACGCCCACAACAATCTGGGTGTGGTATACGAGAAGATGGGCAAAAAGAACGAAGCCATCGAGTGTTATCGGCGAGCGTTGCGCATCAACCCCAACTATACTGATGCACGCAATAACCTGCAGCGCTTCACCAGAAGCACCACCCCGTGAGTCAGATGATGATACGGCGTGTTGGCTTGATAGTGCATACCGATAAGCCCGATGCCCTGCGTTTCACCCGCGAGGCGGTGGAGTGGCTGCAAGAGCGCGGACTGCAGGTGAACATCGAGCCGGACATCGCTCGCGCACTGGCACTGCCCGAATACCAGTGTGACGAGGCAGCGCTCTGCGAAAGTGACCTGTTCATCGCGGTGGGCGGTGACGGTACTATCCTACGTGCCAGCCATCTCGCCGCGCCACGCGAAATCCCTATCCTCGGCGTGCATCTGGGTCGGTTCGGTTTCATTGCGCAGATTAAGCCCCAGGATTTACACACCGCTATCGCGCGGGTGCAGGCGGGCAACTACACTGTGGAGAAACGCCTGATGGTGCGTGCCGTTGCCTACCGCAATGACGAGCCGATATGCGACGCGCTTGCGCTCAACGATGTGGTGGTGACCAAAGGGGCAGTGGCGAGGATGATTACGCTTCAGACCTTCGTCAACGATACCTTCCTCGCCACCTACTCCGCCGACGGGCTGGTAGTGGCAACCCCAACGGGTTCCACCGCCTACTCGCTGTCGGCGGGAGGGGCAATCGTAGACCCTGCGTGTGAGGTGTTACTGTTGACGCCGATATGCGCCCACACGCTCAGCGCACGCCCTCTCATCCTGCCCGCCGACAAACAGGTGAAGGTGGTGGTGACCGCCGACGACGGCGATTTCCATCTGCAAGCCGATGGCGGGGAGACCGTGCGCCTGCGCTCCGGCGATGCGGTACATGTATTCCGTGCTCACGAACGCACGCATCTGATTGTGTTTGACCCCGACGAGTTCTACACCAAACTGCGCGACCGCCTGCTTTGGGGGGAGAGGGTCAACGTATAGCCATGCTGGTGGAGCTTGCGGTTGAACAGATTGCCATCATCGACCGGCTGAACCTGCGCTTCGAGCCGGGCTTGAACGTGCTCACCGGCGAGACGGGCGCGGGCAAGTCCATCCTGATCGATGCGCTCAGCCTTGCGCTGGGCGAACGAGCAGAGGCGGAGATGTTGCGTGCGGGAGCAGAACATGCGCAGGTCACCGCCGTGTTTGATGTATCTGTCTCGCCGCGTCTCGCAGACCGTTTGCAGCACCTCGGCATTACCCCTGAGGATGGGATGCTCTACCTGACGCGCGAACTGTTCGCGGGTGGTCGTTCACAAGCGAGGATAAACGGGCGTCCTGTGCCCATTGCCACCCTCAAAGCGGTAGGCGACCTGCTAGTAGACCTGCACGGACAGCACCAGCATCAGTCGCTGTTCAACGCCGGCGAGCAGATGCGCTTTCTGGACGAGTGGTGCGGCGAGAAGGTACTGTCGCTGAAGGCGGAACTGGGCGAGTGCGTGCGCGAGATGCGCACCCTACAACGCGAGCTGAGCAGCTTGCAGGCGGATGCCCGTGAGCGAGCGCACCTCCTGGACCTCTACACTTTCCAAAAGCAGGAGATCGAACAGGCACACCTGACGCCCGGTGAAGAAGAGGAACTGCTGGCGGAAGAGCGTCGCCTTGCGCACGCAGAGAAGCTGTTTGCTGCCGCCGACACCGTCTATGAGCTGCTGGCGGCGGGGGAGCCGGCAGCGGTAGACCTGCTGGCGCAGGCGGTGCGCGCTCTCGAAGAGATACTGCCCATCGACGCCGACCTGCAACCGCTGGTGGAAAATCTGCAAAACGCTCTGTATGCTGTGCAGGACACCGCCGCCGACCTGCGTGCCTATCGTGACCGCGTGGAGTTCAATCCAGAACGCCTGAATGAGGTACAAGACCGCTTGCATCTCCTCCGCACGCTGAAGCGCAAGTATGGCGATACGATAGAGGCGGTGCTGGAGTACCTGCGCGAGGTGACGGAGAAGATGGAGCGTTTGCAGGGCGGTGAAGAGCGTGCAGAGGAGCTGGCAGTTGCGCTGAAGCAGGCTGAAGAGAGGGCACAGCAGCTGGCGACGGAACTCAGCCGACTGCGCCGCGAGGGGGCGCGCCGCTTCGAGCAGGCAGTGGCACAGGAGCTGAGTGAACTGGCGATGCCTCGCGCCCGGTTCGAGGTGAAGCTGACGCCCAAACCGCTGGAGAGCGACGGCGCCGACGCCGTGGAGTTCCTGATTGCGCCCAACCCGGGCGAGCCGCCACGCCCGCTTTCCAAAATCGCCTCCGGTGGGGAGCTATCGCGCGTGATGCTGGCGATTAAGAGTGTGCTGGCGGGGGTGGAGGACGTCCCAACCCTGGTTTTTGACGAAATCGACATCGGCATTGGTGGGCGTACGGCAGGCGTCGTGGGCGAGAAGCTGCATTCCCTCAGCCGCCAGCGACAGATATTGTGCATCACGCATCTGCCCCAGATTGCCAGCTGGGCACGACTGCACCTGCTGATTGAAAAGCGCGAGGCAGAGGGGCGTACGGTGACCGCCGTGACCCCTGTGGAAGGCGATGCCCGGGTGCGCGAGATTGCAAGGATGCTGGGCGACACGGGCGAAAGCGCGTTGCGCCACGCGCGCGAAATGCTGGAGGCGGTGCATTAACAGCTTGCAACCGCTCCCAAAATGGTGTATACTATGTGGCGGTTGGGGCAGTAGCTCAGCTGGGAGAGCGCTACAATCGCAATGTAGAGGCCGGGGGTTCGAATCCCCCCTGCTCCACCATTGCGTATGCTACGCTTTAACCGCAGACCCCGCGATGTTGGGATATACCTTCTCCAACTCACCCCGCTCGATGCTCTCAGCGTCCTCGCGGAAGCGCTGCTCGTTAAACCTCGCTATAAACGCCAGACCTGCCAGCACGGTAATGACAATGGGCACTGCAAAAATCATTGCCCAGTTGTGGTAGAACAGGGGGTCTCCTTGCGGAGTGGTGCCATACTGGATATTCGTCTTGAAAAAGTCATGCACCCGTCCAGACAGGAAGTGTCCTATCAGCATCCCCAGACCATTCGTGGCGAACACCAGCAGCCCCTGTGCACTTGCTCGAATGTCTTTAGGGCTCAACCGCTCCACCGCAATCATCCCCCCTGCGAAGAAGAACGAGTAACAGATGCCGTGCAGGGTTTGTGCAGCAATCACCAGCCATGCTGGTTGTCCGATGGCGAAAATCGCATAACGTAGCGGCCACGCCAGAATCCCCAGAAAAATAGTGGTGCGCATTCCCAGATAACGGATGGAAGGGTACAGCAGCAGCATGAGCAGTACCTCACCTACCTGCCCAAGCGTCATGGCAAATTGCCCTGTGCTTTCCGGTAAGCCGACTCCTCCAAGATGCAAGCTCGGATGGCGTGGCTCTGTTAGAAACAGATACGTCAGATTGTAGTAGAAAGGTAGTTCGATGGCGACTACAAACGAGATGGTCAACAGTACCATGAAGTTGCGGTTAATACGCAGCTGCAATGCTTCCAGAAAAGCGTAAGGGTTTTTCGCCTCTTTCGCTGGAGGCGTGTTAGGCAAAAACAGGCAGTATAACCCCATCAGCACGGAGACGATGCCCGCTATCAGCAGGCAGTCCCCCACGCGGCTGCCCCCCGGCATCCGATGTTCCCAAAACCGCAGATATCCAGCCATGAACCACTGTACGAAAATCCAGCCGATAGTGCCCCACACGCGGATGTTACCAAACCGCTGAGCGTCGCGCATGTGGTAGAACGCGATGGCGTTAGTCAGGGCAATTGTGGGCATGTACAGGACTGCGTAAAGCAGGATAGAGGTCCAGAGCGGCCAGAACTCCGTCTGCCGCCATGCGATAAAGAGTAGAACTGCCCCCACGAAGTGGGAGAGGGCGGTAAAAATCTGGGCAGGCAACAGACGGTCGGCAATCCATCCTGCAATAATTGGTGAGACCAGCGACCCGAAGGCGGTTGTGCCAAACACATAGCTAATCTGGGCGCCGGAAAACCCTAGGTTCTCCATGTGCTTGGCAATCACTACAGCCCATGCGCCCCACACGGCGAATTGCAAAAACATCATCAGTGAGAGTCGCAGATACAATGCACCGTTGCCTGTGCTTCGTTCCATCACTTCTCCTCCAGGTGTTTTGCTCTCCGATTCGTACTAACAGAGCAATTTACCTGCTTGGATTGCTTTTCATCTCCTCAATGCGTTGCTGGTATCGCTCCAGCAGTCCCTGTGCCGCCTCGGGGCTTTCCGCTTCTGCATACAGGTGGAACAACGGCTCGGAGGCATCAGGCAGAATCAGCGCCCACCGTCCGTTCTGGTACACCTTGATACCGTCGATGAGCTCCACTTTCCCGTCGTCGCGGCACTCTCTGGTCATCACCCGCATCACGGTGCCCTTCAGCTCCCAGGGGCACTGGACGCTTCGCCGCACGAGGAAGAACGGGGGAACCTGGCTTGCTAAGTCGTGCAGGGTGCTCTTTGCTCGCGAGAGCAGCTCCAGCAGTTTGACAAACGCATACAGCGCGTCGAACGAAGGCTGGAACTGGGGCAGGATAAATCCACCCTCGCCGTCGCCTGCCATGAATACCGGTTCGCTCTCGGAAGCGGCGATACCCATCAACGTGCGCACGTCGGTTTTGGTGCGGATGACTGTTCCCCCGTGCTGTGTAACCAGCGGTTCTATCACGCTGGACGCGGTGACCGGCACGGCAATCCGTGCTCGTCGGTAAGCACGCGCCGCTGCCAGCGCATACAGGATGAGCAGACGCTGGTCGGAGAGAATGTTGCCGTGCGCATCTACGATGCGCATCCGCTCGCCGTCGCTTTCGAACAGCACGCCCACATCCGCCCGCAGGCTCTGCACAATCTGCTGGAGGTTACGTAGGTGCTCCTGAACCTGCTCCTCCGTGTGGGGAGCGCGTTCGGGGTCGGCGTAGGCGTTCAGTGCAATCACCTCGCAGTTCATCTTGCCCAAGATGGTGGGGAAAATAGCCGCCATGCGATGGAACGCGAAGTCCAGCACCACGCGATAGCGCGCCTCTCCCAGACAGCGCGAGTCCACGTGCTGGAAGAAGTCGGACTGGTATTGTTCGATGGCGCGTGAGGCGAACTCGATTTCTCCTACCTCTTCGATATCGGTGCGCACGATGTCCTCGCGGAAGAAGACGCTTTCTATCTTGCGTTCCATGCTCTTGGAAACGTAGATGCCGTTTTTGTCGAAGAACTCGATCAGCGTGAGGCGCGGGTTGTAAGGGGCGATGCGCACGTTCATCCCCCCTGCCGCACCGCTGGCGCGAATGTGGTGGCGGGCAATCGGCACAGGCATCGAGCGCAGATCGAACACGTTCACTCCTACCGACAGCAATCCGCTCATCACCGCGTGCTTGATGGCGCGCGAGGATTTGTGCGAGTCGCGAGAGAGCAGCACCGCCGCCCCTTTGCGCAGCAACACGCCGTAGGCTGCCGCCAGCTTGGTGGCGAATTCAGGGGTGATCTCCACATTCGCAATGCCCGCCACACCCAGATTGCGGAACAACGACCCCTGCCACTTCTTACCCCATATTAGGCTCATCGTGACGATGGAGCCGGGCTCGATGAACTTGTCAGGCCAGATTTTAAGGTTCGGGCGGATGGTGCTCCCTTCGCCGATACTCACCCGGTCACCGACAACCGCGCCTTCCATGACGTTGACATCGCGCTTGACGGTACTGTGACTGCCCACGACGGCGGAAGCGATGTGGCTGTCGATGCCCACATACACCGAGTCCCACAGCACGCTGCGTTCCACGACCGCCCCCTCTTCAATGATGGAGTTATCGCCGATAACGCTGTACGGACCCACTCGGGCGAATCGCTTAATCGTCACGTGCTTGCCGATATAGGCAGGCTGATGTATCTCCGCTTCGGGGCTAATTTGCGCTCCCGGCTCAACCCAGATGCCCGGCGCGTACTCAATCGCAGGCAGCTGCAAGTGTACCTTGCGTTCCAGAACCTGCTCGTGCGCTTCGCGATACTGTTCGATGGTTCCCACGTCGCACCAGTACTCATCCGGCGCCATGATATAACCATATAGAGGTTTGTTGTCGCGCAGCAGCTGCGGAAAGATGTCTTGGCTCCAGTCGTAAACCCGTTTGGGTTCCATCAGGTCGAAAATCTCCGGTTCAATCACGTACATGCCCGTGTTCACCGTGTCGGAGAACACGTTGCTCCAGTCAGGCTTTTCGAGAAAACGTTGAATGCGCCCGTCTTCGTCGGTGATGACCACCCCGAACTCGCGGGGATTGGGAACGTGCGCCAGCGCAAGAGTGACCACTGCACCCTTCGACCGGTGATAGCGAACCAGTTTGCCCAAATCAATATCGGTCAACGCATCTCCGGAGACAATCAGGAACGGTTCACCGCGTAGCATATCCGACGCCTGGCGCACTGCACCCGCCGTGCCTAAGGGGGTCTCCTCGATAACATACTCGATATTTACGCCCCAATCTGACCCTGTGCCGAAGTATCCGGAAATCTCGTCGGCGAGGTAGTACAGAGTGACCACGATGTCGGTAATCCCATGCTGTTTGAGCAGCAGGATAATGTGCTCCATAATCGGGCGATTCATAATCGGCACCAGCGGTTTGGGGCGCCGAGATGTCAGAGGGCGCAACCGGGTTCCCTCTCCACCTGCCATCACGACGGCTTTCATCGCTACGCCTCCTTCCGTTAACAATTTTTATTTCCTCATGTGCTATGCCTTTACCTGCAGGAACCGCTTGCATGGGAAGAGATATTCAAGGTATAGTCAAGCACAAAGGGGCGTAGGGAATGATTCGACGGGTCATTCTAATTATCATGGACGGCTGCGGTGTAGGCGCCGCGCCAGACGCCGCACAATACGGCGACTTCGGTGTTAACGAGCCGAACACATTAGCACATCTGGCAGAAGCGGTTGGCGGTTTGCATCTGCCCAACCTGCAGCGGCTGGGGCTGGGAAATATTCTTTCGCTAAAGGGCGTACCGCCGGTGTCTCAACCTCTGGCTGCCTTCGGCAATATGCAGGAGCGCTCGGCAGGCAAGGACACGGTTACCGGGCACTGGGAGATGATGGGGGTCATTACCGAACAGCCTTTCCCTACCTATCCCCAGGGCTTTCCGCCGGAGGTTATCGAGCCTTTTGAACGCGCTATCGGCACGAAGATACTGGGTAACATCCCGGCTTCCGGCACCGAAATCATCAAGAGGCTGGGTGAGGAGCACTTGCGCACCGGCTATCCCATCGTGTACACCTCGGCGGATAGCGTCTTTCAGATAGCGGCACACGAGGAGGTTATCCCACTGGAACGGCTGTACGAGATGTGTCGAATCGCCAGAGAGATTCTGAAGCCGCCGCATCACGTGCAGAGGGTGATTGCGCGACCTTTCGTCGGTACAGACGCCTCCTCGTTCAGGCGTACAGAGAACCGCCGTGACTTTCCTTTGCCTCCTCCCTATAACCTGATAGACCAGCTCGCCGCGGCAGGGAGGAAGGTTTACGGTATCGGCGTGATTGGCCAGGTTTTCGCCGAGCGAGGGTTCGCCTATTCGGTGCGTACAGGCAATAATGCAGAGCACCTGCAAGCCACGCTGGAAGCGATGGAGCAACCTGCGGATTTTATTTTCGCCAACTTCGAGGACTTCGATATGCTCTATGGACATCGCAATGACCCACAGGGCTTCGCGAAGGCGCTGGAGGCGTTCGATGCGGGTTTAGAACAGGTTCTCCGGCACATGCGCTCCGATGACCTGCTCATCCTCACCGCCGATCACGGCAACGACCCCACTACTCCCAGCACCGACCATTCGCGGGAGTACGTCCCGCTGCTGTGTTATAGCCCTGCTCTGAAAGGCGGTGTGGATCTGAACACACGCTCTACCTTCGCTGACCTTGCCGCCACCATTGCCGATATATTCGGTCTGGAGCCGAAGTGGGGCGAGGGGAGCTTTTACGGGTGGATGCGGTAGCTTGCGTCAAGAGGGATGCGACGGAGCGCATCCCTCCAAAGGGTTGAGAATCTGCTATCGTTGCCCTGCTGGAGGCTGCCCCTGCTCCTGTAGCCGACGGCGCAGGCGGGGCTGAGTCTGCGGTTGTGTCTCCGCGCCCGCGGCGCGTGGGCGAATCTGCGGACGGGGCAGCTCGGTGGATTTCACCAGCTCCAGCGTCTTTGCCGAGAACTGGTACAGCATATTGCCCCGCACCACGTACACGTACTCGCTGTTCGCTGCTACGGCGACCTGCCCCAGCGCAATCCGCTCACCGATTCCGGGCAACGGCTGTCCCGGGAAGGGCTGTCCTGCAGGCGGTGGCCCAGGTGGCATACCCGGACCGGGCGGTGGAGGCAACGGCTGCCCCGGTTGCATTGCCACCATGTCGTTCGGCACGGGAGGCACCTCTATCTGCGCCTGAGTGCGTTGCCACAGTACCAGCACTGCACCCAGAGCGACCACGATACCCAGTACCCATACCAGTCGATTTTGCCATGCGGTTCGCATCTTTGAACCCCCTCCTTGATGTCTTGGAGTTTGCCTGATTCATAGACGCGACCGCATGGCGAAAGTTCACACACGCGCTGCCTTGCGCAACGCCTGGTCCAGGTCGGCGATGATGTCCTCCACGTCCTCAATGCCAATGGACAGGCGGATGAAATCGGGCGTAACTCCGGTTTCCAGCTGTTCCTCCGGCTTCAGCTGCTGGTGCGTGGTAGACGCAGGATGGATGACCAGCGACTTGGCGTCGCCGATATTCGCCAGCAGCGAGAACAGCTTCAGCTCGTTGATGAACTGCTTGCCTGCCTCGTAACCGCCCTTGATGCCGAAGCCGATGATGGCGCCGTAGCGACCGCCCTTGTGGTATTTCTTCGCCGTCTCGTGCGTGGGGTGAGAGGGCAGTCCCGGATAGCTCACCCAGCTCACGCAGGGGTGTTCCTCCAGGAAGCGGGCGACCTTCATGGCGTTGTCGCTATGGCGTTCCATGCGCAGGTGCAGCGTTTCCAGCCCCTGCAGGAACAAGAAGGCGTTGAACGGGCTCATGCATGCGCCGATGTCGCGCATCATCTGCAGGCGTGCTTTCAGGATGAAGCTCATGGACTTCAGCGGTTCGGGCAAATCCCACAGCACCAGCCCGTGATAGGAGGGGTCGGGGGAGGTGAAATCGGGGAAGTTGCCGTTGCCCCAGTTAAACTTGCCCGAATCGACGATCACGCCGCCGATGGAAGTGCCGTGCCCGCCGATGAACTTGGTGGTGGAGTGCACCACGATATCCGCGCCCCACTTGATAGGCTGTATCAGCGCGGGGGTAGGCATCGTGTTGTCCACCATCAGCGGGATGCCTGCCTCATGGGCGATGTTCGCCACCGCTTCCACGTCCAGCGTATCCAGCTTGGGGTTGCCCACCATCTCGGCATACACCAGTTTGGTTTTGGGAGTCAACGCCCTGCGGAAGTTGTTAGGGTCTATTGGGTCTACAAAGCGCACGGTGATGCCCATTTTGGGCAGGGTATGGCGAAACAGGTTGTACGTTCCGCCGTACAGGCTGTTTGCGGAAATCAGCTCGTCGCCCGCCTTCAGGATGGTCAAGATTGCCAGCGTCTCGGCCGCTTGACCCGATGCGGTTGCCAGAGCACCAACTCCGCCCTCCAGCAGCGCCACACGCTTCTCGAACACATCCACCGTCGGATTCATGATGCGAGTGTAGATGTTGCCGAACTCTTCGAGGGCGAACAGGCGTGCCGCGTGGTCGGCGTCGGTGAAAAGGTATGAGGTGGTCTGGTAGATGGGCACGGCGCGCGCCAGAGTAGTGGGGTCCGGCTGTTGTCCGCCGTGTACCGCCAGGGTGTCAAAGCGCAATTCTGCTTCGTTAGGTCCGAACGCCATCAAAGAACCTCCTTCTGAATTTGTAATTTATTATATCACTTTAGTCAAGATTAAACAATCTCCGGTAATAGACTGAACATCTATCGTTTTGCCTTCCACAGCTCGATCACCCGCTGATATTCCGCAGGGCTAAGCACGATACATGCAGCCTCCCCGCTACCCAGCGTGACTTTCAGCAAAGATAGGGCGAGTTGGTTGGTAACATGCCTAGTTTCGATCCAGTTTGCCGCTTCTACCTCAGCCGCCCCCGGTTTGCCCGCACCAGCAATCACCACCTCTTGATATACTTCCTCAGGAATATAGATATGTCCAAACAGGCGATGGAGCAGGTCCAGTTGCCCAATTGCAGATAGGTGTACAAGCGCTGTAGAGTTACTAACCACTTTCACCTTGGAGTAGACCCTTGAGAGTGGTGATGTCATGGGAGGCGTCGTCCGCAGTATAATCTATCCAGACCCCGTGCCTCGCCAGAGCAAAAATCATTTCCCACTTGGTGGAAACTCCGGCAACCTCTGTCGCTTTGCCCAGCGATATTCTTCCCTGCCGATACAACTCGACGGCAATCAGTTCGCGAACGAGCCTGTCCAAATCCCCTTCCCGCACCCCTGTAGCGGCGAGTACGGAGCGCGGCAGGGATATAGTGATCTGCAACGTATCCATTGAAGACCTCTCTTTCACAAATGCGGTTTAACCTCCGTCATGATTATAGATTCCTTTTCCTGGCACGTCAATCCGTTCACCTCAACAGACGCTCGCTCTACAACGCACGCCACACCATACGTATCGCGCTAACAGCTAACAGCACAATCAGCACGTTGCGCAGCACGCGCGAACGTAACCGTCGGGACAATACCGCCCCCAGATGCGCCCCGGTCATCACCCCCAGCACGGAGGGGGCTGCCAACATGGGGTCGACGTAGCCGTGTAACAGGTAAATAGCCGCGCTCACGCTACCGGTGATGCCTATCATGAACGAGCTGGTCGCCGCTGCTGCTTTGAGCGGTACGTTCATCAGCAGGTTCATCACAGGTACCTTAATCAACCCTCCGCCAACCCCCAAGAGGGCAGAAATGATACCTGCCAGCAGGCTAAAAACCCATCCAACCGCCATGCGCGTGGGCGTGTAGCAAACCGTTTTGCCGGTGGCATGGTCCACGTAACATGCGCTTGCGCCGTTGGCGTCTTCTACAGCCACCCCTTGTGCGACCGGTTCGGGAGGACGCCTGCTTAACGTCCATGCGACGTATCCCTGCAACAGTCCAAACAGCAGGGCAAGCCATCGTGGGCTGAGCAACCGAAAGAGTATGCTTCCCACCAGCGCACCCAGTACAGTCGCGCTTTCCAGCCACATCGCCAACCGGATGTTGGTGTATCGATGGCGCAGGTGCGAGGTGCTGGCGGTGACCGATGTGGCGATAACACCTAGCAGACTGGTGGCTACCGCCGCTTTTTCCGGCACATGGAGAAGCAGTACCAACGCAGGCACCAGAATGATGCCTCCACCCAACCCCAGTAACGCACCCAGAATCCCCGCCAGCACCGACGCGAGGAAGATGGTCAGCATCTCCATCTCAGTGCCGGAAATGGCGCATGCCGGTGAATACCATTGCCAGCCCCAGCCTGTCCGCTGCGGCAATCACTTCATGGTCTTTCACCGAACCGCCGGGCTGGATGATGGCTGTCACGCCGGCGATAGCCGCCGCCTCTACGTTGTCGGGGAAGGGGAAGAAGGCATCCGATGCCAGCACCGAGCCTTTGGCTCGCTCGCCTGCTGCCTCGCACGCCAACCTCACCGACTGCACGCGGTTCATCTGACCTGCGCCAACGCCCACGATCACCCAGTCCTTCGCCACAACAATGGCGTTGGATTTCACGTGTTTGACCACCTTCCACGCGAACAGCAGCTGCTCCAGCTCCTCGTCAGTAGGCTGCCGTTTAGTGACCAGCGTTAACGCCTCGCTTTTCAGGGCGCGCAGGTCGTCGGTGCCGGGTTGCTGCCCCTCCATTACCTGCTGTTGTTGCAGTAGCTGCGCGTCGCGCGTTTGCACCAGCACGCTCCCCGTCAACCCGCGCAAGATAATCCCATCCTGTGGTAGGGTTAACTCACCCACCTCCAACAGGCGAAGGTTTGCCCCCCACTTCTTCTTCTCGGTGAGGATGGGCAAAGCGTCCTCTGCAAATGCCGGCGCGATGAGGCATTCGAAGAAGGTGTTGGGAGCGGTAATCTTCTCGGCGGTCTCGGCATCTACCGGTCGGTTCAACGCCATGATGCCCCCAAAGGCGGAAACGGGGTCTGCCATACGGGCACGCTCCACCGCTTCGGGCAGGGTGTCTGCCACCGCTACACCGCAGGGGTTGGTGTGTTTGATGATGACGCAGGCGGGTTGGTCGGTGGCGAACTCTTTCACCAGCTCCAGCGCGGCGTCGCAGTCCAGCAGGTTGTTGTAGGACAGTTCTTTGCCGTGAATCTGTCGCGCGGTGGCAATGCTGGGCTCATTGAAGCCGGGTACCCGGTAGAACGCCGCCTGTTGGTGGGGATTCTCGCCGTAGCGCAGCTCCTGTGCCTTGCGCAGGGCGACGGTAAGCTCTTGCGGGAAGAGGGTTTCGGGAGTGAACTGGTGTCGCAGGTATGCGGCGATTTGCGCGTCGTAAAAGGCGGTGTGCGCGAACGCCTTCGCTGCCAGCCGACGCCGCGTCTCTAGGCTAATCGTGCCTCCGCTTGCCCGCATCTCCCCGATGATAGATTCGTAGTCAGCGGGGTCTACCACAACGGCAACGCTCTCATGATTTTTGGCGGCAGCGCGCACCATCGTCGGACCGCCGATGTCGATGTTCTCCACCGCCTCATCCAGCGTCACATCGGGGCGGGCGACCGTGCTTTCAAAGGGATACAGGTTGACGCACACGAGGTCAATCGGCTCGATGCCTGCTACCTGCAGTGCCTGCAGATGTTCGGGCTTGCGACGGTCGGCGAGGATGCCCGCGTGGATGGCGGGATGCAGCGTTTTCACCCGACCTTCCATCATCTCCGGGAAGCCGGTGACCTGTTCCACCGGGGTGACAGGGATGCCCGCTTCCTGCAGGGTTCGTGCGGTTCCACCTGTGGAGATGATTTGCACACCCATTTCGTTCAGTGCCACGGCAAAGGACACGACGCCCGTTTTATCGGAGACGCTGAGCAGCGCACGTCGGATGTGGCTCATGACGAAGATGTCCTCCCGCGAAAAATGTTGCTCTTTATTGTAGCCCGCACAGGGAGCATGAGTCAACAGAACACGGGGAAGCTGCGAACCTATCCATTGCAGGCTGCTATGACCTTTTCGGCATAGGCGAGAGCGTTTTGCACGAGAGAGCCTAGGTTGGGAGTGTTGGCGTCATAGTCACAGAGATTGCGCCACCGACGTAAATTGTTGAGCTTGGAAGCAATTTTGGTTTGGTTGGATTGCTGCAAAAGCTGTCTCAAAGTGGCATGATCCTCTGCCGTGCCGCTCCGCTGGAAACCCAGGCTTTTACTGGCATAATCCATAGCCCAGCAAAAGGCGGCATAGTATGCACGACTGACCGCGGTTCGTACTGCAGCCTCTTGCAGTGAGCTTGTCTCCGCGTAGTTGCTCAGCTCCTTTGCCAGACTCAAGAAGTCTCGCCAATCAAAGGGCACTGATGGTCTCCGGTGGTTGGAAATCCGTAGTCAATTGCAGCCACCCTGCGCTGTTGCCAAGCTGTTCGATATACTCGGCTTCTGCCTCCTCAAGACGTGCCATGAAATGTTCATCATAGACCGGAACACGCACAACGAGTGCCAGATATTGGTCATGAATCTCAGGGTCAGAGTAAAGGTTCAGCATCAGGTAAGCGTCAGCAATATGCTTGCGTACAGCTGTGACTGCCTTGAAGACTATTTCGGACAGGTCGGGATAGGCTTGCAGGTAGCGGCGCACCTCGCTTTCTATCGTTATGGCGGCCTCCTGACGCAAATCGTTCAGCAAGGTGTCTACCACAGCCGCTGCCTGTAGCAACGAAGATGCTTCTTCTTGCTCGACCAGTGGCATTGGTACTTCCTCCACAACGGGAGGATTTGCGCATTTCTTGCCCATGAGAATCTCTCCCTAAACATATTTTACCGCACATATCTTCCCAAAATATTTCTGCGCCGAGAGCCACCTTTTCCTTTCTCGTGCGCAGGAGACGAAACTATCCGCCTTGTGGCGACACGTGCAACGTCTTCTCGTGCGTGTAGGTGACGAAGCCGGGCTGTGCGCCACGCGGACGACGCACGTACTTGCGCAGAGTATAGTCCACCGGCACGATGGAAGAGTGTCGCTGCGGGCTGTTGGCGGCGGCGAGT
>CALJAP010000039.1 GCA_938027655.1 uncultured bacterium | reverse complement strand
CGAAACTGCATTACCTGGGCTGTGGTTCGGGGATCAGGCGGCGTACCGTGCGGGTAAGGCGCTTTCGCACTGTTCTTCAGCAGTATCCGCGTCCCAACCGCCATCCCGCTGAAGTCGATAACCACATCTGCCCGCTCACCGTGCGCGAGGGTTAACTCGCGCAAAACAACCGGCGAGGGCAGGTACCCCCATCCGTACCTATCTGGACAAAGGGCAGGTTGTTAGACAGGTACAGCGTGTAGAACCGCTTCCGGCGAGAGCTGTTCCTTCAGGTTCCTCAGGAAGTCATCAGGCGGCTGTAGTAGACCCTGGGCGGTTATCGGCAACGATAGCAGCAACATAACGACTACCCATATAGTTACCCACGCCAGATTGCCATACCGCACGCTCACCCTTGCAGTGCGCGACATCTCTGTTCCCTTCCTTTCACGTAGTGTCAGGCGTATGGTTGTTGCAGGATAGGTCGTTGCACTTACAGACCTGCTACTGTATTAGATGCCTCGCCATTTCGAAATGTTCCCACCGAATGCAGTGGTTGCATCGTCGCTTTCTCATCCGGTATACTATGAACACAAAACACCACAGCAAACGCTGTGTGCCAACATCCCCGTCCCGTGCAACCGGGACTGGCGCGCAGCATAGAAAGGATGGCGAAAAAATGGTTCAGGCTCCGTTGCCACCGGAGTATTCCCAGCTTTCCGATGAGGAAACGCATGAGCGTATTCGCCGGGCGAAAAGGTCGCTGGGCGAGCGCGTCGTCATTTTGGGACACCATTACCAGCGCGACGAGATTATTCAGCACGCCGACTATCGCGGCGATAGTTACAAACTCGCCCGCGATGCCACCCGTCACCCCGAGGCGGAGTTCATCGTTTTCTGCGGCGTGCACTTCATGGCGGAAACCGCCGACATCCTCACCCCCGATACCCAGAAGGTTATCCTGCCGAACATGTCTGCGGGCTGTTCGATGGCGGATATGGCGAACATCTATCAGGTGCGTGCCTGCTGGCGCGAGCTAACCAGCCTGTTCCCGCCGGAGAGCATCGTGCCCGTGACCTACATGAACTCGGCGGCGAACCTCAAAGCCTTCTGTGGGGAGCGCGACGGCATTGTCTGCACCTCCTCCAACGCCAAAGCCATCCTCACGTGGGCGTTTGAGCAGGGCGAGCGTGTGCTCTTCTTCCCCGACCAGCATCTGGGGCGCAACACGGGTATCAAGATGGGCATAGACCCCGACACCGAGATGGTGGTGTGGAACCCCGACCTGCCGCTAGGAGGCAATACCGAAGAGGCTCTGCGCCGCGCAAAGCTCATCCTGTGGAAAGGGCACTGCTCGGTGCACATGCGCTTCACCGTCGCGCAAATTCAAGCCGCACGCAAGATGTACCCCGGTATCAAGGTGGTGGTGCATCCCGAGTGCCGGCGTGAAGTGGTAGAAGCAGCCGATTGCGACGGCTCTACCGAGTATATCGTGAAGGTGATACGCGAGTCGCCTCCGGGCAGTCAGTGGGCGGTGGGCACAGAGATTAACCTGGTGCACCGGCTTGCGGCGGAGCATCCTGACAAGTTCGTAATGTGCTTGGACCCCATCGTGTGCCCCTGCTCCACAATGTACCGCATCCATCCGTCTTACCTGTGCTGGGCGATGGAGAATCTGGCGCGGGGCAACGTGGTCAACCAGGTGAAAGTGCCTGAAGAGGTCGCGCACTGGGCGCGTGTGGCGCTGGACCGGATGATTGAGGTCACCGAAGCGGCGAAGCGCGCCGAGCCGACGGTAACCGCAGCGGTGTGATGAGAAGTCCATTGCGGAAAACCTCCCCCCCGACCCCTCTCCTGCGAGGAGAGGGGCAGAACTTCTCCGCGTTGGCAGTGCTCTGCCTCCTGCTGCTCGCGTTCGCTCTGCCCGCCGTGGCACAGGTAGAGGCGTTTCGAGCACGCATCGTCTTGCTGCCGGGCGGTACGGTGAGCCTGAGCACGGATGGCGGTGCACGGTTCACGGTCATCGGGCGCATCGTCGCCTTGCCCCAACGTCTCTCCGCTTCCAAACTGCCTGCACGATCAGCGGCGATACTGGGAAAAGGGCTGTGGTGGATACAGCATAACGAAACCCAGAGCGTCGGGTTAACAGCGATGGATGCTCAATCGCCTGTCGCGCTGCGGTCCGACATTCCCGCCGAGTCGGTGTTCTTTCGCGACTTCGGACAGGGCGTCTCCGTGCGACTGTTGTACCAGGAAGGACGGCTGGCTTATTCCCTGCCGCCCGGATACCGTTATCGGGTGGGAGACGTGTGGGTACTGCAGGTGATGGCAGGGGACGACGCTCAGGCGCAGGCGATGCGTGATGCGGTTGCCGCCGCCTTGCCTGACGAAGCACAAGACGCCATCCGGCGCAGCGTGTTGCGTGCCCAGAAGGAGAAACTACCCGTCGTCAACGGCACGCTGAATCTGGAGGTCACCGCTCGTTACGCCGAGACGGTGCGGTTCGTCTTCTTCACAGTGGATGGCTATCCCGTGGGCACCTCGAACGTGCTCCCCACCGTCTTCCGCTGGGACAGCACGCAGGTTGCGGATGGCGAGTACGTGCTGGAAGCGCGGGCAACAGATGAAGATGGGCGCGAAGTGGCTCTGGTACGCAAGAAAATACTGGTACAGAACCGGGTGGAACAGGATGGTAGATGAAGACAGGGAGCCTCGGTATGCATGACGAAAGTTAGGGCCCGGTGAGAACAATAAGAACACTTGAGGAGATACGAGCAATCATCCTCCAGCATCAACCGGAGCTACGCGAACGATACGGTGTCGCGGTGTCTGGGCTGTTCGGTTCTTATGTGCGGGGAGAACAGCGCCCTGACAGCGACCTGGACATGCTGGCAGATATCGTACGCCCACGCGCCCGGCGAGATTGTGGTAGACCTCAACGGCGAGGATGAGCTCTTTGAAGCGGAGGTGGGCGTGCAATGGCAGGGCGGCAATGTGGGTAGTGTAGTCTTTCAGGTATATCTGGAGTACTTCGTGCACCGCTACAACCTCGCGGGCTACCTGACCACCGGTTTGCCTGCGCCTCCCCCATCCCGACGGCAAGCGCATCCGGCGAGCAGAGGTGAACGGACAGCCCCACAACGATTTGACAAACGACTGCGTAAGGCTTCCGGCGGCGGTGGGAAAGACCGTCGTTCGCGCCTTCTTCTGAAGTGAAGGGGCACAGACCACTGCAGACGAGCTGTGGTACAATGGATGTATGAATGCCAGCCCGCTTCCGTCCCGGTTACAACGGGATCGTGCCCTGCGACTGTTCATCGAGAAGGTGGGGCAGTTGCCTCGCCCGCCGGAGATGGTGGTGCTGTACGGCTCTCGGGCGCGTGGTGACCACCGCCCGGATTCGGATTACGACCTGCTGGTGGTGCTGTCGGAAAAGGACGCGGAAACGATAGACCAGCTGTACCGGGCAGTACAGGAGGTGGAGCTGGAGACCATTCGCGCCATCTCGTTGCTGATACGCACACGGGAGCAATACGACATTGCCCGCAGTCGCGGCGAGCGGGTGTTGCGGGATGCGGAGGAGGAGGGTTATCTGCTGTGGAGTCTATCGTCTGGCAGCGCGTTGGAACCTTCTGGGACAAAGCAGAAGAGCGGCTGAGGGCAGCCCATCTCTTGCTGCAACAAGGTTTCTATGAAGAGGCGGTTTCTGTGGCGTACTACGCCACTCTCTGGGCGGCTCGCGCCCTGTTGCTCACCGAAGGGGCAGAAACCCGCACCCACGAAGGCGTGCGCACCATGCTGGGGTTGTACTTCATCCGAACAGGACGGCTTCCGCAAGAGGTAGGCAGGCTGTTTACCCGCAGGCTGGATGACCGGATGAACGCAGACTACTCGGACGTCAATTTCCTTAGCAGTGAAGACGCGGAAGAAGCCATCGAGCAAGCGGAGCGGTTTATGGATGCGGTTCGTCCGCTGGTAGAAAGCTACTTGCAAGAGGGCAACTGAGCGAAGAGGCTTGTTCAGTAGGGAGGCGAGGGCAGGATGGAGCGATTCACACTGAACCCGAACTACACACCCAGAGGCGACCAGCCGCAGGCGATAGACAAACTCGTGGAGGGCGTGCAGAAAGGCTACCGCTACCAGACCCTGCTGGGCGTGACGGGCAGCGGCAAAACCTTCACGATGGCTTCGGTGATTGCCCGCCTGAACCGCCCCACGCTGGTCATCGCACACAACAAGACCCTTGCTGCGCAGCTCACGCAGGAGTTCCGCGAGTTCTTCCCCGAAAACGCCGTGGAATACTTCGTCTCCTACTACGACTACTACCAGCCCGAAGCGTACATCCCGCAGACCGACACCTATATCGAGAAGGATGCCTCCATCAACGATGAGATAGACCGCCTGCGCCACGCCGCCACGCAAGCGGTGCTGGAACGGCGCGATGTGATTGTGGTCGCCAGCGTGTCGTGTATCTACGGACTGGGTTCGCCAGAAGAGTACAAACAACAGGTGCTGGTGCTGCATCGGGGAAAGGCATACGACCTGGAGCAAATCCGCCGACAGCTGGTGCGAATGCAGTTCAACTTCAACGATTTTCTCACCGAGCGCGGCAGTTTCCGCGTGCGCGGGGACGTGCTGGAAATCCTGCCCGCCGACGAGGACATCCTGACGCGCGTGGAGTTCTTCGGCGATGAGGTGGAGAAGATTACGCTGGTAGACCCGCTAACGGGCGAGGTGCTGCAGTCGCGTAACAGCGTGAGTATCTTCCCCGCGACGCACTACGTCACCCCGTGGGAGCGACTGGACAGCATTATCGAGCAGATTCGGCAGGAGATGGAAGAACAGTGCGCACGATTCGAGGTGGCGGGCAAGCTGCTAGAAGCACAGCGCCTGCGCCAGCGTACCGAATTTGACCTCGAGATGATGCGCGAGCTGGGCTACTGTTCCGGCATCGAGAACTACTCGCGCTACTTCGACGGACGCCAGCCGGGCGAGCGACCACATACCCTGCTGGACTATTTCCCCGAAGACTACATTGTATTCATCGACGAGTCGCACCAGACCATTCCCCAACTGCACGGCATGTACAACGGCGACCGCCAGCGCAAGCAGACGCTGGTGGAGTACGGCTTCCGCCTGCCCTCCGCGCTGGACAACCGTCCACTGAAATTCGAGGAGCTGGAGAAGCTCTGGAAGCAAGTGATCTTCGTCTCCGCGACGCCGGGACCTTACGAGCGCGAACACAGCCAGCAGATTGTGGAGCAGCTCATCCGCCCCACCGGACTGGTGGACCCCGAAGTGATCGTCAAGCCCACGAAAGGGCAGATCGACGACCTGGTGGAGCAGATACGCCAGCGTGTGGAGCGCGGCGAGCGGACGCTCGTGACCACCCTCACGAAGAAGATGGCAGAGGACCTTACCGCCTATCTGGAGGAGCTGGGTATCCGCGTGCAGTACCTGCACTCCGACGTGCAGACCATCGAGCGGGCGGAGATTCTGCGCGACCTGCGGTTGGGTGTGTTCGACGTGGTGGTGGGCATCAACTTGCTGCGCGAGGGGCTGGACCTACCGGAGGTATCGCTGGTGGCGATACTGGACGCCGATAAAGAGGGTTTCCTGCGTTCGGAAACCTCGTTGATTCAGACCATCGGGCGCGCCGCGCGAAACGTGAACGGGCAGGTCATCCTGTACGCGGATAACATCACCCGCTCCATGCAGCGGGCGATCGATGAGACCAACCGTCGCCGCAAGGTGCAGATGGAGTACAACGAGAAGCATGGCATCACCCCGCAGAGCATTGTGAAAGCGGTGCGCGAGGTGGTGCGTGCTGAGAAGGTAGCGGAGAAACGGGCGGAGTACGCGGTTCGTCCAACTCTGCCCGAAAACGCGACGCCCGAAGACATCCACACGGTAATCGCCGAGCTGGAGAAGGAGATGAAGGCGGCGGCGAAGGCACTGGAGTTTGAACGCGCCGCCGAGATACGCGACGAAATCTTCCGCCTGAGGCAGCTACTGCCCCCTGCTCCGCATAAACGATAAAAAAACCCGGTGGATGTTGGAAAGGAGCCTGATGTCCACCGGGTGTCTCGCCGTACTTAAGGCGAATCTGTTAAAATCCGCTTATCGTGGTGACTGCTGCGGCGCACGTGGCATGACATCGGGGGTCATGCCGGGCCCTGCCTCGCCTCCCGGTCCTCCCCCTGGCGCATCTGCACCAAACACACTCGCCTCCTGTGGAGGCGGCGTAGCGGTTTTACTGTAGTAGAAGTACGCCACTATCGCCAGCACAATCACCACAACGGCAATCACCAACACCGGACTCACTTCCTTCTTCACAGTTGATACACCTCCCAGCGTGAGAAATACCGGGCGCACCGGCAGGTGCGCCCGGGGTAGTGGCTAACGTATCACCCAGGTGTAGGTGTTACCCGGGCGGGCGTTCCACATGTCAAAGGTCGTCTCCCTCAACGACTTCACGTGCCCGTCCATGAACAGCACGTTGAACATGTCGTTATGGGCGAGGCGCACGGAAGCCTTGCACCGTCCCCACGCGGAGCTCTGGCGCTCTCCACCGGCAAGGTAGTCGAAGCCGTGCCAGGTGTCCGCGCCTAGGAACGGCGAGGGATACGCTGCTGCCCAAATCTGCATGGTGCATCCATCCATCACCGCCAGCAGTCTGGCGGGTTCAGCAAAGGCAGCCTCCTGCGGATAGGGGATGTAGCGTCCCAGCGGGTCACCGGTGAAGTTCTGCGCTTCGGGACGGTCGCTCGGAATGCCACAGCAGTTCCACGTGTTGTTGAAGGAGTACGACCAGTACAGCCTCTGCCGGTTCGGACCCTCGCCGGGAGGCAGGTGTTCACGTCTCCACTCGGTGTAGTTGGAACGGCTGGGGCACTTCCAGATGCCTGCGTTCTTCACATAGGGGTCCAGCAGGTCGATGTACCACAGGATTTGGGTCAGCGCGTCATCCAGGTAGCGGTACCCCGGCACTACCGTCTGGTCATAATCATCCATGTACATGCGCATGGCGAGACCAATCTGCTTCAGGTTGCTGGTACAGCTTGCCTGACGCGCCTTTTCCCGCGCCTGTGCAAACACAGGGAACAAGATGGCTGCCAGTATCGCGATAATCGCGATAACCACAAGCAGCTCGATCAGTGTGAAAGCGTGTCGTTTCATGATGTTTCCCTCCTCGAATGGAATGAATAGGTTTCCGCCTCTCGGCGCGCGTGGCGCGTGGAGGCGTGGATGCTGATAGGAGCTTCGGGCAGCACGTGCTGATAGGCTCCCCTGTCGCCCTGTTCAATGCGCTGTAACAAAAGACGGGTTACCCACTCCCCGATACGCTCGAAGGGTTGATTGGCAGTGGTCAGGAACGGCGAACCGGGCAACCATCGCTCCAACCCGTCAAACCCGGCAACAGCCATGTCCTCCGGCACGCGCACTCCCCTCGCCCTTAAAGCGTTAATCAGCTGCAAGGCGAGCACGTCATTAACGCAAAAGACCGCCGTCGGTGGGCCGGGTAGTTCCATCAGATGTGCCGCCAGCGCTTCGTGCACATTCCGATAGCCTGCTTCAGGAGAACCGGTATCCGTCAATACCAGCTCCGGACGAAACGGAATACCCGCATCCAGAAGCGCATCCCGATAGCCCTGCAGGCGTTCGTACACCGTGGAGGCATTGTCCACGTTCGTGATGTGGGCTATCGTCCGATGCCCTTTACTGATGAGGTGATGTACCAGCTCCGCTGCTGCGTTTCTGTTATCCACTCCTACGTAATCGGCAGGGAACCCCTCCGGTGGACGACGATCCAAAAATACCAGAGGTATCCCGACGGACCTGACTTGATGCAGGACCGGCAGGTTTGCTTCGCCACCGAGGTACCAGAGGATGACACCTGCTACATCTTTATCGCGGGTGATGCGCTCCAGAAACTGGGCCTCGCTATGCACTACGGAGCGCCAGTCGGTATCTACTGGGCTCTCCACGATAAGCCGGTAGCGATTGGCGTCCAGGGTTTTGTAAATCCCCCGAAGGATGGCCGATGCCCCCGGAAATGTGGCGCTGGGCCACAGCCAGAGCCCAAGGGTCAATCGCCGTGCCTCAGTAGAAGGCACAGTCGTTGCCTGACGTTTGACCACAGGACGACATCGAGGAGACCGTACCACCAATCCCTGTCGTTCCAGTTCCTCGATGGCACGTCGCACGATGGTGCGGCTCACCCCGAACTCTTCCGCCAGCTCGCGCTCGGTAGGCAACCAGCCATTATCCCGGTACTCGCCTGCCAGCACGCGCTCTCGCAGTGCGTTGGCTATCACCACCACAGAGGGCGACGCCAGTTTGTGGCTTGCACGTCTGCTCATGCCCTATCTCCTTGCTCCAAATATACCAAAAATGCCTCTGGTTGTCAAGTAGTTTGAATATGGTTTTTCTGGAATTTTTCGAAAATTTTCGTTCACCTCCCAGTAGCGACCACCCTTCAGTCTTGGGATAGGTGTATTCTGAACCAGAGGCATGTTTCAATCCATCTTGCCATGCTGAGCGTTAGCGAAGCATGACAGAATAGACTGAAAAGTGTTTGTGCCGTTTCCCCACCATTGCAATCGTGGGTGTCCAGCGTGGTGAAGACGCCAAATTGCCTTGCTCATATCCAAATAGTCACGTTTGACAGACTAATAGACTTCAGAATTATTGGAATAATAGCAAGGCGAGACCAACCTCACCACAACTGCAAAGGGAGGAACACTGCAACAGGCAAGCCTAAAAAAATAACCGCCTCAGGAGGCGGTTTGCGGACTGCAGTATCTGTTGCCGCAAAAGGGAGGGCTTTCCCCTCAATCGAGCTGCCGTCATTTTTAATGACGCAGCACAAGCCCTCAAGTTACAACTTTTTTGTGGAATTAGCCCTTTTTTTCACAATCTTGCCAGCGCATCCCTTAAGGCGGCGGCGGTCTCCTCTGCCAGCGTATCGTTAATGAACGTGCCAGCCTGTTCCGAACCGGCAAGGTACTTCAGTTTGTCGCGCGTGCGGTTGAACGGGTAGAACTCCACGTGGAAGTGGTAACTGGGGCTGTTGACCTCTCTTGCCGGCGATTGGTGAAGTAGCATAATGTACGGGATGGGCATCTCCCACAAGTTGCGCAGGGTGCGCGTTACGGTGGAAAGCATCTCCGCCAGCGACCAGTGCTCCTCCTGGCTCATCTCCGACAACGTGCCCACGTGACGCAACGATACGATATGCACCTCGTATGGAAATCGTGCAAAAAAGGGCACAAACGCGACAAAATGCCCATTTTGGGTAAGTAACCGTCGTCCATCTTGCAGCTCCTGCGCCATCACCGTACAAAACAGGCATTTGCCGTGCTCCTCGTAATATCTGCGAGCAGACAACACCTCTTTCTCGATCAGGGGAGGCAAAAACGGATAAGCGTATATCTGCCCATGTGGATGAGGTATCGTCACTCCAATCTCTTTGCCTTTATTCTCGAAGATAAGCACGTAACTCACAAACGGGTATCCCGATAACTCTTCAAAACGGTCGGTCCACACTTTCACCAGCTTCGCAATCTGCTCCACCGAGAGGTCTGCCATTTCGCCCTCATGCTGAGGGGTGTACAGTACGACCTCACATATCCCCTGCGATGGGATAACAGGAGTAAGCGGAGTACCCTCCACCGCCGGCTCGGGCGCGTTGCGCTGAAGCGAGGGAAAGCGATTTTCAAAAACCACAATCTCGTAATCAGGATAGGGTACCTCTGTCTCCATACTTCCCGGCCTGGTGGGGCAAAGCGGACAGTACTCCTTTGGAGGCAGGAAAGTGCGCTCCTGGCGGTGTGTGGCAGTAATTACCCACTGCTCCAGATACGGATGCCACCGCAACTCCGACATCGATGCGTTGCCCTCCATCTACGCTCAGGTCTTTTCTTACACCCGTAGTTTAGCGAGCCTCTCCGAAAATCCCTGCGCCAAAGCAGGGATAACGTACCCGGCGGTGAAAACTATCATTGTGCCAACAAGGTTGGAGTGAGGCGAATCAGGTTATGCGAGTGCTGGAACTGATGCATACTCACGTGGTCACCGTGCAGCCAGAGGATACTCTGCGCGATGCGGTGGACAAGATGGACCTTTATCAGGTCAGTGGCTTGCCGGTCGTAGACGACGAAGGACATCTGGTGGGCGTTATCACCGAGCACGACATCATTCGGGAGCTTCTCCCCCACCCCGGCGAGGCACACACGGAGGAGAGCTACCGCGCTGAGTGGCAGGACTTGCCCACCCGTGCCTCACGAGTGCGCGGGATGCAGGTCAAACAAGCCATGACCAGCAACGTTATCGCCGTCGACGAGAACACCGACGTGCTGGAAGCTGCCGCCATCATGCTTCAAAAGAAAGTCAAACGCCTGCCCGTCACCGCCGATGGGAAGCTGGTCGGCATTATCAGCCGCATCGATATCTGCCAGGCAGTGCTGGAAGACCGTTTGTGAGGGGGAAAACATGGACTGGCTACACGAGGTATCCGCAGGCAATCTGCTCGTCTCCGATGGGGCGATGGGCACGATGCTCCAGTCGCTGGGGCTAGAAGCCGGTCAATGCCCCGAATCATGGAACCTGATGTATCCGGAGAAGGTGCAGCAGGTGCATCGCGCCTACCGGGAGGCGGGCGCCAACCTGCTCACCACCAACACCTTCGGGGGCAACCGTATCCGCCTGGCAGCGCACGGATTGGACAAACAACTGACCGAGGTCAACCGGCGAGCAGTGGAGCTAGCGCGTGAGGTGGCCGGGCACACCGCTGCGGTCATGGCATCAGTGGGTCCGACGGGTGCACTGCTGGAACCTCTCGGCGACTTGAGCGAAGAGGCGGCGTTTGAGGTCTTCAGCGAGCAGATTCACGCCCTTCGCGAGGGCGGCGCAGACACCGTGATTCTGGAAACCTTTATGGCGCTGGAGGAGATTGTCATCGCCTTGCGCGCGGCGAAAGCGCAGGGCATGAAGGTCATCGCCAGCCTGAGCTTCGGCACAGGCGAACGCACCATGATGGGCGTTAGCCCGGAACAAGCCGCCACCACTCTGGTGGCGGAAGGCGCGCTGGTCGTCGGTGCCAACTGCAGTACCGGGGCACAAGAGATGGTGCCGGTCATTCGGCGGATGCGCTCGGCTGTTTCCGTTCCGCTCATCGCCCAGCCCAACGCGGGAATGCCCGTGCTGGTAGAAGGCAGGGCAGTGTACACCCAAAAGCCCGAAGAGATGGCCGCTTTCGTGCCGCAGTTCGTACAGGCGGGCGCGAACATCGTCGGCTCGTGCTGCGGTTCTACTCCTGACTTCACCCGTGCTATTGCGCAGGCGATAACACAGGCTTCGTAAAACCGCACTTTTGACAGCACGCTACCCCCTCAACAATGCCGATGATTCACGCAGGGGTACTGCCCCGATCGGCGAAATGTTGAGGAAACTTCAGCACATCTCTCTACGTAAACGCCTGTTTATCGGCATCTTTCTGTGTGCAACCGCGGTGCTGGTGGTGCACACTATCGTTGCGTACCGACAGTTCGCGCAAGCTATAGACGTACAGGCGAACGAGGCGGTAAGTAACAGGCTCAGGCAGGCGGTCAATTTTCACAATCTGTGCCTGCGTCAGCAAATGGCAACCCAGGTACGCCACTACTCCAGCCATCCACCCATCCTACGCGCTACTGCCCGCCGAGACGAGTTCCGGTTGAAGCGTCTCCTGTTATCGGTTGCGCAGAAGGAAGGTTTTCGGCAGCTGGCAGTGTTTGCACCAGACGGAGAGGTGGTCGCAAGCACCGGCTTTACACAGGAACAGCTGGATGACCTCCGCCACAGTCGCCTTCTCCATACTGTCCAGAGCGCGGGCAGCGCGTCTACTCACCTGCGCCTGGGGGACGAGGCGTATGCTGTCGCAGCAGCTGCCCTCCGTCACGGAGGCGTCTGCGCCGGCGTGCTCGTCGTTGCCTCTTCTCTTTCACTGGAGTGGATTACCCGCCTATACCAGACGACACGTATCGATGTTGCCCTGCGTGCAGGAGGCAAATGGCTTTTCGCCCGCAAGCCTCCAGAGCAGCTCTTGCGCTGGTCACAAGAAAAGTTTGAAGGGGTGCGGGAAGATTATCAAACAGAAGCGATCTCACCGATGCTGCGCATCAGCTATATGGTTCTGCGTGACGAGAAGGGCACACCTCTGGCGGTAATGGCTGTGTGGCAAAACGACCCCTATATCCAGTTGATGCAGTACAGCCTGGCGCACTCGATGCTTTCGGCGATGACCGCCGCACTGCTCCTTGCCGTGCTCGTGGCAATTGTGCAGGTGCATCCTGTCATTAATCTTGTCCGCCGTCTAACTACCGCTGCGCACATCATTGCAGGGGGACAATTTACTCATCGGGTAAAGGTCTCCCGCTGGGCGCCCTATGACTTCCACCTGCTCGCCGAGAGCTTCAACTTGATGGCTTCGCAACTGGAGGAGTTCGCCCTGCGCCAGAAACAACAGCAGAACGAACTGCGTTCCCACAACGAACTGCTTGCTCGTCTTTCGGTTACCGACGCACTGACACAGGTGGGCAATCACCGTGCGTTTCAAGAACACCTGCACTCCCAGATTAGTTTGGCTGCCCGTAAAGGGATACCGCTGTGTCTCATGCTCATCGATGTCGACCATTTCAAGCAGTATAACGATACATACGGGCATCCGCAGGGCGACATGGTGCTGCGTGAGGTGGCGCGCTTGCTTACCGAAAACATCCGCACCTACGACTTCGTGGCACGCTACGGTGGAGAGGAATTCGCCGTCATCTTGCCGGATACAGATATCGAGACCGCAACCGCAGTGGCAGAGCGCGTGCGTCGGGTAATCGAGGGCTACCCCTTCCCCAACCGTCAGGTGACGATTAGCGTCGGTCTGGCGAGCTGGCGTGCAGGAGTGGACTCGAACCTGCTGATTCAAGAGGCAGACAAAGCGCTTTACGAGGCGAAGCGGAGCGGGCGCAATCGGGTGTGCCTTGCCAGACCGGATAAGAAGGCGGCATAACCTACGGGAGGCTACCGAGGTGATCGAAGTCGGTGTCATCGGCTACGGTTATGCGGGACGTGTCTTCCACTGTCCTCTTATCACCCAGACAGAGGGCTTGCACCTGTCGGCAGTATCTTCACGTGACGCGGACAGGCGCGAACAGGCACGTCGGCAATGGAGCGTGCGCGTGTACACCCAGCCGGAGGAACTGCTGGCTGATGAACGCATTCGGCTGGTTGTCATCGCTACCCCGCATCATACCCACCACGCGCTTGGCAAGATGGCACTGCAGGCAGGCAAACACGTGGTGATCGACAAGCCGTTCACCATCACCACCGCCGAAGCGGATAACCTTATCGCTGAAGCACGAAAGCGCAACCTGCTGCTGAGCGTCTTTCACAATCGTCGCTGGGACTGGGATTATTTGACCGTACGACATGTTATCGAGCAGGGCTTGCTGGGCGAGGTGTGGCAGGTGGAGAGCTGCATTGGACGTTACGGACACTCCAGCCGCTGGCGTGCCCGGCGCGAGTGGATGGGGTCACTGCTGCACGACTGGGGCGCCCATCTGGTAGACCAGGCAATCCAGCTCATGGGACCGCCCCAGCAAGTGGTGGCATGGCGACATTTCCGTGTGTGGCAAAGCGACGTGGAGAGCTTCATCCGCGCGGTACTGGACTACGGTCAAGGGCGTACCTTCACCGTTGAGGTAAACTACCTCCGCGCCGCCGAACGTGCCCGCTGGTACGTGCTGGGTGATCGGGGTGGACTGGTCAAATACGGGCTGGACCCGCAAGAGAAGGCGTTGATAGCCGGCGACATCGCGCAGGCTGTCGAGCCGCCCGAACACCGCGCCCGCCTGTGGCTGCGTGAGGGTGACCAGATGGTAGAGCGTACCGTCGAAAGCGTGCGCGGCGACTGGCGCGAGTATTACCGCAACATCGCGAGGGTGCTGCTACAGGGCGAGGAGCTGGCAGTGAAACCGGAAGAGGCACGACAGGTCATCCGCGTCATCGAGGCGGCGCTGCAGTCCGCCGAGACAGGGAAGCCGGTGTCTGTCTCTTGACCACGCGACAGAAGATGAAACCATACTCGCCGGTGTACATGGGATAGGTGTTTGAGCAGACATGTTTGCAGTGGCTTCATACACACGCGCCAGCCCACTTCGGGGTGAACGTGGTTCAAGCGGGCAGGTACTGGAGCCGTGACGGGCAGACAGCAATCGATATCGTTTCCGCACCTTCTGCAACGCCAACGACCCGTGTATGCACTATTCGCAGTAGGTGGTTTCTCCCACGAGCTTCGCTCCGCCGTACAGCACTCGTGGGAAGAGATATGGCTTATCGATCACACATCCCTCCTGCCAAACACCACTACCGCCAGCAAGAGCACCGTTGCGATGTATCCGAACACATAGCCGATTTCCCACCCACTTGGCGGGTTCTCAAACGCTTGAAATCGCTGGCTCGCCAGCATCCGCTCGGGCACAATCACCATCATCTCCTCCAGCACCCAGCGACGCAGGTGGTTCATCGGGACAACCCAGCGCACGTTGTTTGCCATGCGTATCAACGTCTCGATATCAAACACAATGCCAAACTCCCGCATCGGCTTCTCCGACCACGCCACGCCTGCCGAGATGATAGATAACGCAACGGTCAGCCCCATCGTGGCAAAGGTCGAGAAAAACAACGTGAGCGTGCCGAACAGCACGGGGTAAAGCAACACCACCAGCGGAGCACGCCACGTTTCTAAATAGCTTTTACCCATCATCACCCGAACGGAAACGTATAGCAGAACCGTCCAGAACAGCGTGTTAGCCAGTGCAAACACCAGCACCCCAACCCACTTCCCCAATACCACCTGATAGCGATGCACCGGCTTGTACAGCACGGCGTACAGCATCCCTCGCTCGATTTCCAGCGCAATCGCCCCCGACGCCAGCGTCATCGCCATCACCGAACCAAAGAACTTCACCACGTCCAGTCCCAGTATCAGCGTGATACGCGGCACCACGCTCTGCACCAGCGGGTCGTGTGCGCGCACCGACGCGCCCAGCTTCGCCACGAACACAAACCCTACCACCGCCAGCGAAGCCAGCAGGGAAGCAACCCACAGGCGTCGACGCATTGTCTCCTTCAGAGTCAGGGAAGCAATTAGGTAGATTGCCCTCATTGCGCCTCCTCCACTACGCGCACAAACAGGTCTTCTAGGCTCTCGCGACGCGGCGCAAAACGCATCATCTCACCGCCTGATTCCACAATGCAGCGTGCCAGCGCGGGTATATCCTCTTCGCCCTGCACCTCCGCCGTGAAGCGCGTGCCGTTCTCCGATAACACCCTTGCCACCGCACGAACAGCCTGCATCACTTGCTCAGAGGGGGCACGCAGTTCCACATCTACCACCGGATGCACCTGCAGCAACGTCTCCAGGTCACCCTGTCGCTGCACCTGCCCGGCTCGCAGAATAGCCACTTCGTCACACACCATCTCTACTTCCGACAACAGATGCGAGTTCAGGAAAACCGTTTTGCCACGCGACTTGAGCTGCAGGATAAGGTCGCGCACATCCCGCCTGCCCAGCGGGTCCAGCGCGGAGGTCGGCTCGTCCAGAATGATGAGGTCGGGGTCGTGCAGGATAGCCTGTGCGATGCCCAATCGCTGCTGCATCCCTTTCGAGAACTCACGCACACGTGAACGCGCCCGTTCACTCAAGCCGACTCGTTCCAGCACCTCCGGTACACGCCGCGCCAGCGACTGCCTGTCCATCCCTGCCAGCCTGCCATGAAACCACAGCAGCTCCTCGGCGGTGAGCAACTCGTGAAACTGGAACTTCTCCGGCAGAAAGCCAATACGCCTGCGCACGTCCATCTCTGCAATAGAGCGTCCGAAGATGCGAAAGGAGCCCGAGGTCGGATACACGTTTCCCAACAACATCATAATCGTAGTGGTCTTGCCTGCGCCGTTGGGCCCCAGAAAGCCGAACACGCATCCCATTGGCACTTTGAGGTGCAGTGAGTCTACCGCCACCACACTCTGCCGCCGCAGCAAAGAACGATACACTTTACGCAGCCGGTAAGTCTCTATCGCGTATCCCGTCATACGGTCTGCTTCCACGCCCTCACTCTGTTCAGAAAGTACCACGCGCCCACAATCAGCGCGGCGATGGTAACCAGCCCCTGCATTTCCAGAGGCAACAGGGTGAATACAAAGCTGAGCACGGTCAATACCACCATTACGGTGAGCCATGCCCGCAGTATCTTTTGCACCACCTGCTCCTGCACCGCCCATTCCTTCAACGCAGCGACGGTCTCCAGCAGGCTACCACACTGCATACAACGCCTCGCTTCCCCGGGATTCTCCGTCCCGCACATCGGGCAGATGACCAGCTTGCGCTGAGCGAACGCCTGCTCCCGCTTCCACGAGTGCAATTTTCCTCTTTCCAGCCGTGAGATAGCGGGCGAACTCTCCACGGCATATTCCAGGTGCTCGATGGCTTCGTCCAGCCTGCCCAGTTTGTACAGCTTCTCCGCCAGCACCACGCGGGCGATGTGGTTTTCGGGGTTCATGGCAAGCGCATCTCGCGCCCGATACATCTCCTCTTCATCCATCTTGCGTAAGGCACGGCGGTTGAACATCTCGCCCAGCCAGGGCACCATGGCTACCCCAGAGACCAGCAGAATCAGAGCCAAAAACGCCAGCCACGCGCTGTTGCTCATCAGCAGGAGCCCCATCAAGCCGATGTACGAGCACACCAGCACCGCCAGCTCCCCGCCTGCGATGCTTCCCTCAATCCACCAGCCGACGAAGCGATACACCGGAAACGCCGCCAGCAACGCGCCCAGCACGAACAACATCAATCCCTCGCCCACCTTGTTCACACCTCGATGGTCACCAGCTTTGCTCCCGCCTCTTCATCCCCTTCGTCCCAGGCAATCTGGATGCTATCCTCGGGCAGGGTTTCCCCCGCATTGTCGAGCCGAACGAGATGGTTGTAGAGCAAATCGCGCAAGAGCTCTATCGCCTCCCCTTCACTTTCCCCATGCGCCATAAGACCCGCCAACGCAGGCAGTATCGCCACGAACCCTTTCGGCTCGTCCGGCTCGACGATGGCGCGGTAGGTGCGTCCAAATCGCCTCATCGCTTTTCCACTCGAACGGTGTTTTCTCCGCTATGACCGTTAATCTCAGGCAGATACATGCCGAACGCCTGCACCGGTCTGGCGCGAACCTGCCCTGGCCGCTCTGCTCGCAGGATGTAAGTGATTACACTCTTGCCTTTCGGAATGCGCACGCAGAGGTACGCTACCCGGTCGTCCCGCACCTCTCGACGCGAGTACCAGTATAACCAATCGTACTGGTCGGCATCGCGCTCCACAAACTCGAAACCGGAAGGTTTGGGGTCGTCGATAACGCCGTAGTAGATATCGGTGGCGCAGTGTATCACCAGCTTCACCGCCAGCTGCTCGCCCGGACGGAACACGCCTTTCGCGGGCTGGAGGTCCCACAGATACTCTGATTCATCACCGTAACGACGTGCCAATCGCTTGCGCTCATCAGGCGTGAGCTTGCGTGGCACGCGCTTGAGGTAGGTACGCTCCACCCGCAGCTGCTGTGCGGTTGCCCGCACACGCTCTGTCGGCTCAAAGTAGCGTACCAGCACCGATGCCACCACCGCCCCCTCTCCCTCGTGTTCAATGCGCAGGGTATTCACGCCGTCGCGCAAGCGGGAAGCAGGTATCTCTACCACATCCTCCGGGCGCAGCCAGTCTTCTGCACCGTATCGTATCTCCTTTTCCACCTCGCCGTTTAGCAGTATCCGCACCTGATGCGCGCCCTTCACCGCCTGCGGCATCCTCTGAGCATACTCCACCAGCGCCATGATGACCTGAGCGGTGTCGTTGGTGGAGTACCAGTAATCTCCATGTCGCTTCTCCGATAGCCAGCGCAACGCCTTCGGCAGGAGAGGGTGTCGCGGGTCGCTTCTCGCCAGCACCCGTGCCACCCAGGCGGTGGCGTAGGTGTCCTGCGCGTACCACAGCCATTCCACCTGGCGTCTCAGCTGCGGGGTTGCCTCACGCCAGAAGGCGGTCGTCGGAGTGTGGATGGCGCGGGCGAGTATCTCTGCCAGCAAACCCTTTGCCTGCGTAGGCAGTCCCGCCTGTTGCAAACCCATGACCAGCGCGCATTGCGACGAGGTACCGAGGTATTCGCGCCTTTCGTACAGCCGCAGCATCGGCTTCTGAGCCCATCGCGGCGAAATTCGAGCTACCGCCTCCAGAGCATGTGCTTTCTCGTTGAACCGGTGTATCCACTCCGCCATCAGCAGCTCCTGTTTGGGCTTCGGTAACCCCGTCAGGTTGGGAGGCTGCGATGGTATCGCGCCAATCAGACGGAACAGAGCGTTTGTTCCCCGACGGATGCGACCGTCCGAAACGGCAAAGCCCGCCTCTTTCGCCCGCAGCAGCGCATCCAGCGCAAGTGCAGTCCACAGAACGTTGTCCGGCGCGTGCTCCGTGTAGCCCCAGCTGCCCTCTCCGTACTGTAGAGCACCAAGCCGCGTGATGCCTTGTCGTATCGCCTCCTGCGCCCGCTTGCGCCTTTCGGCATCCTGTATGCCCAGCGCGTCCATTACCTCCAGCACACGCAGAGCGCTGAGCATCGGGTGCACCGTCTGCTCGACACAACCGTACGGGTAGGTCAGAATCTCATCTAGTGCGCCGATTGCCGCGCCGAACCAGGAGGGCGCAACGCGCACCACCGCTTTCGTGCTACCCGGCACGCGCCCCGCTGACAGGCTGAACTGCTTCTCCACCGCATTCTCCACCACCGACGCGGAGGCAATCAGGCGGGGCACTCCTCGCGCATACACGGGCACTTTCAGCTCCATGCCATCGAACTCGTCCGGTGAACGAGCGGTCAGCGTGAAAACCGCTTCGCCTGCTGTCCCTGCCTCTACCACCCACTCCACGCTTGCCTGCCCCTGCGGAGGCAGGGTTATCCGCTTGCCTTGTCCCTCGCCCATTCGCGCAGAACCACCAACCTGCAACGAAACCAGCACCTCTTGTGTCTTTTCGGTATAGTTATGCACCACGCCTGCGATGACAGAACGGTCGCCCTGCGTCAGGAAGCGCGGGGTCTGCAGGCGTGCCAGCAGAGGTTTGAAGGTTTTGGCGTAGCTGCGCACCGTGCCCACGGCGGTATCGGCGGTAACCGCCCGCGCGGTCGCTCGCCACTCGGTGAGGTTCTCGGGCATGGGGAAGCGCACCTGCGCTTCGCCGTTGCTATCGGTCACGATGGCAGGATTCCAGAAGGCGGTGTCCTCAAAGCGACGGCGGATCTGCTCGTCCATCTCGCGCAGTGCCGCCTCTTTTGCTGCGCCTGCCGCATATTCTCTTCCGAAAGAGACCGCTGTATTCACCGCATTCGGCATCGCCCCCCAGAAGACTTTGCGGATGTCCGGTGTATAGTCGGGCATGATGGCGTAGATAGCCTCGTCCACCACGCCCAGCGAAACCTCTGCCGAAACCGGTCTGCCCTCGTCGTCGCGCGTGCGGATGGTGTACACCGCCTCTTCGCTGGGCAGGTACCGCTCCTTATCCGGTAATACTTCCACCCGCAATATCTTACCCTTCGGAGCCACCCTCAGCAGTTTCTGCACGCGGATAAGCGTCTTGCGGTTCACGAAGCTGGCGGAGACGAAAGCGTTGGGGGCGTGCTGCCACTCCGTCGGCAGTTCTATGACCCCCACCCCGTTGCGCAGGCGCACCACCTGCGAGGAAAACAGCTTGCGTCCCTCTACCGTAAACCACACGTCGGCGTCTGGCACGGAGGAGCGTATCAGCACCTTCGCGGTTTCTCCCGGCAAGTAGCTCCTGCGATGCAGCGAGAGTTCCAGCGTTTGGCGTGCGCCCAGTTGCTCGCCGCGATACAGCGAGGTATACGCGCCCACAATGTATTCGCTCTGTGTGCTACGCCCCTGTGCATCGGTGGCAGAGGCTCTGAGCAGATACTCCCCCTCACGGGCAGGGGTGAAATCCACGCTGGCGATGCCTTGAGCGTCGGTACGCACGCTACGACTCCAGAGCGGTATCTCCTCGCGCTTCCACTGTGTTCCCTTGAGTTGCAACCAGCGCACGCGATACGCCGCCACCCTGACCGTCGTGCTGAGAGGTTGTTCAGTGCGCGGATGAGTGGCGCGAATCTGAAACTTCCCCGTTTGCCCGGGCTCCAGCCACCATGCTTCCGCACGCCAGTCCAGCCGCACCGCCGCCGGGTACACGTCTACCGAAGCCGAAGCCTCCTCGGTGCGCAGGCTCAGGTCAATTACTTCCACCTCCAGCGCGTAGCTGCAAGGCTCCGCATGCCTTCCTGCAGGTACGCGAATGGTGGCGTTGCCCTGCGCATCGGTGGCGGTTTCACCTTGGATCAACAGCTCGCCGTAACCGCCATACTCCTCGGCTCCCTCTTCTTCCGTTCCGTACAGCTCGCGGTACTCGTCCTCTTCTTCTTCCCACCAGCCCCAGTCCCACAGGGTGCGTTTATACAGGTAGTAGCGCACCCGCGCCTGAGCTACCGGCGCACCAAAATAGTAGTCCGCATGAAGCCGGAAGGTTACCGTCTCACCGCGAATGTATACCGGTTGCGCAGGCTCCAGCTTCACCCGGAACTCCGGTTTGCGGTACTCCTGCACTTCGAACCCGCCCGCATATTCCACCACCTCGACCGGTTCCAGCTCACCGGCGCGTAGATACGCTACCTTAAAGGAGTATCCCCCCAGCGGCGCCCCTTCGGGCAAGACAAACTCTCCGGCAAAAGTACCGCGTTCGCTAATGGGCACGCTTTGTTCGGCTATCTGATTGTTTTCCGGGTCCAGCAAGGCGACCTTCGCCTCGTTCACCTGCGGTATGCGATAGTCGTTGTCCGCCCGTTCGCGTAAGATGCCCTTGAAATATGCCTTTTGTCCGGGGCGATACACAGGGCGGTCGGTATACAGATAGTGTATGTAGCGAGAAGCCTCTCCCCGCGAGATATACGTCGCAGCACGGTGTGCCCCTTTGAACGCCCACACCATCGCCGTACCCGCTGGACACGGAGGCAGCACAGCGACGCCATCCGCATCGGTGGTAACCTGCCCACCGGGAGCCTTCCCCTCCCAGTACAATGCTACCGTCGCCCCCGAGACGCCTCTGCCGTCTTTCAAACGCACCACACGCGCCACCGTGTTGCCGTTCGGGGCGTACTTGACAATCACTCCGATATCCGATACCCACAACAGATTCGCCCGCGAGTTGCCGCGCACATCGCTGGTCACCACCACATACATCCCCGCAGGCAAGCGAGGCAAGCGCACCTCTCGCGCATAGTACACGCGCCGGGCAGACGGCGGTTTGACCAGAACAACTTGGGGGTCACCAACCGGTTTGCCCTTCAGGGCAAGCGGACCGGCATACTCCAGATGGTGTCGTGGCACTTTGCTTTCGTCCACCTGGTACACCTGCACTTGTAAACGATGGGCGCCAACACCCGATACGGTAATCAGCGGCTGCTCTTCGGTGGTGAACACCCGCTGAGGCGCGTAGGCATCCCAGTACCCCTGCGCCCACACGGAATAGCACATCGTCGCGAGCAGCAACACCAGCCATACCCGCCTCATGGCAAAGACCTCCTTCGCACAGGTGTATTCCCTCCTGCTGACCTTCATTCTCTGGACAGGGCAAGGCTCCTGCTCCGACAGGATAACCTAACCCTCAGCCCTGCTCTGCTTCGCGGCGTTGTTCTCCATGCGCTTCACCACGCCAATGGTGAGAAAATACAGAAATACCATCGGCAACGCCATCACCATCATCGAGAGGGGGTCATTAGTAGGCGTCACAATTGCAGCGATGATAGAAATAATAACCACCGCATGACGCCAGTAAGTCAGCAAACGTCTGGAGCTGACCAGCCCCAGCTTCGCCAGAATAATCAGCACGATGGGTAGCTGGAAGGAAAGTCCAAAAGCGAGCAAGATTTTGACCGCCAGCAACACGTAGCTCAGCGGGTTTTGCAGCAGGGTTGCGTCGCCGTAATCGGCGAGGTACGAAAGGAACCACCGAATGCCTGCGGGCAGGAACAGATACCCCAGCACCACCCCCATCACAAACAGTGCGCCGGAGAAAGGAATGAACATCTTCACCACGCGCCGTTCACTGCGCGTCAGCCCAGGCGCCACAAACGCCCATACCTGGTAGGTGACATAAGGCGAGGCAAAAATGAGCCCTACCACAAACGAGAGCTTCAGGCGCAGGAAGAAGGGGTCGGCAAAGTGCAGAAATACCGTTGTGCCGTGAACCCTGCGCAGAGGTTCATCCAGAGGCAATGAAATCAGATGGTACACCGCAGGAAACAAGATATATCCTGCCACCCAGCCCACAAAGATGGCAAACAATGACCGCACGATGCGCGTGCGCAACTCCTCCAGATGCTCGGTGAGGTCAGCCGGGCGGTCCTCTATCTCGTTCTCTTGCAGGTCGGGCCGTTCCACTTCTTCTGCAGTGGCGCTGCCGTTCATGTTCACCTCACTACTCTATCTCATCGGGGTTCACGCCTAACTCACGCAAACGTTGTGCCAATCGCTTTGCACGCTGGCGCTCCTGCTCCAGATGGCGCCGCAGCTCCACATACGGGATAAACCGTTCCCCATCGGGACGATACACCACCAGCGCGCCATCCTCCAGCGTGAAGCGTACTCCCAGCCGGGGGCTTATCCAGCCCTCTATCTGCTCTATCGGCTTCAGGTCACCATTCTTTCGAATCCAACCGTCCAGCACCCCCCTGTCGGGGTCGTACAGATAGTACTCCTCCACCCTATACTGCTGGTAGAACAGGTACTTCTCGATCAAATCCGAAAAACGGTTGCTCGGCGAGAGCACCTCAAAAACCACCTGAGGAGCGATATTCGCCTCCTCCCACTGCCTGTAAGCGGGGCGGTGCCCTTTGGCACGTCCGAATACGACCATCACGTCGGGCGCGGTGCGGATTTCAGGGTGTCCCTCCACCGGATACCAGAACAGGTCGGCTGCGACGAACACATCTTCGCGTTCCGCAAACAGTGCACACAGGTTATCATACAGGTACACAATCGCTTCCAGCTGCTTCGTGTTATCCGCCATGGGTTTGCCATCACTTTCTGGATAAACGATTTTCGGTTTGCTGGTCGGGTGCACTGCCATTTTTGCTCACCGCTCGTATTATACCAGTTTATACGCTCGCCTGCACATCCGCCCCCTGTACAACGAAAGCGGGCGAAGCGAGGAAAAGGTGCTCCGCCCGCCACTGGAAGGAACAATCCCTACTGCTGGAGCAGCTGCACGGACTGTATGACTTTCAGCTTCAGCGGTGCCTGCTCGCGTGCCTGAAGCCCGCCAGTACGGGGGATTCCCGGCATTCCGGGCACTCCCGGTATGCCGGCGTATCCACCGCGCATGCGCCCCGCCATACCAGAGGTCGGTCCCATCATCGGTACGCCCGGCACACCAGGCATTCCCGGCGGTGCACCGTAGCCCGTCGCGCCGCGTCGTCCCGCAATCGCACCACCGGGTACACCGGGTACCCCCGGCGCACCGACTGCGCCGCGTCGTGCGCGAGTGCTTATTCGGCGTCTATCTTCCTCCTCGCCACCTCCGAATCTAGGCATCGGGGCACCACCATACGGTGCGTCGTATGCCCCATACGGCGTGCCTCCCATCATCGGTCCCGTCGGTGCACCCATCATCGGGGCACCGGGCATCCCACCCAAACCGGCGAGGCGTGCAGGCTGAACACCGGTGGGTACCTGCCCCTCAATCTCTATCGTCGCCTCGCTGCGCACCAGCCGCCCCGCATTGAAAGCAAACCACAGCGTTCTGTCCAGTTTCACCTTTGGGTTCTGCAAGGCGTAGTTGCTGAACTCCAGCGTGCCCGACAGCGTGCCTTCGTAGGTCTGGCGTACCTTCACGGTGGGATAGCCGCCTTCCCACTCTACCTCTTCCAGCTTGTTCTGCGCCAGCACCTTTCGCGCCCGCTCTACAGGCATATCCGGCAGCAGAATGTGCGCCCACGAGGTCCAGGTATCGCCCACCTTTACTCGCAGCTCGGGCAGAACGGGCAATACCATCACTCGGAACACGTATGGGTCGTTGGTGGTATCTACGTTCTGATAGATAACGCTGCCCAGCGGAGTGATGAACTGCAGTACAGCCCGGAACATCTCCTCGCCCAGCGTATACACAGGCTGGTTATATGCCAGCACCTGCTGTTTATTCGCACGCTGGCGAATGATGAAGGTATCACCGCGCAGGTCATAGACAAACAGGTTGAAGAAGGTATCCGCTTCGTAAGCCACCTGCTCGCCGGTAACGCCGCCGGTAATCTCCGCGCCTGTCTGCCCCGCTAGCAGAATCACCTCGTCATGCTGCTTGTAGTTGACGTTCTCGCCCAGCCGGAAGCGATACTGCAAGCGCGTGCCGATAGCGGGCAGGCTAATCCCTTCCTGATTGGCGACCTGCACACGTACCTCCGCCCGGTCTATCGCCTTGCCATCGGGGTCGTACAGCACCACAGTGATAGTATGCTCGCCGTCCTTGACCGGCGTCGGCTTTTGCGTAGAGGGGTCTACAATCGGCACTTTGGTATCCCAGATGTAGCGCAGACGCGGTTCCTTATCGTCTCGCCTGGGTGCCAGCGAGGTCTGGAACCTCCCGTCGATGTAGATCCCAACGAAACCGCCCTCTGGAATACCGGCACGAGGCACTTCGATGCGCACCCGCTCGCGTACGATGGCGCCGTCCGCCGGACGCAGGATATTGAACGGTGTTCCCTGCGCCAGCGCGCCTGCCGCCACACCCAGTACCGCTACCGCTGCCGCCAGCGCAGCTCTCCACACGAAATACTTGGGCATTTCGGTTCCCTCCCGGTTGTTCTCCACTATAATAGCCTCCGGTTGCGCACAGGGACAAACGCCCTCTGCGCCTCCTGTGTTTTTGGACGCCGAACAGTGATGAAAGGTTACAGCGTCACTCTTTCTTTCGCGCAGCAAGGGTTCTATTCCTGCATCCGGGCTATTCGTCGCCCACCTCACCGAAGTTGAACACGATCACTGCGAAGTCAAACAGCGTGACCTCCGCATCCACGTCTAAATCCGCGTTGATGTTCCAGTTGGCATCATACGGGTCGCTTCCGAAGGCTTGCACCAGCAACGCGAAATCGAACAGTGTGACCTCGTTGTCGCCGTCGATATCCCCGTTCACGAGGTAAACTTCCACCTCAGGCGCATCCGGCGCAATCGTCACCTGCGGTACCACCCGACGTAGCCAGTGCATTCCGCGAAAGGCGAGGTCGTATACACCTTGTGGAGCGTTGTACAAGATGAAGCGACCGGTCTCATCGAGATACACGACGTCACGTCGAACAGCATGTCCGTTCTGGCGAAGTTCGACCTCGACAGGCATACCCGGAGGGATTATCCCTGTGTCACCCAGCCATACCTTGCCACTGAAGCGTACCCCCGCGGTTTCTCCTATTTTAAGGGTGACAATATCCATACCGGTCCAAGGGGGGTTACCAAACTGTGAAGAGACCGCTACCACCACGTTACCCTCCTCATCCGCCGAGACAGACAGGGGAGTGTCGATCGCCTCTGAACTGCTAATGAACGTCTGCTCAAAGAGCAGCTCCCCCGTTGCACTGTACTGGGCAACGAGTATGGGGGTTGGCGACGAGTATCCTGTTCCCACGCTAGCGAAGACCCAGAGGTTTCCTCGCGCATCTCTGGTCATGCAACGAGCGACCTCGGATTTGGAGGGATCGCGCTGCCGGAGCCAGACGAGATTACCGTCGCTACTGACCTTGAGCAACAGCACGTACCTCTGTAACGGGTAGCCGTACTGCTGCGCCGCATCAATCGCCATGTAAACATTACCGTCCTCATCCAGTGCGGCTCCTGCAAAATAGAGGGTGTACTCTGGGACCGTGTGCTCATACCGCCACAGCCTGGTTCCTTCAGGAGTGTACTTAATCACAACGGCTTTTCCGCGTGAGGTACCAATCACATACAGACTATCGCCCCGATATAGCACAATCGGTTGACGTGCCAGGAGAATGCTACTTTCTCCCTGCACCTCCTCCGTTTGCACCCAGCGCTGATTGCCCCGCGCGTCGTAACACATTGTTACCCATGTTGTCACACCTGTCCACGAGGCATCACTGGATATGCCGCACACGTATACATCGCCTGCCGGTGATGTCGCTACAGAGGTGCCCCGCTCTCTTACTGACTGGCTGGCAGAACGACTGTATCGCCGTACCCACAGCGGGCGTCCATCGCCAGCATACTTTACCGTCGTAATGTCCGGTCCCGACCAGTAGCCACCTGTACTCCCTGTGGCTATCACGTTGCCCTGTGCATCGAGGGTCAGCGCAGAAGGTCCTCCGCTGGCAGACCCACTACTCCCGCCGGCATACGAGTGTGTCCACAGGAGATTGCCGTCCGTATCGTACTTGAAAATGGTGTACTTGGCATAATAGGTATCACCAGCGAGGATACAAACGCTCCCCTGCTCGTCCGCTTCCACATCTACAACGGAGGCTCCAGAGTAGGCAGGAGCAATCTCTTGCTTAAGCGACCACAGCAAACTGCCCTCAGGACTGTACTTGAGGAGCACCGCGCTGGTGCTGAGGTTATCTTTCTGCATACCCAGCACGTAGATATTGCCCGCCCCATCTACATCCACATCAGAGGCGGTATCTGACCAGTAGTTGTACGCATACCGTCTCACCCACAGAATGTCTAGGGGCTGAGCAATCACAGGCAGAGAAGCCACACCGAGCAGAACGCCGAAAGCGAACATGCATATACGCACCGCGCGCATTGTTTGTCCCTCCTTTCGGATTGCTGCAGCAATTGTAGAACAAAACACGTTCAGAGTCAACCGGACGTTTCCTACCATGCCATTTCCCACACCACCGCCTGATGAGGAGCAATGCTCAGCCTGCGCTCAAAGCGAGAGGAAACCGCCTGAGGCGTGCCTGCACCATCCTCCCTCTTCTCGGTGAGCTGTATCTGCTTCGCGCGGATGCCGTACGCCAAGGGGTTGAGGTGAACGGTCACCCCCACCGGCTCATCCGCCACGTTCACGAAGAACAACACCATCCTCCTCTTCTCCGGAATCTGCCACGCGCCGGTATACACCGCCGGTGCACGCACCCACCACTCGCCTTCCCACTGCCAGTCGGCGCGCACAGTGGGGATGTTGCCCTCCAATTGAGGGGGACGCGCCATCTCGCCGCGCGTGAAGAAATCTCGATAACGCCAACGCAGCTGCACCACCTGTTTCAGAAAACGGGCATTGCTCTCTTCGCGGACGATGTTGGGGTCTATCCAGCCGATTTGCTCGCCGAACACCAGTTGCTGCGCTGCCTTCATCCGCAGGGCGAGGTCTTTGGTGCTTCCACCCCGATATGCCCGCCCGAACATCTGGATAGCCTGTGAGTACACGGCAGGAAAGACGGGAACCTGCCCCTCGTGTTGCCAGTGCCAGGTGAGGTAGCCGTCGAACCACGCGATGAACGGCTCGGCGTTGCACTCGGTAGTGAGGGCGCGGTCGGCAGGCATGTCCATCCGAATGCGTTCCAGCATCCGCCAGTAGCCTTCGTTCCACCAGTGCCCACCGCCCAGCGGATGCCCATGCGAAGCGTCAAAACAGAGCACCGGCGGTGCAGCAGCGACCTGGTCAATGTACACCGCGTTCACGCCATACTCGCCAAACAGGCGCATCACAATCTCACGCACCTTGTTCTGCCACAGCCCAGTGGAGGGACACATTACCGCCAGACGCACGGGACTGCCGTCCGCCTCCTTACTGCCGTATACCTCTGTGTAAGGGTCGCCGTTCTCGTCTTTGGTGGCAGCAGGCTTGGCGACCGTGCTGAACTGGAAGTCCTCCATACCCTTATCGCGCGTGTCCCACAGTCTGCCGTTGATATAGGGCATGACGAAGACCCCGGCTTCCTTCAAACGCTTCACCCCGTCGGCGAAGCCTTCTTTCACAGGGAAATAGTGCGGGTAGTCGTTATCGAAAGGTATCTGGTGCCAGTTGTACCAGTGGAAGCCTACCGGCACGCCGCAGTATTTTGCGAACTCTTGCACGGGGGGAACCACCTCTTGTGCCCCGCCGCTCGCCAGCGACCAGGCGGGCAGGTCACGCATCCACTCGCGAAACGTCTTGAGCGGACGCGGAGCAGTCCACGCACTGACGTTGCCCAGACGCGGAGCCACGCTGTTTCCTCGTGGATACCACTGTGCTTCTTGCATTACCCAGCGGCGATAGATGCGCGCGGCGTCGTACCAGTCGCCCCGGAGCAGTTGCCACACCGCTTGCCCCGTCAGGGTAAAGGAGTTGCCTGCCTTGCCCATATCCAGCACGGGATGCTCGAAGGTCAGCCGCACGCTGCGACCGGCAGGGTTGCTCTGCACGCCAACCTCTTTGGTACTGCCCATTGGGTCATGCAGGGCGAAATACAGTCCGGTCGGGTGCGGTTTCTGTGCGTATACCGCCATCAGCTGCATACTGCACCAGCCGTTGGGGTACGTGCTGCGGTAGACAAAGTGGCGTCGCCAAACGCCCTGCTGGATTTCGCCCGGGCCGCGTGGAAACAGCACCGTCGCATCGTCACCTGGCTCCGCAACTGCTACTTGTGGGAAGGTCACGCGCCACAGGCTCCATCGCTTGCTTTCATTGTGCACCTGCAGGCTCCAGCGCAGGGCATGTTGTCGGCTATCGGTCTGCGCCTGCACGGTCGCGCGGATGCCTGCAAAGCGCGCATCACGAGGCTGGTTCCAGTCCAGCACAAAGCCGTCACGTCGTACTTGTATCGAAACCTTCTGCCAGCCTTCGTCGGCGGAGAGAGCCAGCAGTTCTCGCGTTTGGGTATCCCGTAGATGAATCGTGAACAGCGGAGGGTTATCGGCGGCGAGCAGTTCGCGCTGATACCGCAGGTCATACAGGCTCTGCAGGCGGAACCCTGCCTCTGTCCGCTCGATGAGGATGCCCAGTTGCCCGGCGGCAAACCGATGCCATCCCGAAGGCGGTTGTCCATTCAGTACGCGCTCCGCCCCGGCAAAGTTCCCTTGCGCCTCCAAATGCTCCGCCAGTGCGGCTGTCCAGAGCGCATCCTGCCGCTCTCGCCCTCGCAGGGGCGACGCCTTCTGCCGAAAAGCTTCGATACGCTGGCGCAGGGCAGGTGTTGTGAGCACCGCTGCTACAGGTTGTCCGTAGCTTCGCGACGCCTGCCGGACGGCGTTTACCGGGTCCCTCGCCGTCCCTACCCATAGCCAAGTAGATACCTGCAGACCCGTGCTGTCCCAGCTCTGCCAGGTGGAGTGCAGGTAGGTGCCGTATGCTCCGCGCCCATCGTGAACGAGCAAAGGCTGTCCCCACATGCCGATGGCGTCTTGCGCGTCTACCAGCGCCGCCCAGCTATCGAATCGGGCGGTTCCCCCGTCGGCAACCAGAGGCTCCTGGCGCATCGGTTCGCCGCCTGCCCAGCCGGTGAAGCTGGTATCGGGGAAGTTGAACTCCAGGAAGTGAAACTCGTCCCATGCGAAGGGTTGCTTCTGCTGTACCCGTGCGGTGACATACACCAGCGGCAACCGCTTGAACAGGAACCAGTGATATACCGCCGACGGCTCCGAGGGAGGACGCTTGCCGTCCGGCTGGCAATAGCGCGCCCGCACACGCACTACCGTACATATCTCACCGTCCGAGACCACCTCCGCGCGCGCTTCCGGGTCAAAGCGCAGGTGGAAGCTGCCCAGCGAACGATGGTGCACCCGGTCGTTCCACACGAAGGTATCCAGTCGCTTGCCCGTTGCCCGATAGACGATGGCGGAAGGGTAGCCCGCCTGCCGGGAATCGGTAAAGAGCATTTCGTAGTGCTGGGTGGAGATGGCGTTTGCGGGACGGGAAGTGCCCGCGCCACTTCGGCGTATTTGCAGCTGCACCTTCCAGTTGCCGGCTCCGGGCAGTTGCGCCACCAGAATGCCCTCGCCCCCGTCGCCGTCTGGCACAAACTGTACGGGAACGGGTTTCTTGTCCGGCAGGGTCATCGCGCTCAGCGAAAACCCTCCTGAGCGACCGATAAAAGACTGCAGTTTCACCGGAGATACCACCAGCCCATGCGCAGGAGCATCACGAACAACCCACAATGCCTCGTCGGCGGCTGCTATGCTCATGCTGACCTCCAGGAGGATAATCGGTATAAGCCATCGACGCACCATTGCCTGTATTACCCCCATCCCAAATCGTTCCGGGATTATCTTCGCCCAGGGGTAGACACTTCCTGTCGCAAAGCATGCATTCGTTCAAAACAGGCGACCGGCAGAAGCTCAGCAATCGTTCCAGTATTGGAGCTTGAACAAACCCGGATAGAGCAGTTCCGCCTTACCTGTCGTCCTGAATGTAGCCGCAACCTTCAGGTTGCGCTTCCTTCGCGCAGGCTACAGGGTTCTGGAGTTCCTTCGTTGCCCAGCAATCCTGCGCACCACCAGGTCCTGTCCGCCAGCAGGTATCACCTCCCCGCAACGAGAATCTGATGGATACCCTGTGCGAAGAAGCGAGACCGATGTCAGGCTGGAAGCGAGAAGGTACCCT
>CALJAP010000038.1 GCA_938027655.1 uncultured bacterium | reverse complement strand
TTATCACGGTAGCCTGTGCCGAATGGGCTCATATCAAGGTAATCACCTGTGGTGAAGTATCAGGGGCATTGAGGGGTACGATGAAATACGTCTTTCTCACAACCTTTGCGGTGCTGGTGTTGCTCTCTGCGGTGGCGTGGCGTATTCAGCCCCAAAACACCGCGCGGGGCAAAATCCCGCTGGTGTGGGTGAGCGATGACAACCCCGCCCGCCGCGAGCAGATTGCGCTGTTCAACAGGCTGCACCCGGAGTATGACCTGCGTCTGGACCCCAGCAACACCGGCATGGAGAAGGTCATCGTGCAGTCGCTGGCGGGTGTGGGGCCCGACATCTTCGACTGTTACGACGGCTTCCAGCTTTCTGCCTACGTGCGCTCGGGTATCGCGTGGGATGTGACCGACGAGTTGAAAAAGGCGGGTATCGACGTGGAGAATGAAGTGTGGCGGGCAGTGCATCCAAACATTATCCACGAGGGACGCGTATACGGCTTCCCCACCAACGCCGCGGTGAACGCGATATGGTTCCACAAGGACATCTTCGACAGGTACGGCGTGCCCTACCCTAAGGGACCCTGGACGTGGGATGAATTTCTGGTGGTGGCGAAGAAGCTGACCATCCGCGATAAGAACGGCAGACCGGTGCAGTTCGGTTTGCTGATGGACTGGTGGAATTGGTACCACTTCGTGCTGCAATGGGGAGGCAGGCTGTACACCCCCGACGGCACGCGGTGCATTATCGATAGTGCAGAAGCCATCGCGGCGGTGCAGTTCATGCAGGACCTGATATACAAGCACAAGGTGATGCCCAGTCCGGTGGAGGAGGCGGCGATGGCAACACAGGGCGGCTGGGGTTCGGGCACGATTACCTGGTTCGGGGCGAAGAAGGGCGCGATGGCGCTGGGTGGCAGGTGGTGGCTATGCACCCTGCGCAGTTATCAGGGACTGAAGTTAGGCGCGGTGGAGTCGCCGCACGGGCCCTATCGCGTGTTTCGTGGCTACGGACGCGCCTCACTGATCAACCGCAACAGCCCGCGCCGCCATCACGCGCTGAAGTTTCTGCTGTATATGGCGGGCAGAGAGTATAACGAGCTGATTAACCATCAGGCAGACGCCCTTGCGCCGGTAAAGAAGTATTCCTACACCGAAAGATACCTGCACGATCCTGCCTTTCCCGAAGAGGATTTCAACGCGGTATGGCGCGACGCGATGAACTACGCTGTGCCGGACGAGGTGAGCCCCTTTGTGAATGGGCAGGCGGTGCAGCGCATCCTGAACAAGCAGTTAGACCTGGTGAAGTCGGGGCAGAAATCGGCGGCGGACGCCCTGCGCACCGCGGCGCGCCTGATTAACGAGGAGATACAAAAGACCATCCAGCGCGACCCCGAACTGCGCAAGCGGTATGAGGCGATAGCGGGGGCAAGGTAACTGATTTGGTCGCAAGGCGTGTGCAATTATACACAGGATAGCCCCGCTTCTACGTATAAATAAACGCGGGTGAACTCGAATGGCGATTTTGATACCTCAACTGGTGATCGAGCCGATGCGGGCGGAAGACATTCCCGAAATGATGGAGATAGAGCGGATGTGCTTCCGCACCCCCTGGCACGAGAACGCCTTTTACAACGAGCTGCACCATCAGCCCGCCTGCTACCTGGTGGCGAAGGTGGGAGGGCGCGTAGCAGGGTACGCAGGGATGTGGGTTATCATGGACGAGGCGCACATCACCACGCTGGCGGTACATCCTCACCATCGTCGGCATCATATTGGCGAAAGGCTGCTGCTGGGGTTGCTGGAGTGCGCCATCGCCCGCCGGGCGCGTCACGCTACGCTGGAGGTGCGTGAAACCAACGTCGCCGCGCAACGGCTTTACACCAAATACGGCTTCTACACCGTAGCCATCCGCAAGGGTTACTACGCAGACACGGGCGAAGATGCACTGATCATGTGGACGCCGGACATGCAGACCCCCGAATACCAGCAGCTACTTCGGGCGAACCGGTGGAAGCTGCTGAAAGGCGAACGGGATGCCCGCGAAGACCTGTCGGACGTCCCGTGAACCCTACTGTCGCGGTCTGGGGCGCACCAGACGGGTGAACGGATTGGCAAGCATTCGCAGCGTGCCGTCTTCTCGCTGGTAGAGATAGAGCTTGCCGTCGGGCGAGAACCAGCCTCTCCCCGCGCTATCCGGATTGTCCCCGAAGAAGGCGGACCGGTAGAAGGCGTTGTAGGGGTTGACCACCCATCCGATGGCGACAAACAGAACGCTTGTTGCTCCCATCCCGCTGCTGTGTAACAAGAGAGCCGAGCCATCCGGTGTAAAACGAGCGTCCATCAGCGAAGCCATCCCGATGGTGTCGTTGACGACGCGCCCTGTCCCTGCCTCGTAGACCGTCACCTGTTCTCTGCTACGCCACAGCATGTAACGCTCGTCTCCTGAGAAGTCCACACACCACCAGTTGTCCACCATGTTGGTTGCGGGGAACTGCCACTTCAGACTCCAGTCGGTAGTGCGATAGATGTCCACACGGTCGCGAGGATGCACAACAGCCAGCCAGCGTTCGTTGGGCGAAAAAACCAGCCTGCTTGCCGCGGGCAAGCGCAACATCTCCGCGCCGTCCTGCCGACGCCTCACGACTACCTGCGAGTTTCCAACATTCGGCGAGAAGTGTGTGACGAAGAAGGTGCTGCGCGGCGACCACAGGAGCGGCATCTCGTCCTCGCCTTGCCACTCGGGTTGCCAGAGGTCTGTGCGGTATAAAACCGTAAGCCACCTTCCCGCTCCAAAGATGGCTTCCAGTAAGAGGTGGCGGCTGTCCGGCGAGAAGCGCGCTCCTAGGTAGCTCACCTCCTGCTGTTGGATAATATGGGCAACCGAACCATCTGGGAAGCGGCGGATGGTGATGCGGTCGCTGCTCACTTGCGCCAGCCACCGCCAGTCCGGCGAGAGGATGCCTGTATGAGGCACTACCTGCAGCACACGTCCTGATGCCGAGTCCCAGATTTCCGTCTGGTCGCGGTAGCGTACAGCCAGTCGGTAGGAGGTGGGGTCGAAGCCTATCGGTTCTACCCGCCTCGCTATCCAGCGCAACTGTTGACCGCCCGGCACGGCATACTGCCTAATCTCTCCGTCTTCAAAGCCGACCAGCACGCTGGCGCTATCCCGGCTCCAGGCAAGGCTCGTCGCCTGCGGTGTGCCGCCGTAGCCCGCCCATTCGCGCAAGGTGATTTCGTTTACGAGCGCATAGTCTGTGGTGCGCCACAGTCGCAGGGTGTGACCCCTCGCACTGGCAAGCAGCGTGCCGTCGGGGGAGAAAGCTACCAGATGCACAAAACCGTAGCCCTGTGGCAGAGTCGCTATTAGCGGCTGTCCGTCGCTCAAGCGAAACAGGCTGACCACCCCATCCTCGCGCCCGACCGCTACTGCGTCCGCAGGAGCGAAACCGTCGATGCACTGTGCTTTAGCGGGTATCGGCTGTTCCCAGACCAGAGTTTGATCATCGGCACGCCACAGCTGCACGCGCATCCCCAATGCTGCCGCCAGATACCGACCGTCTGGTGTCATCCACACATAGACGAATTCATTATCCGAAGGAGCCACTCGCCATGTGCGTATGGAAAAGCCACCGATGAGACTTACCCTGCTCGCGCCCCCCACTGCCAACCACTGACCGTAACGGTCGGTGGAAAGGGAATACCCAGAGAGGGCGTACTCTGTCCACTTTCGGAAGGTGGACAAGTCGTAAATCGGCAGGCGCGGCTGCTCCTGTGCCACTGCAAGGTAGCGTGAATCTGGGGAGAACAGCAGAGCGGTGGCATCGCCGAGATATGTTCTCCAATCGGTGTTGAACGAGCGCAGGTACCGCCCGGTGGGAGCCGTCCAGAGATTTACCACCGGCTGCATCCCTTGGTCTCCCCGTGCAGTGGCTGAAGCAATCCACCTGCCATCAGAAGAGCAGGCTATGGCGCTCACGATGTCTGCGTGGCTGCCCTGAGACCAGAGCAACGGGACGGCAATCCACATCTCTTGCTGGGGCTGCGGCACAGGTATGACCTGCGCCAGCGCGACGCGGGGCAACCACCAGCACCACAACATCACCGCCAGCCACCGTTTCACTGGTTTTCCTCCTCCTTTCAGGGGTATGCTAATATACAGAGGTAGTATAAGACCCTTGCACCATTTTGTCAATCGGTTTATCTTGCTGTGAGCCGGGAGGGGATGGGAGATGAACGTGCTAGGCATCGAGACCAGTTGTGACGAGACCTCTGTCGCCGTCGTGCGCGATGGGGTGGAGATACTGTCCAATCTGATCGCCTCGCAGGTAGACATCCACGCGCTGACAGGAGGCGTTGTGCCCGAAGTGGCTGCGCGCAAGCATGTGGAACGTCTGGGCGTGCTCATCGAGGAGGCGTTACATCAAGCCAACCTCCGTTACTCCGATATCGACCTGATTGCGGTGACCAACCGCCCCGGGCTAGTGGGTGCGCTGATGGTGGGAGTATCGGCGGGCAAGGCGCTGGCGTACGCGCTGGGCAAACCGATTGTGGCGGTGCACCATCTGGAAGGACATATCGCCTCCAACTTCCTCACCGCGCCTGACCTGCAGTTTCCGTTCATCTGCCTGATTGTATCGGGAGGGCACACCGACCTGCATATCGTAGAGGGTCATGGTCGCCGCCGCCGGTTGGGTAGCACGCGCGACGATGCCGCCGGCGAAGCCTTCGACAAAGCCGCGCGCTTGCTGGGGCTGGGCTATCCGGGCGGACCGGCGATTGATCGCACCGCAAAAGGGGGCAATCCGCAAGCGGTTTCCTTCCCCCGCGCCTGGCTAGAGGAGGGCAGTTACGACTTCAGCTTCAGCGGGTTGAAAACCGCGCTCCTGCGCTACGTGCAGCAGACGGGCGATGCCCTGAACGTGGCAGATGCCGCCGCCAGCTTTCAGGAGGCGATTGTAGACGTGCTGGCAGGCAAAACGCTCCACGCCGCCGAGCAGTACGAGGTTCCACGCATCGCGGTGTGCGGGGGCGTTGCCGCCAACTCGCGGTTAAAAGAGGTGTTGAGCGAAGAGACTGGCAGGCGCGGCTACCAGCTGGTGGTTCCTCCGCTTATCCTCTGCACGGATAACGCGGCGATGATTGCCGCCGCCGGTTACTACCAGTACGTCACCTCGGGCGCAACCGACATCGATTTCGACACCATCGCCAGTGAGGCATTGGCGGGTTAGGAAGACCAATTTTTTTCAAAAAATTTTCTTAAAACCCCTTGACATTCACGCCATGCAGTTGTATCATATGAAACGATGTATATGAAACGATACATACTTAAGGCAGGAGACTTTCGTGAGCAAAGTCACCCTGAAAGAGATTGCCGAGTCGTTGGGCGTATCTCCCAGTCTGGTATCGGGGGTGCTGAATAACCGCCCAGGCGTGTGGGCTTCGGAGGAGACGCGCCAGCGCATCTTGCACGAGGCGGTCGTGCGTGGCTACCGTCCCCACTCGGTGGCACGCGCCCTTCGCAGTGGCAAGACGTACAACGTGTTGCTGATATACGAACTGCTCCTAGGCGCCATCCCTGTGGGTGACCTCGCTGTGTATCTGTCGGCGAAGGGCTACTGGCTGCAATCCGCCGTATTCACCAGCCCTGCTCAGGCGCAGAAGATACTGCAGACCGCTTCCGCCTCGCGCACCTGCGATGCGATTATCCTGTGGGGGGACGAACGCAGTGTCACTCCCCTGCAGGAGCTGCTGACCCGACTACCTCTGCCTGTGGTGCTCAAGGGGCGTTACGAGAAGAATCACCCCGAATGGTATCAGGTGGATTTCGACCACGAGCGCATGATGGCAACCGCTGTGGAGCACCTGCGCAGTATCGGTCACCGACGCATTGGATACATGGGTTATCCCCTCGATAGGGAGTTCGCCCGCGCCTTGCTGCGCGGTTATCTGGAGGCGATGCACAGCCTGATCGGTGAGCAAGTTGACCCGATGCTTTATGAGCAACCGGTCAGCGAGATCGAAGAGGCGGTTGAGATCATGCAGCGATGGTTTTCGCTGCCCGAAGAGACACGTCCGACCGCGTGTGTCATCGGCGCGGGCAATAACGCCTGGTACGGCATTGAGAGGTTCCTTCTCAAAAAGGGTATGTTCATCGGCGAGCGGCCTGGCGACTTCGCCGTCTGCGGGCAGAGCTACGATGGACTGGTGCTCTC
>CALJAP010000037.1 GCA_938027655.1 uncultured bacterium | reverse complement strand
GTAGTGCTCGCCCACCTGTTGCACAATCTGTAGCAGGTCCTGCATGGTAGAAACCTCTTCCACCTGCTCCTTCACAAACCAGTCAAGGAACTCCTGGGCGGCATAGTCTTTCTGCTCGACAGCCATCGTCATCAGGTCGTTGATGTGTTTGGTGACATCCAGTTCCCATTCCAGCGCAAGCCGCACCGCTTCCTCCGCGCTCTGGAAGTCGTTTTTCGGGGCATCCACGGCAGGTATTTCCACCTTGCCTCCCACCTCGTTAAGGTACTCGACGAATTTCATCGCGTGCTCGCGCTCTTCTTGCGACTGCTTGAAGAACATCTGAGCCAGCTTCTTCAATGCGCGGTCGTCGAAGTAGGATGCGATAGCGATATACTGGTGCGATGCGAACAGTTCGCGACCAATTTCGTCGTTGAAGGCTTTGTTCAGTTCCGTGCTGATAAGCATGGTTGTTTCCCTCCTGTTCTGTCGCGCAAGATGCGACGGTTGCATCAGCCTGTCAAAGTTTACCCGTTTTGCATCTGTCTTTGCAACCGCTGGTAGAAACGACGCGCTTTCTGGCGGTTTTTCGAGGCGTCGGTGGAAGCCTGCAGGACGTGCACCAGTTCGCGGCAGTGCTCATAAGAGAGGTAAGGTATGGTCTCTTTCACGCGGGCAACGCAGTGGGGAGGCAGTAACAGTTCGCTGATGCCCGCGCCGACGGCAAGCGGTATCAGCCATTCGCCCTCTGCTCCCAGCACAGCCCCCCGCGCCAGCAGTCTGGTTTGAGCGAACAGGGTGAGGTTTTCCACCGCCTGCAGCCACTCTGCCTGAAACCATGTGCGCAACTCCGTCTCCCGCAGGTAAACGGCGCGGATGTTGGCAATATCGGGAATGTCGGGCAGGGGGGAGGGGGGCGTCCATCCTGCTATTAGCGCGTCCTGAAAGAGCTGGGCGCCCTGTTCCTCTTCCAGAGCGTCTTGTGCCTGCTGCAAACCGCCCAGAAAGGCAGATACGTCGCTTTCATGCAGAGAGGGCAGCACGAACGTAATCACCGCCTGCAGAGTGGATTCGGCGATGGCGCGCCAGATGGCATCGTCGGGCAGGACGGGCAGCTCCAGCAGCAACGCCTTGCCCGCTGCACCCTGTAGCAGCGCATGTAGCGCCGCCGGGTTCAACAGGCACTGCTCGCTGGTGTAAGCGTCCAGAAACGCGCCGTCCGCCCCCGCTTCCAGCGATTGCACCGCGCTTTGCCAGTGCTCGCTAATGGCTATGACACGGATGGGGTGGTCGTCCAGCGTGCGGGCGGTTTCATGGGTTAAACCGAGCACGTAGCGTTTGCCGCTGGGGTGCATCTCCTGTCGCTGGTACTGCGTCATCAGGCGCATATCGGGGTCTACGATCAGCACGCCTCGATTCGCATCCACGATGACGATGTCGCCGTCGCGTATGTTCAGCAACAGCTGAGGCACTCCGACCAGCGCGGGCACGCCGATGGCGCCGCCTTCGGGCAGAGAAGGGCTTTCCGCGACCATCGCGCTGACGCCTGCACCCGCCCGCCAGAGCGCCTCGCCTAACGCGATGTCACGGCATACCGCCACAAAGCCCAGATGCTCGCGGTGGCGTGCCTCGTAAGCGGTGAACAGGTCCAGTGTGGCTCGAAGGTCGCTGGCTCGCAACACCATCGCCGTGCCAACAGCGATACCGCGCGAAACGGGTTGTCCGGTGAGCTTCAACATCTTCTGCTCACCTCATCGCTGACCTTGCTGGGGTGGGGAAGGGGGCGAAACCGGCTGGGAACCGGCGGGCGTCTCTTCCTCCTCTTCTTCCACGAGTATCACCATCTTACCCGGTTGGGTAATCTTCAGCCATTCGTCGCCTTCCTTCACCGAAACGAGGATTTCGGGGGCGATGAGCTCCTGTCCTTTTTCGTCCACGCCGTGCACGTCACCAATCAGCTGCACCTGTTCGCTGCGCGAGTTATACACTGCCTTCTGGGCGGTGAGGGTGCGCGTCTTGCCGTTTTCCTTGAGCAACTGTACCATCTTCAGGTCGCCGGTCAGGGTAATGATTTTCTTCTGGTACAGGTTCTCGGCGCGGTTACAGGTAATCTGCACCGGCTCACGCATCTCGGTCTTCAGGGAGCGGGTTTCTTCGCTTGCTGGCTGCGCGCCGGTCTGCTCCGACTGTTTGGGCTTGACAAGGATTTTCACATTGCCTTCTAGCACCGCCCGTTTCTCCCTCAACTCGATGGTGACCCTATCGGCGGACAGCTCCACGCGCGGGTCGGTGACGCGCAGGTTGCCGGTGGCGTGGATAATCTGCGCCTCGATGTCTTGCTCAGCGCGGTCGGCGGTCATCAGGGTATCGCCATCGCGGATAACCAGCCCCTCGCCGATGCGCGTTTTGCCCTGTTGCTCCTCCAGTCGCTTGAACTCCACTTCCACCCGCCGCGTTTTGGTCTGCTTCTCGCTCGCTTCCTGCTTTGCAGGTTCCGTCTGAAGGAAAGCGATGGGTTCCAACGAGGTGTGCATCACCAGACGCACTCCTTCCGCGACGAGCCGCTTTTCTCCGCCCAGATAGTGCAATGCCTGTGCGGTGAACTCACCGTCGCGCAGGGAGCCTCGGATGATGCCCAGACACTGCAGCTCGCGCTTCTGGTCACGCCACGTCGCCTGCGAGCAGGTCAGCTGAACGGGATTACCGCGCAGGCGGGCATCTGCTACCTGAAGGAAACGAGACGCGCCTTCATACACCGCGTGTGCAGCGGTCAGCCGCCATGCCGGCTTTCCATCGTCGTAAAGCACCGCTTCTTGCACGCCCTCCAGAAGCCAACGCTGCCTGTCGCGCGAGAGGTCAGCACGCTTTACCTTCATCCGCCACAACGGCTGATTCAGTTGGCGGGCACGCACCTCCGTTTGCGTGAAGCGTATCAGCACGTTGCCCATGCCCGCGTCGGCATAGAGGGGGTTCAGGCGTGCAAAGGGGTCTATCTGCTGAAGCCGGTGGACACACCACGCCAGCCCGGCAATGCACACGAGAGCAAGAGCGGAAGGTATCGCCGCACGCCAGTTTCTCATCTCCGTTTGTTAGACGAACGCAACAGCAACAGGTTATCGTCTGGAGCGCGTCAGCCACTTGTGCCAGATAGTGGCATCGGTAAGCATCTTGATAAATACGCCTCCCACCACCGACCGCGCCTGGAAGCCCACTTGCTTTCCGTCGTGTGTCCAGTACCAGTCGGTCAGCGGCACCCGGCTGGGCGTTTCGTTCATCCACCGCCACACCCTGTCGACGAACAGGTTGAAGTCTTCGCGCGACTCCGCCAATGTGGCAGTCCACACCGTCCAGTCCAGCTTGGTGTATGGATGGCGGTTGTCCAGCGGTAGCCCGTACGGGTTCATCTTCGTTTTATAATACGCAATCTCTTTGCGGGCGACTTCCTTCGGGAAGAGGTGCAGTCCCAGCAGCTCATCCCAGACAAGATTGTACTTCTGGCTCCACGTGCCGGGTTTATCGAAGGCGAGGCGATAGTGGTCGCCGTCGTCCGCCATGCGCGTCCACTGCTGTGCCATCTGCCGGGCTATTCGGTGGTACTCCTCGGCGCGGGCGGCATCGCCCACCATTCGGCACAACAGCGAGTATCCGCCCAGAGCCAGAATGGCTTTCAGCGACAGGTTGGTATTGTGCGCCAGGTGACCTGCGAAGTCGTCGGTGCAGAGCTGGTTTTCCGGGTCCAGCCCCTTTTCGCGCAGGTACTCCGCCCATTGAGTGAGCAAATTCCAGTACTTTTTCGCATAGTCGGCGTTGCCTTCCGCTTTTGCCAGCGCAGCCACCATCAGCAACATGTTACCACACTCTTCCACAGGCATCTGGTTCTCTTCGGAGCGTTCCCCACCGCCGTATACCTGCCCGTTTGCCTTCGGATAGGTTCCCAAATCGTGCGGGGCGAAGGCAAACTTCCAGCGCGGCGACCGGGCGTAGTCCAGCACCGGCGTGAGCATCCCCTTCAGCAGCTCCGGGTTAAAGAGCAAGAAAAACGGCGAAGAGGGGTAGGTCACATCCACGGTAGCAATACAGCCGTTGCTAAAGTTCTCTTTCGAGAAGAAGAGCGGCGTGCCGTCAAAGTCCACTGCCAGCTTGTGCGCCGCCAGGCATTGCCGGTATGCGAGCACACACAGGTCGGCGTATTTGTCGCCGCCGACGCGCTTCAGGTCTTGTATCAACTCACCGTCGAAGCGAGTACACTCTTCCTGTAGTTTGGACAGGTCTCGCTCCGCCTGCCTAAGCAGTTCGTCTATCTCCATACCTGCCCTGCGCCAATAGGGACGCAATCGGCGGTGGAAGTACTCGACGGAGTACAGGTCATCGTAGGCGATAAGCATATGACGCGAGACAGGTTGTTGCCCCACCTCGCCCAGATTCAGCACGCTTGCCAGCACAATCCAGTCATCATGCGCGGCGCGAGGCATGCGCAGGTCGTCCGAATCGGGCAACGTACCACTCTGCGCGAAGGTGTTGCGGGTGAGATGCTCTGCGGCGATCACCGTCTGGTCGCTGGCTGTTATGCGCGGTGTCGCCAGATAGAGGTATCCCCAATCGATGCGCAGGTTGTCGCCTGACTTCTCCAATATCGGTTGCTGCGCCGTACCCACGCGCAGCACGTCCATCTCGCCCAGCCGGTAGCGTGACCACACCACCTGTTGATCGGTGGTATTCACCGCCCACTCCGCCGAGGCGTCCAGATATAGGGAGACGTCATGTGTTTTGCCGTCGGTGGAGCGCACCTGCCAGAGAATATACGTGACCGGGCGCGATAGCACGTCGAGGTCGTAGGGCAGAGCGGGGGTCAGGAAGGTCATTTGCAGCTCTACGCCTTGCGCTTCGAAGGTGTACATCGTTCGTGTGGGCGTTACCTGCAGGCGCGTTTGAGCCATCGGCGGGGTATCCTCGGGACGGATGCCCATAAACCGATAGGGTTTGCCGTCTATGCGTGCGATACCGCACAGGGCATGATTCGCCCCCGTCCAGTGTTTGCTCCAGCCTTCGGTAAGCCGGTCTGTCGTGCTCCACACACTGAAGTAAGGGTCGTGTGTGACCAGAGGAACAGCCGGAGGACGTAACGCTTTCTCTCCCTCTACGGAACCACCACTATCTGCTGTCACTGCTACAGCCAGGGCGCACACCACCAGTACAACCAATATCTCTGCAAGGTACAACCGCTTCCTCCTCTCATGAACCGTTATGTTACGGGCAGATTTCGTGAGGTGGCGGTGGTGGGGTACCCTGCGAGTATACGGTCACAACGCCGACGTTGATAATGTTTCCTTGCGGAGCGGGCAGGTTCATTTCACAGCCCTGCACATTTCGCCCGCCGTAGCCGACGACCTCATAGTACTCGTTCGCGCGATTGCTAACGTCTACTCTGAACCTGGTGGGCGCTGTGCCACTACCTACGTCAATGGTGAAACTGCCATCGCTGCCGCTCAATGCGCTGACATTATTAGGTAACACGATGATGCGTATGCCGGAGACCGCTCGTCCGTTTTCGTCCTGCACGGCGCCCTGCACGAGCAATCCGGTCGGTAACCCTCCACCGGTTACTTTGCCTCCGCCGCATCCGCTCAGTGTGGTCAATGCCGCCAGCGCCAGCGCAGCCATCGCCGCCAGCGCGGCTACCATGCGAAACGAGTTCCCAGTCGCCTGTCGCAAAGCCTGTTCCTCCCTTTGTGTCTCTTCCGAGTTATCGGGCAAACGCCGATTCCTTTTGCGACGTTGCCTGCGCGGATTCCTGCTATCCCTAACGCCCCAGATTCACATTCACCGTTACCGGTTGATTCTGCGCGGTGATGGCTACCTCCTGCTGGAACGACGTATTTTGGTTCTACGCGAATATCACAGCCTACTGAGGCTGCACTTGAAGCCACTCGTCCCAGAACGTCGAACGAGCAAACGCAAGCAGGCTGTAACGTGTATCGAACTCACTGGGACGTGGTATGTAGATGGACAACCCATGTGATCGTCTAACCCGACGGTTAATACTGTGCGCTTCAGCGATAACCGCTTTGGATAGAGCCATTTGCACTTCGTCGATGGCATTAGTTAAAGCCTGCAAGCTAGGCAGCCGCGCCCGCAACTGCTCCGTATAATCCCACAGGTCTTTGTAGGTATACTCGGCATATGCCTGTGTGTTATCACGACTTGCAGCAATTGCATTACCGTTGTCAGTGATGATCGTTGATAAGAGTTGAGCCATTTGGCTCACTGCCTTTACCACATTATCGAGGTGAGATGTGTCTACCGCAGACTGGGTAATATTGTCATAGTTCATACCCGGCCTAGTGTAGAATTGGACCGTACGCTGCACGATGGACGAGGCCAGTTCTTGTGGTGCCATCCGTGGGTTTGATATCACGGGCATCAGTATCTCCTGATACGGGTATCCCTCTGCTGGGGGGCTTTCCTGGGACCCCACGATATAATCACC
>CALJAP010000036.1 GCA_938027655.1 uncultured bacterium | reverse complement strand
GTTGGAGACGCGAAGTGCTGGAAGCCATTGACCTCGACACCATCCGCTCCAATGGCTACGCTTTCCAGATAGAGATGGCGTACCGTGCCTATCGGCATGGTTTTCATATTCAGGAAATCCCTATCGTCTTTACCGAGCGGCGCGCGGGCAGGTCTAAGCTATCCAAAAGGGTGATCTGGGAGGCGATATGGCTTCCGTGGAAGCTGCGCTTCTCCAGGATACACAATCCCTCCATCATCAGACAGGACCCCATTCCCCCCGTTTGACACATCTCGTTCCCCGCGTTATAATGTGTAGCGAAGGATTGCTCAGCATTATATAACGCTTTGCTCCGGATAAGGAGGGCTACATCGTGAGCACATCGGATGCGGACGAACCAAGGTACATTCGCATTCAGCGCATTCTGGAAACGCAGATTCTGGAAGGTAAGCTGCCTGCTGGCAGCCAGCTACCCGGCGAGCGTGCCCTCGCCCGACAGTTCGGCGTGAGCCAGATGACCGTCAACCGCGCCATCCAGGAGCTGGTGCGCAAAGGGCGTCTGTATCGCCGCTCGGGCGCCGGTACCTTCGTCACCGATGCGGTGCAGCCGGTGCGTGTGCATGGCGTGGTGCTTGTGGTGCCGTATGCCGAGCACCCACAGGCTGATACCTACCTGCGCGAACCGTTCCGGGCGGTGCGAAACGTGGCTCAGGCGCGCGGGTTGGCTCTGCAGGTGGTTCAGGCGGACGTGTCAGAATATGCTGAGGTCGCTCAACGCCATTCCTACGGGGCGCTATTGTTCGTCGCTCCTCCACTCGACGCGCACGATGTGCTCATGAAACTCTGGCAGGACGACACGCACTTCGTGGTGATGGGCGCCTCCTGGCAATCGAACCTCTTCCCCTGCGTGGACAGCGACAACTTCGGCGGAGCACGACGCGCTGTAGAGTATCTGCTCTCGCTGGGACACCGGCGCATCGCCTACCTGAACGGTTGGGAAGGCAGCACCAACTGCGCCGACCGACTACGTGGTTACCAGCACGCCATGCAGAGATGGGAAGCGCCGGTACGCTCCGAATGGATTGTGCAAGCCGGTTCCGATTCGCATCTGTCGGTGGAAGCGCGTCAGCAACTGACCGACTTGCTAATCCGATCCGAACACGTTACCGCTATCTTCATCGCCGGATATTACCTTGCACTGGAAACACTGACCCTGCTGCGCTCGTTGGGGTTGCGCGTGCCGGAAGATGTTAGCATCATCGCTTTCGATGACCCCTCCAGCGCGGCGCACCTAAACCCTCCCCTTTCCACAGTGCGTCAGCCCCTCTACGAGATGGGGCAACGTGCGATGGAGCTGCTCTTTGAAGTGCTGACCAGCACCGAGCCGGGCGATCTCTGTCAAACCATCTACCTGCCTACCGAGCTGGTGATTCGTGAGTCGTGTATGCGACTGGGGTAGCCCGTTCACTTACCGGTTTTTACCTCGCGCAACGCTATCACCGGTAGGGTTACGGTGCAGGAAACGCTGTTTTACACCGACCACAAGAATAGTGAAACTGTGGTGAGGTGTGGATACGGTGAAGACACTGATATATTGTCATCGAAACTGGGACGACAATGCACAGGCGTGGGAGGAGCGACGGAAACTGTGCAGAAAGACGAGCAGGGAACTCGGTTTAGTGCATGCGGTAGAAGCAGAAGACTTTGCTACCCTTCAGCGCCTCTGCCTGCGCGAGGGCTATCAACATGTTATCGTACCCGGCACGATGTACACTCCCCCGGAGGTCATCCTCTGGCTGAAAAGGCACCGTATCCGCATCCACGATGCCATGCGCTTGCGGGTACAACCGGGCTAGTAAATCGCCTTCTGCGTCTCCTTGTCAAACAGGTGCGTCTTATCCATATCCAGCACAATCTCCAGCTCCTCGCCCTCCTTCGCCTTTGTGTCGGCGTCGATGGTTGCCACTATCTGGTGCGTGCCGAGGGTCAGGTACATCGTAACCACCGCTCCCATCGGCTCTATCACGTCTACCATTGCCTGTAGCGTGTTTCCGTCGTGTGCAGCGGTCGTCGGTGCCAGCGACTTGTCGAAGATGTCCTCCGGGCGCACACCGAACACCACCTGCTTGTCCACCCACGGCTGCACCTTATCCGCTGCGAACCGGGGCAGGAGCAGTTTGAAATCGCCGCCGTCCACGTAGTAGTCCTCGCCACTGCGCTTGAGGGTTACGTCGAGGAAATTCATCGGCGGCGTGCCGATGAAACCGGCTACAAACATGTTTGCCGGATAGTGATAGATATTCAGCGGCGTATCCACCTGCTGCAAGACGCCATCCTTGATTACCGCAATGCGGTCGCCCATCGTCATCGCTTCTACCTGGTCGTGCGTGACGTAGATGGTGGTGACCGCCAGTCGCCGCTGCAGCTTGATGAGTTCGGCGCGGGTCTGCACGCGCAGTTTGGCGTCGAGGTTGGAGAGCGGCTCGTCCATTAGGAACACCTGCGGTTCGCGCACGATGGCACGCCCCAGCGCCACACGCTGCCGTTGACCACCGGAAAGCTGTTTGGGCTTGCGGTCCAGCAGTCCTTCCAGCCCAAGCAGTTTCGCTGCCTCATGCACCCGTCGTTGAATCTCCGCTTTGGGGAATTTGCGCATCCGCAGGGCAAACGCCATGTTATCATACACCGTCATGTGCGGATAGAGCGCGTAGTTCTGGAACACCATGGCGATGTCACGGTCCTTGGGCTGCACATCGTTCACCAGCCGGTCGCCAATGTAAATCTCCCCGGAAGTGACCTCCTCCAGTCCGGCAATCATGCGCAGCGCAGTGGTCTTGCCACAGCCCGAAGGTCCTACCAGCACGAGAAACTCTTTATCCTTGATTTCCAGATTCAGGTCGTTGACGGCAACGACGTTCTTGAAGACTTTGGTCAGGTGTTTTAACGTGACCGATGCCACGGCTCACCGCCCTCCAGTTTCGTGTTTAGTCTACTATTTATCATACGGGAAACCGATTCCTGCTGTCAAGCGTCGGATGCCC
>CALJAP010000035.1 GCA_938027655.1 uncultured bacterium | reverse complement strand
GGCGACACGTGCAACGTCTTCTCGTGCGTGTAGGTGACGAAGCCGGGCTGTGCGCCACGCGGACGACGCACGTACTTGCGCAGAGTATAGTCCACCGGCACGATGGAAGAGTGTCGCTGCGGGCTGTTGGCGGCGGCGAGTTGCGCCGCGTACTCCAGCACCTGCCGAGGAACCGCCTGCGGGTTGCCTTTTGTGCGTATCACTACGTGCGCCCCCGTGCCTGCCCGCACATGCAGCCACCAGTCGTTCGGTTGCGCCACGCGTGTGACCAGATAGTCGTTCGCCTCGGCGTTCTCGCCCACCAGCACCTGCCATCCGCCTGGCGCAAGATGCACACGGATGCGCTTGCCCTCGAAATCTTCCTGCGGTCGGGCAGACGCCTCCCCCGAAACACCCGCGGTGGGGTTGAACCAGCCGCGCGCTGCTATCTCCTCTCGCAGAGCGTTCAACTCCGACAGCTCACGCACCGTTTCCAGCCGTTGTAGGGCGTCCTGCACCTGTCGCTCTTCGCTCTGCAGGCGATGGCGCATCGCCTCCAGTCGCTCGGCGTTCTGTTCGACATGGCGGGCCCGGGCGAAATATCGCTCGGCGTTCTGCTGTGGCGAGAGCGTGGGGTCTAGGGGGATGGTGAGGGTGGCTCCGTCTGCCCCATAAAGGTCAGGCAGGGTAACCTTCTCCGCGCCTTGCGGAACCTGTGGGAGGAAGGCTAGCAAGGTCTCGCCCCAGCGGCGGTATTGGTCTGCTCTGTCCCGCTCCTGCACTCCCTGTTCCAGCTGCTGCAGGGCGTTGCGCCGCGCCTGGAGCACCCGTTGCAGGATGCCTTGCAGGGTGCGTTTCTGCTGTTCCATCTCCGCGCGGGGGATGGCAACCGCATAGTAGTTCTCCAGCGCGACGTGGATATTGCTGCGTGGGTGCTGACGTTCCTCCGGCAGGCACGCCAGCGGGAGGGGATACGCCCCAACGGGACGACGCCCCTCATCGCGTACCAGCACCGGCTCCCAGTCGCCCCGCTTCGCCGCTTCGAACACCGAGCGGAACGCGCTCCAGAGGGATGTGGCGTCTTCGCTCGTGCCCAGCCGCCCTGCTCGCGCTACGATTTCGCCTGCCAGAAAACCGCTGATGCCCTCGAAGCGGGTGCGCAACCACTCGGCGGGGTCTTGCGGGTGGTCCTGCTGAAACCGGGTCAGAAACTGTTCTTCGCTCACCGTGCGTGGGTCGGGACGCTCTTCCGCAGGTGGGGGCATATACGGTTTACCCGGCAGCACCTCTCGCACGCGGCTGATGCGAGAAGAGACCATCTTGGCAGCGTGCAGGATGCGCTCATCGGGGGCGATCAGGATGATATTGCTGTGCCTGCCCATGAGCTCCGCGCTGAGCAGGTAGGTATGTCCTTCATGCCCTTTAATTTCCACATCCAGCACGCGGTCAAACCGTCGCTGGGCGATGGTCAGGATGGTACCGCCTTGCAGGTATTTGCGCAGTGCCATGCAGAATGGCGGCGGCTGAGGCGGGTTCGGCAGGCGGTGCGACAACAGATAGGTGCGCGCCCACTGCGGCGAGCAGCTGAGCAGCCAGTATACCTCGCCCACGCCGCGCACGTATACGGTCAGCAGGAGGTCGTGTTCGGTGGGTTGTGCGATGTGTTGAATCCTTCCGCCCTGCAGAGGTTGTAAAGCGTGCACCACTGCCGCCAGTGTGAGGCTATCGAACGGGATGCTGAGTGTGCCGCCCCCTGATAGACGAGACATTACAACCTTTCCCACTCTTCCCTGCTAATATCTGCCTGCTCTAAGATTCGAGAGAGCAAGTCGCGACCGATGTCATCCCGATGAGGATTCGGCAGTACCAGTCTTAAAGTGCCTCGCACCATATACTGGTGTTTTCCTCCTGCATAAGGTCCTTCAAATCCAATCTGCCTGAGGTATCGAATGAGGTCTTGCCTCGTGATAGGACCAAAGGGAGGCATTAGACCGCCTCCTTTTCCACATTGAGGGAGATACCATCGATTTCAGGCAGGTAATGTCCCATCCTTAGTCCCAGCACAATCCAGCCCTCCAGCACCTCCTGCAAGGTCTCTCGGCATGCCTCCAGAGTAGGCTCGTTGGCGTACACTCCCTGCAAGCCCGGTATCTCTCCGTAAAACGTGCCATCCGACAAGATTTCGTAGCGGGCGCGACGCATCGCCGCCCGGATATACTCACTGAGCAGCATTTTCTCTCACCACCTCAGCCCCTATTATACACCACACCCTTCATCCGTTCACACTCCCTGCGTCGACCGCTCGTAATCGGGCGCACTGCGGGTGCGCTCAACGCGCCTTTGCCTGCAGCGTGAACCGCCAGAGCCAGCGCAATCACCAGGTCATCATGCTCGCTGCCCTGCGCCTGCAGGCGGATATGACCGCTCGCGGTGTGGCTGGCAGTGAACGCATGGAGCTCACGCAACAGCTCCGGGTGAGGTGGGATAGCAACTCGCCCCTGTTCCATCGCCAGTGCGAGAGACTCGATCATCGTCCGCTTGATAGGGGCAGTGAAGACTACCGGCTCCACACGGATACCCGTCCGATTGTCACCCAGATGCTGTTGTAGCATCTCCGCCAGTGGGTCGCCAACGCCGGTCGCGTCGCAACAAACGGTGCGCGCCCCCCATGCACTCAGCCGTTGTCTCAGGCGGTCAATCTGCACCTGCCATGCCGTCCCGGGCAGGCGTTCTACGTGCGCCGCCTGCAGTTGCCCACCGGACTCGCGCAGTATCACCAGCGCGGTGAAGTCGCGATAGCGTCCCCAGTCCAGTCCGGCGACCGTTGGCGTCGGTTCGGGTCTGGCTTCGGACAGATGGGGCTGGATGCACGCTTCGATGACCGCCTGCGGGAAGACCGCTCCGGCGTCGTCTACGAACTGCGCCTCGTATTCGATGGCGAACTGCCGTTCGGTAAGCAGCTGCCGCTGGAGCTGCAGGAAGGTAGGAGAGATACGCGGGTTGCTGGATGTGGGGAAGCGGAAGCTGCGGCACACTGCGCCCGACTGCCCTCGCTGGAACCACCCCCAGAAGTGGTTTCTGCCGAAAGGGGTGGAGAGCAACACCAGCTGCCCCTCGTCGTCCGCCAGCATGGGCATCAGCACCTGCGGGATGACCTCTTCGGTTAGGTAGGCGGCTTCGTCCACCACGATACGATGTGCGCTTCTGCCACGCAGGGAGCGTGCCTGTCGATAGGCACTGCGGGCGGTGATTTCGCCCTCGTTGACGCGCACGCGGGGGTAGGGTGTGGTGCGAACGAGCAGTTTGCCTCCTGTCCCCTCTGCCCACGCTTGAAGTAGTTCCAGCGTGCGCTCGAAGAGGATGCGCGCCTGGTCCAGCGTGGGGGCGACGATAACCTGCCGGATGCCCGGCTGTAACAGAGCAAGCGCAGCCGTCTCCACCGCCAGCGATTCGGTCTTGCCCCATCGCCTGCCGCACGCCGCTACCTTCACCGGATGGGTATCGAGCATCCACTCGCGTTGCGCTGGGTGTGGGGTCCAACCCCACCACTGCTGCGCCGCCCGGAGAATCTGTTCAGGTAAATACGTCCACATGGGGAAATCACCTCAATCAGTATCCGGTAGCGGCACAGAACGTCAACAGGCGTCGGGGTACACGGATGAGCACAAATACATCGGTGTCCATCGGTTGCATCCGTGTTTATCCGTGTCCTTCCCAGAAAGCCTTGACAGAGGAGCCCGTGTGGCGTATACTGTGGGCAGTCAGAGCACACGTCATTGTTTTTCATGATGAGCTACCGATGCATCTGGTGCCATTCCGTCCACACGCCGCGCACCTTCACCGCGCGGGAGCGGTTGTTCGGCATGGAAGGCGAGTTCGAATATGCCGAATGCGTTTCGTGTGGCTCCCTGCAAATCCTCCATCCTCCCGATGACCTGCTGCGCTACTATCCTCCCGAGTACGATGCCTACAACACCTTGCCCGAAAGCTACTACAAGGGGCTGCTGGGCGTCATCCGCACATGGCGCGACCGCACCGTCGCAACGGGCAGGGGGCTGCTGGGCAGGCTGGTGTTGCTGGTGCATCCCCAGCAGGATCCCCGCGTGCGCAGCATCCGCCTGCTGAACCTTTCGCCCGACGCCCGTGTGCTGGATGTGGGCTGTGGTAGCGGTTTGCTGCTGCTCATCATGCATCAGGTGGGTTTTCGCCATGTGGAAGGCATTGACCCTTACTACCCTTCCGACCAACCCATCGGAGGCAGGGTTCCCGTTTACCGGCGTACCCTCAGGGAGCATGTGGAGGCGCAACCGCCCCCATACGATGTGCTGATGTATCATCACGTGCTGGAGCATGTTCCCGACCCGGAAGCCGAACTCGCTCTAGCGAAGCGGCTACTCCAGCCCGGCGGCAGGGTGCTGGTGCGCTTACCGCTGGCAGGCTCGTACCACTGGAAGCGCTACGGCACCGACTGGTTCCAGCTGGACGCCCCACGCCATCTGAGCATCCCCTCCGTGCAGGGGCTGAAAACTCTGGCGGAGCGATGCGGATACGCGGTAGAGTATACGGGGTTTGATGCCTTGCCCCTGCACCTGCACGCCAGTGAGCTGTATCGCCAAGGCATCCCGGGTAGTCAGCATCGCCCTGACATGCACACCCGTGCGCAATGGCGAGAGTTTGCCCGCCTGACCGAGCATCTCAACCGCACCGGTGAAGCCGATTCGGGCGTGTTTGTGTTGAGGCAGAAGAGGCTATAGAAAGACCTTCTGTCCACGCTTGTGGACAAGCACAGCAGAACCAACAGTCATCCTTTGAGCCAGATTCACAATCATCTCTATATGACGGACCAACCACTTGGCGCGCTCCCACCGGGGCAAATGATCCCAAAACTGTCCCAACAAAATAACCCGAGCACCCATCTGCTTCAAATCCTCCGTGATGATGCCTCGCGTCACCTCATTACGGTCGCCGGTAACCAGTACGAACTCCCTCGCCACGGCTATCGGTATCCACTCCACGTCTTTTTTCCCACTCCAGCCCATCGCGCGAAGATGGTGCATCTCTGCGAGACGCGATTCGTGGTGGAGAAAATCCACCAACCGATGTGAGATGTTCTCATCAAAAAGCAGTCTTACGCGACCAACCGCCATTCGCTCTCATACCTGATAGCTACGGAGACTTTGTGGGGGGAGATATTGAAGTAGTCCGCCACCGAATCCATATCCCGCTCCTTCTCCCACAAAGCATAGATAACCCGTGTGGGAATGGCATAACCGGCTTCCCAAACTACCGGCTCGCCTGCCCGAATGTGCTTGTCCAGAAGCACTTCCTTCTCGAAAGTTGGCGGATAGTACCGACTAACCTCATCCGCTTCGATTTCAACGTGGCGAAGAAGCGACTCGGCAAAATCCGCTACCAGCTGACCGATGTCGGGGCGACGCAGGATATCTTCGCTCTGGCGCACTAGTAGCTCACGGCCACCTACGAGCAGTTGCTTCCGGGTAAACGGGAAGGGCCCCACATCCTTCGCCAGCGCCTCTGCGGTTGCGCGAATATGCTGCAGCCGAACCCCCAAACCGGAATATTCTCTGACGAAAAACAGCTCAATCAACTCTGGAAATGAAAGCACTCCTTGACGGTGTTCAGGTGATTGCAAAACGGGTGCGGAAAACTGCCAACCGTACTTTACTCGAAAGAGATAGCCGTCTGCCCACCGCGCCACACGCTGGGTGCTGACGTTGAGCAAGCGGGCCGCCTCACGGTAGGAATAAACCCCGTGAAGCAATCCTGGCTTTGGTTGTGCTGGCGCAAATGCTTGCATCGAACACCTGTCTCTTTGCTGGTTGTTTTGTTTTCTGCATATAATCTGACGACCGGCGGTCACTGGTGGTTCGCCATCTGGCGTATGGGTATCGGCTCGCCGATGTCTATATGGTCTCCAATTGTTTCTACCCGTTTGCCCTCTACCAGTATCCGCACCTTCTCAACGTCCGAGAACTGCGCCAGTGTCCTGCATAGACTTTCTACTATCCACGCTTCGGTAGTGGAGCCGCCGGGGAAGTTCTCCACCAGCTCGCGGCTGAAATCCACTTCCGCCAACCCCTCTTTGACGCTCACCCGCAGCAGACGGGTGCCCTGCGGGAAGGGAGTATCACGGGTAATTAACAGGTGCTCCAGCGCGATGCGCAGCGGGTCCTCGCCCTCACCAACGGGCACGGGCTTCGCTTCCCACTCGGTGCGAGTGTCTGCAAAATGCGGCACGTATACCACCACCGACGGCTTGGTGGTCACCCCGGTTGGCTTGGGGGCTAAGTGGGGGCGACGACTGGTGTACCAGTATCCTGCTCCGAACGCCAGTATAGCCAGCAACGCCACGACCAGGATCCAGCGCAATGCTCTCATGTTACAGCTGCTCCGGTATCTGCACCGGGGGAACGGTATCCTCCTCGTTTGACGCGGGGCGAATCTCCACCTCCTGCTGCGCTACCTGAGACTCCTTCTCCCCCTCGATATAAGCTTTCAATCCCGCCACAATCGCCTCTGCCACCCTCTGCTGAAACTTCGGGTCCTTAAGCTTCGCGCGGTCTTTATGGTGATTGATGTATGCTACCTCAATCAATACCGCAGGCATCTCACTGCGACGCAGCACCGCAAAGCCCGACTGGTAAATGGCGGTATCGGTCCGGGCGCCGCGATTGGGCAGCCCTGTCACAGCAGCGAGGTGCTTCTGTATCGCCTGAGCCAGCGCGCGTCCGTCGGGGTCGGAGGCGTGGTAGTAGGTAGTGGTGCCGCTGGCGGAGTTGGGGGTGGGCGTGGAATCGCAGTGGATGCTGATGAAAAAGTCTGCACCCAGCTCGTTTGCCAGTTTGGGGCGGTCGTACAGGTCTACCGTGCTGTCGTCCTCGCGCGTCATGGTGACGGTGGCTTTCTCCTTCTGCAGTAACGCCCGCACCCTTTGTGCGATAGCCAGATTGATGTCTTTTTCGTACACTATCGAGTCTCTATCCCGTCCTACCGCCCCTTTGGACGTGCCGCCGTGTCCGGGGTCGATAACGATATGTTTCTCGGAAAGCTTGCCTTGCGCGTTACGTGGGCGGTTCACTGCCAGCGTAATGACCGGTTGTTGCTTGTCATACTGCACGCTCAGGCTGGCGGCACGGGTGGTACGGATAAGCAGCGCTGAACGCACGCCCTTTTCGTCTGGAGAGAACTGCACCTCTTCGACGAGCGGGTGTTTCACGCTCCAGTCGGCTGGCAGGTCGGTGCCCGGCTTTACCTGAGGCAGCTCCAGCAGGGTGCTGTAGCCTTCTTTGAGCGGGCGCAAGCGCACTGGCACTTTTCGACTGAGTGTCATCCGCAGGCGCGCACCGTCTTTGTCCTGTTCCCACTCCATACGTACCAGCTCAGCGGGAGGCTGAGGCGGGGGGGCTGGTTTAGCAGACGACGCCGCAGGGCGTGGTTTCCTGTCTTCCTCTACCGGTGCGCCGCCCAGCGCAAGCATCGCTTCGCTGCCGCCGGCAGAGGTGGAGAGTGCGTACTGCGTGTTTTCCCGCAGGTCCAGCACCACGCGCACGACGCCCTCCTTGAACTGCGCCCAGCGCAGCTTCTCTACCGCAGTAGGGGTATCACCTTCCGGCTGAATTGTTTCCTTCGGTAAGGCGCAGGGCGAGATGTCAATCACCACGCGCAACGGCTCACGCAGGGTGAAGGTGTGGAAAGTCACCTTGCCGGAGGTGACGATGCGCAGCACGCTTTCATCCCAACGCAACGCCTGCAGGGTGGGCAAGGGGGCGACAGGCTCCGCCGACTGTGCCAGCGTCCGCACAGCCATACAGCTAAGGAAGACTGCTATACCTAACACGCGCCACGCCGTCGGCACCACGCCACCTCCTTGCGGGGGTTCTTCGCTTCGCCCAGAATGACATGGCTCACTGTTGTCCTGCTGAACAGGGTGAAGCATCTCTCAGTTACCCAATGGATTCTCGCCTTTGTCACAAAGTTCCTCTTTCAGCCATTCGGCGAACTCCTCATTGATTTTCGGCACGTCGAGTTGCGCCATGAAGTTCGTGTAGGTGATGTGTCGGCGCACCTCGTCGGTAACCGCCTCGTACAGCTCGGGCAGCGTTTTGACGATGAGCACCGTTTCGGGTTCCTCCACGATGTCGCCTTTCCAGCGGTAGGCGCAGGTGATGGCAAACCAGTTGGTGCACAGGGCTAGACGCTTCTCCAGCAGGGCGCGGGAAACCGTTCGCGCCTCCTCGTCGGTATTCAACGTGATATACAGGATGACCATGCTTTTTCCTCCGTGTTTCGATATGGATTACCTTTCGCCGTGCCCGGCTCCTGCAGGAGCAGGATACCCGCGCACCGGCGGCGAAGAAGAAGCCACTCTGTCTGAAAAGGGGAGGCTCGATGATACTGGTGGTAATTCTGCTATCCTCTCTGGCGCAGCCGAATGTGCAGTGGTGGTGCACGCACGCCTTGCACAATGTCTTCCGTGATACCCCTCCGTCTGCCTCAGTGCGCCGCGAGGTGGTGGTGTCCGCCGCACGCAATCAGTGGGTAGGGGCGCAAGTTGTGGTACGGGCGTCCACCGCCGAGCGGGTACAAGGCGTGGAGTGCACCTCCCTGCGCAGACAAGGAGGCAGCGGTACGATCCCCGCCACGGCGTTCCACTACGCCTTCGTAGAGTACCACCGCGTGGGCAAAAACTCCACCGCCACCCCGCCGGAGGAGCTGGTGCGCAAAGCGCCTGCCGATTTCCCCGATGGTCTGCTGGAGGAGACAAGCATTGCGTTGCAACCGGAACAGAATCAGCCGGTCTACGTACAGTGGCAGGTTCCCGAGAACGCTCCGGCGGGAGAATATCGTGGAACGGTTACCCTCCGGCTGCGAAGCGGGCAGATAGAGGTCCCTGTGCGACTGACAGTGTACAACTTCACCTTCCCGCAGCGCACGCGCCTCAAAGTGACCGTGTGGATGAACGACGGCGATCTGGCGAAGCAACACGGGGTGGAGTACCTGTCCGAAGGGTTCTGGCAGCTACTGGCGCGTACCGCCCGCTTGATGCGACAGTATCATCATCACACGTGGGTACCGTGGGGAACGAATAAGGCGATACGTGGCGCGGACGGCAAGCTGCGCTACGACTTCAGCGTGCTCGACCGCTGGATACAAACCTACCTTGACGCCGGCTTCGAGTTCATCGAGCTGCACCACGTTGGCGGGCGCGAGCATGGGCAGTGGGAAGACAAGAACTTCGTCGCCTATCCCCTGCGCTGCGAAAACGAAGCCACCGGACAAACTGAGTGGATTCCGCTGGAGGAGTGGCTGCCTGCCCTGCAAGAGCACCTGCGTCAGAAGGGCTGGCTGGAGCGTTGCCTGATACACGTGGCGGACGAGCCGATAGAGGTGAACGTCGATTCTTGGAAACAGCTTTCGGAGCGGGTCAAACGCCTAGCGCCCGACCTGCGGCGCATCGACGCCATCCACGTGCCCAATCTGGAAGGCTATCTGGAGGTGTGGGTACCGCAGCTCAACTTTCTGGAGCAGTGGTTCAATCAGTTTCAACGTGTGCAGGCGCGTGGAGCAGAACTCTGGTTCTACGTCGCCTGGGTGCCGCAGGGCAAATATCCGAACCGGCTCATAGACTATCCGCTCATCAAAACGCGCATCCTGCACTGGCTCAATCACTGGACTGGCGCGACAGGCTTTCTACACTGGGGCTACAACTTCTGGGGACAGCCGTTTGACGAGCAACTGGCTCCGGGCGATAACTGGATTGTGTATCCGGGCAAGGACGCTCCGCGAAGTAGCCTGCGTTACGAAGCCATGCGCGAGGGCATCGAGGATTACGAGTACCTGTGTTTGCTGGAAGAGGCGGCGGCGCAAGTGGCAAAGCGGTTGAACCTGACCGATTTTGCACCGAAAGAATGGGCAAAGAACTACACACGCCTGGTAGCGCCCGGTTTTGCCGACTACACGCGCGACCCCGAAAGGTTGTACAGAGTACGCGACGCCGTAGCGCGGGCGATCGAAGCCTTACAGCATAAAACGCTGCCCATGCTGGCATGGTGTTCATCGCGGGCGGGCGAACAGATGGTGATACAGGGCGTGACGCTGCCCGGCGCGCGGGTATCTGCGGGCAATGTGCACACAGAAGCAGACCGCGACGGCAAATTTGAGATAAAGGTGAAGTCCACAGACTACCTGATATCGGTGGACGTACGGCGGGGCAATGCGCGCAACCGACTGATCGTCGCGGGGCATTGAGCGACTACGCGGCTTCCAGTATATCGATGGGCGGAGCGTCTGAGGAGATAAACGCCTTGGCGGTTACCTCTTCCACGGTGGTGATGCCCTGTATCGCTTTCTCGATGCCGTCCTGTACCATCGGCACCATGCCTTGACGCAGGGTAGCCTTGAGAATCTGGCTGCTGGGAGCGTGCTGGATAGTCAGGGTGCGGATTTCATCATCTACTACCATAATCTCGTGTATGCTGACGCGCCCCAGGTAACCACGTCCCCCACATGCGGAACAGCCCACCCCGCGGTACAGCTTCTCCACCGGGCGCCCGATTATCTGGATTTCCGTCAGGGTGGGTTCATACTCTTGTTTGCAATGCGGGCATATCACGCGCACCAGTCGCTGAGCCACCACTCCCGCCAGCGAAGAGGAGATGAGAAACGGCTCCACGCCCATATCAATCAAGCGGGGTATCGCGCTCACGGCGTCGTTCGTGTGTAGGGTGGAGAGCACCAGATGTCCGGTCATCGCGGCGCGACAGGC
>CALJAP010000034.1 GCA_938027655.1 uncultured bacterium | reverse complement strand
ATGCACATCCCGGATGCCTATCTGAGCCCAGCCACACACGCGGTCACCGCCGGGGTGATGATACCCCTGTGGGCGGTGGCGGTGCGCCGTACCGCCCAACATCTTTCCGCGCAGCAGGTTCCCTTGCTGTCGCTGGGCGCGGCGTTCTGCTTCGCCATACAGATGTTCAACATCCCGGCGGTAGGAGGCACCACCGCACACGCGGTGGGCGCAACCCTGCTGGCGATACTGCTGGGACCCTGGACCGCGCTGCTGGCGGTGACGCTCACGCTAGGCATTCAGGCGATATTCTTCGGCGATGGCGGCATCCTCGCACTGGGTGCGAACTCCTTCAACATGGGCTTCGTCGCTGCCTTCGCAGGCTACGGGGTATACCGCCTGCTGGCGGGCAGGGCAGAAGCGGGACGCGGGCGCACCCTGATTGCCGCCGGAGCGGGCGCGTTTGTGGGTTCGGTGCTCTCCGCCGCCAGCACGGGCATCCTGCTGGGTATCCAACCGCTCATTGCCCACGATGCAGCGGGGCGCGCGCTCTATTTTCCCTTCGGTCTGAACGTCTCCCTGCCCGCGATGGTACATATCCACCTGCTGGTGGCTGCACCGGTAGAGGCGGTAGTGACCATCAGCGCGCTGGCTTACCTATGGCGCAACTTCCCGGAACTCGTCTATCGCCGACAGGTAGTGCGGGCAGATAAGCCCATCCGTCTGTGGGCGGTTCTCGCAGTGGTGCTGTTGCTGACGCCGTTGGGGTTAATTGCCACCGGCTCCGCCTGGGGCGAGTGGGATGAAGAGACGCTACATCGGCTGGTTGGCTACGTTCCGGCGGGCATCCAGCGGTTTGGCGAAGGCGTGCTGAAACCGCTGATACCGGATTACACTCTGCCCGGGCGAGGGGGTAAGGGTTGGGAAGTGGTAGGGTATCTGTTCTCTGCACTCTTCGGGGCGGTCGCTACCGCGCTGATTGCCCGCGCACTGGTGCGCAAACCCGCTGCTACCCCGGCGGAAGTGCCTGCGCCGGGTAAACCGATGGATACGTTGCCCGCGTGGCTGATGCAGTCTCAGCAATCCGCGCCAGAGACGAGGGCTCGGGCGCCGCGCGGTCGGTGGCTGGAACGCACTCTGTACCATCTGCGTGAAGCGGTAGGCAGCGCCATCGCAGCGGAAGAGTGGGCACGCCAACCGGGCTACCTGCAGCAGCTCCATCCGCTGGCAAAGACGCTGGCGCTTCTGGCGGCGCTGGTCGTGGTGTCCCTTTCGCGCTCTCCGGTGGTGCCTTTTGCGGTGCTGGTGGGCAGCATCTTTCTCGCAACCGTATCACGCCTGCCTCTGCGCAGTCTGGTCACACGCGCCGTGATACCGATACTGCTCTTCGGTGCGCTACTGGCTTTGCCTCTGGTATTCTATGCGGTAACGCCCGGACGAGTGCTCTGGCAACCCTTTGGCTGGCAGGTACTGGCTATCAGCGATACGGGTCTGCTCTCTGCACTGATGTTGTTGCTGCGTATCGGAGCGGCAATCAGCGTCACCCTGTTGTGGAGCTTGACCACCCGCTGGCATCTGTTGTTGCATAGCCTGCGCACCCTGCGCGTGCCGAAGCTAATGGTCACAGCGCTGACCCTTACCTACCGATATCTCTTCACGCTGGTAGACACACTCGCCGAGATGATTCTGGCGCGGCGCAGTCGTCAGTCAGGCGCCTTGACCGCGCATCAGACGCGAGCATACGCCGGTGCAGGCGCAGCGGTGTTGTTCGCCAAGAGCCTCACCCTGAACGAGGAGGTGTACCTGGCGATGCGCGCTCGGGGGTTCGACGGCGACCTGCGAGGAGCATATCCGCGCCGCTGGGCGTGGCACGACACCCTGTGGCTGCTGCTCGCCGCCCTGTGGCTGGCAGGCGCGGTCTGGGTCGGAGGATGGTATGCCGGCTAAGGAGATGCTGTACGATTGCGAGAAGGTGCGTTTTGCTTATCCCGACGGCACACCTGCGCTGACGGAAGTGTCGTTTCGCATCTGGCGGGGCGACCGGGTGGCGATACTGGGCGTCAACGGTAGCGGCAAGTCCACGCTCCTGCGCCTGCTAGACGGGTTAATGGAACCAACGGCAGGAGTAATACGGTTCATGGGAACACCGCTCACCGAGCGTAGCCTGCAGAACCCTTCTTTTGGGAGACTATTTCGCCAGCGGGTGGGTTTTGTGTTTCAGGACGCGGACGCGCAGCTGTTCAACCCTACCGTGTGGGACGAGGTTGCCTTCGCTCCACGCCAGATGGGTTTGCCCGAAGGGGAGGTACGCACCCGCGTTGCCGATACACTCTACCTGCTGGGTATTGCCCATCTGGCGGAGCGTGCGCCATTCCGCCTGAGCGGTGGTGAGAAACGCAAGGTGGCAATCGCCTGCGTGCTGAGCATGAACCCCGATGTGCTGCTTCTGGATGAACCCATTGCTGGGCTGGACCCCCGCATGCAGAGCTGGCTGGTAAACACGCTTCGGTTGCTCCATGAGGCAGGCAAGACGTTGCTCATCGCGACCCATAACCTGCACCTGCTGCCGGAGGTGGCAGACCGAGTGCTCATCCTTTCGGAGGAGCATACCTTGCTGGCGGACAGGACTCTGCAAGAGGCGATGGAGGACACGCAACTGCTGGTCTCAGCAGGGTTGCTCCACGAGCACCTGCACGCGCATGGAGATGCGGTGCACTCACACCTGCACGGGCACGAGCATCATCACTGAGGAGATACGCATCCTGCCCTGCGCCAGTAAGGGAAATGTGGCTCAAATCGGCGACCTCACGCGATATATCTCCTGTTCCAACCGTCGCAGTGCAAGCTGGTAGTACTCGGGCACTACCTCGAAGCCGATATACCGCCTGCCCATCTCCTTCGCCACGACGGCAACCTGCCCCGAGCCGAGAAACGGGTCGAGCACTAGGTCACCCTCTACCGACGAGTACTGCAGGATTTTGCGAACGAGCTCTGCGGGCAGTTTGGTTGGGGTTTTTACGTCGCCGTTCCAGTACTCGCGGGGGATAACCCACACATCCTCCATATCGCGATAACGGGGGTTACCTTCCTTCGTGCGAGTGGCGGGGAACCGACAATCGGGATAAAACCTGCGCAGCCGGTCGTTCTTGCATACGTACAGGCAATGGTAGTGCGAGGTCACAAACCGCCGCTTCGTGTAGACGCCGAACTGGTACTTCCAGATGATGTGGTTAACGGTGATGAAGCCGACCTCATCCAGCGCGTTCAGGATGTCACGCAGTCCATTCCAGCCGGAGAAGACGTACATGCTCCCCGAATCTTTCAGCACGCGGTATGCCTCGCGCATCCACGAGAGGGTAAAGGGGTAGTACTCCTCAGCGGGGATTTCGGTATAGCCTTCCAGCACTCGCCCCTGCGTGCGGTTGTAGTTGGAGCGTTTGGCGCGGAAATCGATCGCAAACGGCGGGTCGGTCAGGATGAGGTCGACACAGCCCGCAGGCATCCCCTTCATGCCTTCCCGGCAGTCCATCAGGTAGATACGGTTCACCTGCATCCGAACTCCTCGAATGCCTCGTACATCGCCACGATGTTCTCCCAGGGCACGTCGGGACCGATTTCGCCATGCAGAATCAGCCCGCCGTTGAACCTGCCGAAAAGCTCGACGGTCTCCTTCACATGCTGGCGCACCTGCTCTGGCGTGCCGAAGGGGATAAGGTACTGGCGGTCTAGGTCGGAGCGCACGCACACTTTGCCCGCGAGCTTCTCCTCCAGCAGCTGACGCGGCATCAGCGGATGTTGTGGGTTCAGCACGTCTACGCCAATCTCTATGAGGTCGTCCCAGATGTCCACCGTCCAGCCGTCGGTGTGGAAGAATATCTTCTTCCCCGCATCCTTAATCGGCTCAAACATGCGGGCGTAGCGCGGCTTGAAGAAGGACCGCCACTGGCGCGGGCTAATCAGCAATCTGTCCTGCGCACCCCAGTCGTCGGCAAAGGTGATGCCGTCCACGCCCGCCTTCAGCCACCCATGAATATGCCGCAGGTTCCAGTCCACAAGGCGGTCAGCAAGCTCGTGCAGGGGCTCTGGCTCTTCCGCGAGGTCGATGAACAACTGCTCGCTGGTGCGCAGCCATTGCATCTGTTCAAACAGTGTGCCTCCCCCTCCGGTGCGGAACCAGTCACACTCCGGAGATTGCAGGCGTCGGGCGATGTCTTCGAACACGCTGTCGCTGGGCACAGGGGGAAACTGGTAGTCGCGCAGCTGGTCCCAGCTTTTCAACGGTGCCTCTTTGACCTCACCTGCACTGTAGCCCTTGCGCCTCAGCCACCGACTGCCCCACTGGTCGACATACTCCTCGATGTCGCCCTCTATTTGGGGTTCAGCAGGAATAGAGAAGTTTCGTGCCCCAAAGTCGTCGGGGCGCGCGTTCAGGAAATCCACCAGCTTCTGCCCATGGCGCCAGAACGCGCCGGGGAACACCGCGTGCTGGAAGGGTACACGGTCGGGACCGCGAAACTCAATGGCAGCAAGTACACGCTCACGAGAGGTCATGGCAATCTCCTGTATCGTCAATCTGTCATGGTAAGCGATTCGCGATGGAAAGGGGTTTTCCTGTGGAGCAAAAGGTAAGAGAGGAATTTGCACATACCCTGGCAATCTACTGCTCCGATGGACGGTTCGCTCCCGCTTGCGACGGGTTCATCCGGCACACGTTAGGCGAGGAGTGGTACGACCGCTTCGTGGTGCCGGGCGGGGCGGCATGGCTGTGTCTGGACGTGCGCACTGTGTGGGAGCATGAAATGGCACACAGACATCTCTCCTTTCTGGTAGAGGCGCACAAGATACAGCGGGTTATCCTCATTGCCCACCAGAGTTGCGGTTTTTATGAGCGGTATCGCCTGTCGCCGGAGCAGACGGTGCGGAAGCAAATGGCAGACCTGCAAGGCGCAACACGCATCTTTTACGAGCGGTTCACGGGTATTACGGTAGAGGCTTACTACCTGCGAGTGGTCGACGGCGAACCTCGTTTCGAGCCGGTTACTCTCCAAACACCTGGCGAGCCACTTCCACCGTCCGCGCCGCAAGTGTAGCACCCGGCTCCTCAGTGAGTCGCTGCTGGAAAATCTTCGCCAGCGTGGTGTAGTACCACTTCTGGGCTGGCATCGGAGCCTTATAACGTTCCCAGAACTCCACGCCATACACCCGCATCCCCTCACGCATCATTTGTAGGTTATCCAGCTTGTCCGCACACGCGACCAGCAGTACCTCTCTGTCTTCTACCTGCCGTAGGTGAACTACCGTATGCTGCTTACGTACCTCCCATGGTTTGGACCTATCTGGCTCCGTCACCTGCTCTACCAGCCACGCTATTCGCTCGCCAAATCGTTCGCGCATTTCCTCCACCGTCGTGGCGGTATCTTCCAGCGTGTCATGCAGGAAGCCCGCTATGGCTACCTCTTCAGAGCAGCCGTGTTGTAACAGCAGATAGCCGACGTTCAAAGGATGCAGCACGTAAGGAACGTTCGTGCCCTTGCGCACCTGTTTACCATGTTTCTCCACAGCAAACGCGATAGCCTCGAACAGCACTTTCTCCCTCCAGAAGATAGCCAGGGTCGATTGGTGTGATTCTATCATGAACAGGTGGATTCCTGTGGATGTCTCGCGAATGATGTCACAGACATTTTGCACAACAAGGAGAAAGGCAGCCATGCCAGAGGTCAAGAAAGCACGTATCGCCTTTGTGGGTTGCGGAGGACATGCTACCCATTCGCTTTTCCCTGCTGTACCCTTCATCCCCGAAATAGAGCTGGTCGCGGTGTGCGACCTGCGCGAGGAACTGGCGCGACGCAACGCCCGCTGGTTCGGCGCACTGCGCTGGTATACCGATGTGGCCACGATGCTGACGAAAGAGGAGCTGGACGGCGCGGTGATCGTGGGACCGCCGCAGATGCACTACGAAGTGGGCAAGCAGTGCCTGGATGCGGGGTTACCTATCTTTGTGGAGAAGCCGTCTGCCATTTCCGCCGCCACAGCGCAGGAGCTGGCGGAACACGCCGAGCGAAAAGGGTTGTGGGGTGCGGTCGCCTACATGAAGCGTTTCGCCGTCGGCTATGAGCTGGCGAAGCAGATTGCGCAGAAGCAGGATGAGTTCGGTCAGGTGACGGTGGTGGAGATTCGCTTCTCCAACGGTCCCTACCCCGCGATATGGGGCATTCCCAGCGCACCGCAGGCGTTCCTGATAGGGCAAGCGGTGCACTTGTTCAATCTTGCCCGCTATTTCGGCGGTGAGGTAGAAGAGGTGTACGCTCGCCTGCACGTGGTGAGCGAGAACCGCTTTGGTTACGCCATCAACCTGCGCTTCGCGGGAGGTGCGCTGGGCATCCTGAACCTGAACGCGCTGGAGTCGCCCTCGTGGAAGATTCACGAGCGGCTCGCGCTCACGGGCGTGGACTGCTGGCTGGAGGTGGAGGACATGCTCCGCCTGCGCTACCGCCCGCGCGGGGAGCCGATTGCAGAGCCACACGTTGGTGGCAGGAACCAGTGGATAGAGTGGCAGCCTGACTGGACGGAAGTGCTGCGAGTGCATGCGGTGGGCTGTTTCGGCTATGCGGGCGAGCTACAGAACTTCGCGCGGAGCTGTTTGGGACTGGAAACACCGCGCAGCACCCTCTGGGACGGCGCACGCGACCTGCAGGTGGCAGAGGCAGTCTGGCGCAGCGCACAAACGGGAGAGGTGGTACGGTTCGGCTCTAGGACATGAGGCTTGGGGAAGCTACCGCGCATTGTCCTTCCCTTACTGTGCAAATCGGTGCATTCGTTGGCAACCTCGCCCCCAGTGTGGTAGACTCAATACGGCTTGGTCGGAAGTTATCTCGAGGAGGCGAGGAGCATGGCACAACCTGCTGTGCGCACCGACAGGCTGCGCATGACCTATGAAGAGTTCTTACAGTGGAGGGATGAAGACATCCTGGCTGAGTGGGTGGATGGGGAGGTCATTCTTCTCGTGCCGCCAAAGAACGGACATCAGCACATCGTATCGTTCCTGGATACGCTGCTGCGCATTTTGTTGGAGCTGACCGGTATGGGTGAGGTTCGTCCTGCCCCGTTCGAGGTCTACCTGCCTACGCGCCCCGCCTCTCGCGAGCCGGATATCGTGGTTGTGCTGGGGGAGAATCTGCGCTCTCTGAGCGAGAACCGCTTCACCGGTGCGCCCGACCTGATAGTGGAAGTGGTCTCGGAAGACAGTGAGCGGCGTGACCAGGTAGAGAAGTTCATGGAATACGAGCGAGAAGGGGTGCGCGAATACTGGCTAGTCGACTCGCCCCGCGCCCACTACGGAGTAGAGGCGTTCTCGCTGGAAGGGACAACCTATGTGCCGATAGAGGTGGACGAGGAGGGTTGGCTGGAGAGCAAGGTTTTGCCCGGCTTTCGGCTGAAACCTGTCTGGTTCGTTGAGGAAAGTCTGCCGAACTCGCTCACCGCGCTGAACGAAATGCTGTCGCCAGAACTCAAATCGAAGCTGAGACAGCAAATGGGCTGGGAATAACCCACTGAGGCACTACTCCCCTCGCTCACACGGTCACCACCTGTATTTCACCGAACCCTGTCAGGCGCAGGTCATTGGTCAGGAAGAGGTCACAGTTTGCCACCAGTGCGGCGGCAAGGTGAATGGAGTCTAACGGGGCAAAGCGATAAGCCGCTCGTATCTCCGTTGCTTTATCGATAACTTGGGTTGTCAAAGCTACCACCTCGTTGACGTAATAGGCAAAAAAGTCGTCAAAGTCCTGTAGCAGGGCACTATTGCCCGCGCGTAGCGGCAACACGCGGCACTCCATTCGTGTCGCGTCGCTTACCACCAGCCAATCAGACCGCTGCAGCAACGCACGTACTCGTCCGTAGAACTCGGGCGTGTGCTCCACAAAGTAGATGACAGGCGCGGTGTCAAGGTAGACCCGACGCATCATTGTCCTCGCTGCGCGATTCCCGAATGTACGCCTCTATCTCTTCTGGAGACATCGGTTGGTGCCCGCGCTCGCGCTGGCGTTCGTGAATCGCTTGCAATACAGTTTCCCGATTCGTCAGAGCGATATCGGATTCGGCAGTTTCGGCTTGTATCTGCACCTTCACCCGACCGCGTACCGGCAACGGCGTCTCCAGCACGATGGTGTTTCCGTCCTCAATGGTACCTACTGCCTCATAGACTTTGGGCACTGGGATCACCTCCTTCCAAGAGTATACCCCTGTATTGCCCGGAAAGCAAAAGATGCACCAGCAGGAAAACATCCCTGCAGCACGGAAACATCCTGCGGTATCAGAGCGAACTTACCGGAGCCAGCAGATGGAACATGCCAACCTGCAGATTTTCGTGGCGATAGTGCTTTTCTCCACGCTCATCCTGTGGAAGATTTTTACCGCGCGGCGGGGAAAAGCGGGTTTCATCCGGCGCATCCCCGGCTTGAACGAGATAGATGAAGCCATCGGACGGGCGACCGAGAT
>CALJAP010000033.1 GCA_938027655.1 uncultured bacterium | reverse complement strand
CCGCTTGCCACGCCTTTTGCCAGCCGTGGCTAAAGACCGCATCCCCTTCTGGCACCCGGGACCTTACTTCTCTTGCCCGATGACCTTCACCAGCTCGCCGAGGTACGCCTTCGCGTCACCGAAGAGCATGAGCGTTTTATCCATGTAGTACAGTTCGTTCTCGATGCCGGCGAAGCCGGGGTTCATGCTGCGTTTAATCACCATCACGGTGCGCGCCCTGTCCGCCTCGATGATAGGCATGCCGTAAATGGGGCTGTTCTTGTCGTGCTTGGCAGCGGGGTTCACCACATCGTTCGCGCCGATAACCAGCGCAACGTCGGTGTGTGGCAGTTCGGAGTTGATGTCCTCCATTTCAAGCAGGCGGTCGTAGGGGATGTCTGCCTCCGCTAGTAGCACGTTCATGTGCCCGGGCATACGCCCCGCAACGGGGTGGATACCGAACTTCACGTCGATGCCCCGTCGGGTCAGCTGGTCAAACAGTTCGCGCACCTTGTGCTGCGCCTGCGCCACTGCCATGCCGTATCCGGGGATAATGGCGACCGACGAGGCTGCCAGCAGGATGTCTGCTGCCTCTTCGGGGGTGGCACTGCGCACGGTGCGCTCCTCCGTTTTCAACGCCTGCGGTGACACCTGTCCGAATGCACCGAACAGCACGTTGGTAAACGAGCGGTTCATTGCCTTGCACATGATAATGGAAAGGATAAAGCCCGACGAGCCGTCCAGTGCGCCCGCGATAATCAGCAGCTTGTTCTGCAGCACGAAGCCCATCGCCGACGCCGAGATGCCCGCATAGGAGTTCAGCAGGGCAATTACCGTCGGCATGTCTGCGCCACCGATAGGCAGAATCAACATCACGCCGAACGCCAGCGCCAAGGCAATGAAAATCGGGAACAGCCCAATCTGCGCGGGGTTTATCGTCAGGTAAACGCCGATGGCAACCGCTATCGCCAGCACCGAGAGGTTCACGAAGTTCTGTCCGCGATACACTATCGGTCGGGTGGGCATCAGCTCCTGCAGCTTGCCGAACGCCATCAGACTGCCGGTGAAGGTGAGGAAACCGAGCAACACCTCGAAGCAAAGCACCGCCATGATGAAGGGAGTTAGCCGCTCGGGGTCATGCTGGTTCCACAGATAGTATTTGGCGGTTCCCACCAGCCCTACCGCCAGACCGCCGAAGGAGTGCGACAGGGCGGTTCGCTGAGGCACGTGTGTCATCGGCATCAGGTAAGCGATGGGGATGCCAATTGCCGAGCCGATAAGCAGGGTGAGGATAATCCACTTGTAGCTCACAATCTGGGGCAACAGTAGCGTCCCCGCAATCGCCAGAATCATGCCGATTTCGCCCGCGATCACGCCGCGTCGGGCGGTCGGTACTGCACTAAGCCACTTCAGCGACAAGATAAACAGCGCAGCGGCGATGATGTAGGTGGTCTGCGTGAAGATAGCCTGTGTGCTCATGACGACTTCCCTCGCTCACCTGGTTCACGCTTCTTGAACATCTTTAACATGCGGTCGGTGATCAGGAAACCGCTGACCACGTTGATGGTGGAGGCGGTCACTGCCAGCGCGCCCAGCACGGTGGTCAAAGTGGTTTCCTGCGCTCCCAGTATCACCAGCGAACCCACCAGGCTAATTGCCGAGATGGCGTTGGTGAGGGACATCAGCGGCGTATGCAGCAGAGGCGATACGCGGCGTATCACCTCGAAACCCAAGAACGTCGCCAGCACGAACACATAAAGGTTGCTGAGAATATCTTGCAGTGTCATTTTCCCTCCTCCTTACGTGCTCAAGCCGAGCTTCTCGCGCACGCGCGGATGAACGACCTGTCCGTCGCGCGTTAGCAGCGTGTCGCGGATAATCTGGTCTTCCATGTCCAGACTCAGCTCCCCGTCTTTGAGTAGATTGACGGTGAAGCTGCCGATGTTTCTGGCGTACAACTGGCTGGCATGGTACGGCATGGTGGCAGGCAGGTTCAGGGGTCCGATGATGGTTACTCCCTGATGCACTACCGTTTGCCCGGGCTGGGTCAGCTCACAGTTGCCACCGCGCTCTGCGGCGAGGTCCACGATAACCGAGCCGGGGCGCATTGCCTCCACCATCTCCCGCGTGATGAGCACCGGTGCGCGCTGTCCGGGCACTGCGGCGGTGGTAATCACCACATCGTTTTCGGGCAGCACGTCCCTCATCATCTCCGCCTGCCGTCGGTAGAAATCCTCACCCAGCGCCTTTGCATAACCGCCTGCATCCTGCGCATCCTGTACCTCCAGTGGAAGCTCCACGAAGCGTGCGCCGAGGCTCTCCACCTGCTCGCGCACGGCGGGACGCACGTCATACGCGCTCACCACCGCTCCCAGTCGTCTTGCCGTGGCAATCGCTTGCAAGCCCGCTACTCCCGCGCCGATGACGAACACGCGGGCAGGGGTAATCGTGCCCGCCGCTGTCATCATCATAGGAAAGATTTTGGAGAGCGAATTCGCGGCTAGGAGCACCGCCTTGTAGCCCGCGAGGTTCGATTGAGAAGAGAGCACGTCCATCGGCTGAGCGCGTGTGATGCGGGGGACCAGTTCCAGTGCGAAAGTAATGATGCCCTTCTGCGCCGCCTCAGCGACGGGTTCCGGTACCCACAGCGGGTCCATCATTGCTACCCACACCTGTCCTTCCCGCGCCAGCGACAGGTCTGCCTTCCAGCCGTCGGGGTTTGCCCCCAACGCACGTACCTGCAGCACGATGTCCGCTCCAGCAATTACTTCCTCGCGCGTCGGCAGGACGGTAGCTCCCGCATCGGCATACTCCAGGTCGGAAAACCCTGCCGCTCTACCCGCTCCTGCCTGCACCAGCACTTCTGCCTTCGCTTTCTTCAGCGCGGCAATCGCAGAGGGAACCAGCGCGACTCGCGTCTCGCCCGGAAAGGTCTCTTGCGTTATTCCAATGCGCATGGCTGTAACCCGTGATACCAGAATGGATGAACTTGCTGTACTTTATTCACACGGGGGAAAGGTATTTCCTGCCTGTAAAACGCTGGAATTGTGAAATTCTTACAATATGAGGCTCCCCTCCGCTTGAGATGTCCTCAACCTCTCCCCCAGCTCCCTTCTCTACGAAGGAAAGGGGTGCTGGGAGCGCGGCTCCCCTCTCCTCGCCGGAGAGGGGACGGGGGAGAGGTTGAGGACACAAGCATTGCTCAGCCTGTTGCGATGGCATACGCCTCGTACACGATTTCCACCGCACGCAAGCCGTCGTAGCCGGTCACCTGAAGCTCGGTCCTGCCCAGACAGGCGTCCACGAAGTGCTGTATCTCCCCGGCAAAGCGGTCAGGACCGGACTCGTCCAGCGGCTGCCAGTCGTCCATTTTGTTCGTTTTGTAACGGCTCTTGAAGCCGTCCCAGTAGTGCACCATCGCCGCGCCTTCCGTGCCGTACACTTCCACCACGTTGAATCCGGCAGCGAGCACCCAGCTGGCTTCTACCACGCCCATCCGGTTGTCTGCGGTGGACAGCAGGGCGATGGCAGTGTCCTCTACCTCCCCAATAGCGGGATTCGTTTGGCGGGTGACCGCCTGTACGCGAGCGACCTCACCCACCAGAAAGCGGAAAAGGTCTATGCTGTGAACGCTAGTATCCATCAGCACTCCACCGCCAGCGACCTCCTTATCGGAGAACCACCGTTCCTCGACCCCTTTGAGCGGAACAGCGAACCGGTTACGGAACATTACCACTTCACCCAGCTCTCCCGACTCTATCAGTCGCTTCAGAGCCACTATCGGGGGGTGGAAGCGGTGGCAGAAAGCGGTCATCAGCTTCACACCCTTCTCTTCGGCAGCACGTACCATCTGACGGGCAGCATTGGGCTGGTGCGCCAAAGGCTTCTCGCACAGCACATGCAAGCCGTGTTCTATCGCCAGCGACGCTACCTCCAGGTGAGCCGAAGGCGGCGTGCAGATGTCCACCGCGTCCACCTCCACGTGATGAAGCATCTGTTCCACGTCGCGGAACGCTTGCGCTCCTACCCGCTGTGCTGCGGTGCGGGCGGTCTCCTCATCGATATCGACTATCGCCACGATTTGCGCTTCGCGCACGCGCTCGTAACTGGCGAGGTGTGTTCGTCCGATGCCGCCAGCACCAATCAACCCAACACGTAGTGTGTGGCTGCTCACAATCCACGAACCTCCTGTAGGATGTTTCGAATGTTATCCAGGCTTCTCTGCACGCTTGCTGTGGCTTTCTCCGTGCCCAGATACTCCACGCTAAAGGGACCGCGAAAGCCTGCGGAAACCAGAGCCTTTATACATCCTCGTATATCTATTTCGCCATCCCCTACCGCAGTTCCCGCATACACTTCACCTGTTACCGAGCGGTAGGGATACCCCTGGTAGCCTTTACGTGCGCGGCGCATGTCGTTGAGGTGAGCCAGTTTGCACAGGTCCGCCACCTCCGCGCACTCGCGTACAGGGTCCAACCCCATCAGCAGAAAGGTGCATACATCCGCGTTGACCCCGAAGGCGGTGGAGTTCACCTGCTCGGCAACGTATCGAAGCGTCTCGGCAGAGTAAACCACATCCTCATGCGGTTCCAGCACCACAGTAATACCGGCGTTATGTGCATAGCGTGCAGCTGAAGACACCGATTCCACCACCATCTGCAAGGCGTCTTCGTAGGCGATGCCGTTTTTGACTTTTCCCGGCAGTAACCGTACTATCTCCGCTCCAACACGCACCGCTTCCTCTATCGCTGCGTACGCCAGTTTAATCTGCTGCTGTCTGCTCTCGGGGTCCAGGTGTACGAAGTCGGTCGCGGTGTCATACGCACACACGCGAATACCGAAATCGCGGAGAGAGGAAAGAGGCTGTCCCGCAGATATCCAGAAGTAGTCCACCAGTTCTACGCTATCTATTCCCATCTCGCGGCATGTGGCAGCGAAGCGTTCGACATCCATCTGATGCCGCTGAAAATCCAGAGCGAAACTCCACATACTGAGGCAGAGGTTCATCGATGGGGTAACGTCCTCCCCCGACGTTGTCTGAGGGTAGTATACCTGATACAATTGCCGTCGTCAAATGGCAACAGGAAAGCCTGTATCTGCCTGCGAACCGGAGATAAGAGGAGGGCAAGATGCGCGTTATCACCTTTGGCGAGACGATGCTTCGGCTGTCTCCGGCAGGCTATCAACGGTTCGCGCAAGCGGAGCGGTTCGAGATAGCCGTTGCAGGCACGGAAAGCAATACCGCCGCTGTGCTGGCGCAGCTGGGTGTTTCGGTCATATGGCTCTCTCGCCTGCCTGACAACCCGCTCGGGCGCCTAGTGGCGCAGAGATTACGCGCGCTGGGTGTGGACGTGGGGCAGGTGACATGGGATGCCGATAGCCGACTGGGGTTATACTTTGTGGAAGCGGGTGTGACGCCTCGTCCAACCCGCGTGCTTTACGACCGCAGAGGTTCCGCCATGAGTCGGTGGAAGCGCGGCGAATGGGACTGGCGCGCTCTGCTAAAAGATGCGAACCTGCTTCATGCTACAGGCATTACCCCTGCCCTCAGCGAAAGTTGCCTTGAAGCCACCCAAGAGGCACTGCAAATCGCGCGGGAGAGGAACGTGCCGGTCTCATTCGACCTGAACTACCGTTCCTTACTCTGGTCACCTCAAGAGGCGCGTCGATCGCTGGAACCGCTTCTTTCGCTGGTGCAGGTGCTGATAGTGTCTCCTACCGATGCACGCACCGTGCTGGGGGTAGATGCCGAAGAGACCGAAATCGCTGAACAGCTACAGCAGCGCTATAGTATCCCCGTGGTTGCCACACCTTTGCGCGACCAGCAATCGGCGACGACAGGAAGGCGCTACAGCGTGGTGGCGACAGCGCAGAAGATTTGGCAATCGGAAGGTTGTCTCTTTGAGGTGGTAGACCCTATCGGCAGCGGCGATGCGTATGATGCGGGTTTTTTGTACGGCTACCTGCATGGCGACATCGAGCTGGCGATGCGCTGCGCCGACATTCTGTCCGCCCTCAAGCACACTGTACCGGGAGATGTATTGTTTACTTCGCCGGAGGAGCTTGGGCAACTGCTGCAGGGTATCCCCCGAGGAATCATCCGATAGCAAGGGCGGATGCAGCGCGTCTATCCGCTAGGGTGCAGGGGCACGGCAGTGCCGTACCCCTAATCACTACCCGTACAGCGGTCCGAACGTCTGGCAGGCGCGGTAGTCTGCCGCTTCGGCATCGGAAGTGCCGAACAGCCCCCAGGCATGTGGGCGGAAGATGCGCTCGGCGGGCACGTTGTGCATGGCTACCGGAATGCGCAAAGCCGAGGCGAGCGTAATCAGCTCCGCGCCGATGTGCCCGTAGCTCAACGTACCGTGATTCGCCGCCCAGTGTGCCATCACCGTGTACACGTCGCGGAACGCTCCCTGCCCCGTGACATTCGGCACGAACCAGGTGGTTGGCCAGGTGGGGTTGGTGCGCTCATCCAGCTTCAGGTGAACCTCCTCCGGAATCTCCACCACGTAACCTTCCGCAATCTGCAGCACCGGTCCCAGCCCATGTACTAGACCCAGACGGAACATCGTCGCGGGCATTTCGCCGCGCGTACGGAAGCGTGTGGACCATCCGCCGCCCCGGAAGTACTCCAGCATCGCGCAGTGCCATGTGGTAGCTTGCAGGCAGCGGTCTACCTCCTCAGAGGTCACGTCCCACCACGGCTTGATAACGGGCTTACCGTCTATCTCCTGCTGTCCGGTACCGTCCAGCGCAGCGGGGCCGGAGTTGATGAGGTGGATGAAGCCGCCCTCCGCCATACCAGTGGGCGTCCATCCGGTCACACGCTTTATGGCATCCGGGCTCCAGTAAGTGCGCACGTCGGCAAAGATTTGCGCTGTGCCTGTGAGCAGGTGTCCCCACAACATGCAGATGCCGTTGAGGTGGTCGTTCTCGGTAGCCAGGATGTAGGGTTGGCGGATGCCGTTCCAGTCAAAGGAGGAGTTGAGAATCGCCTCCATGAAGTCGCCGTTGGGCAGGTGGTCGGTCCACTGTCGCTGTCCTTGGAAGCCTCCGGCGATGCCGTTGAAGCCCAACGCCTCTTCCTCATAGCCCATTTGCGTCAGCCTGGGGTTGCCCACCAGCAGGTCACGGGCAATCAACGCCATTTTCACGCTGATTTCCCACGCACGCTCCTTGTCGGCGCGGCTCATCTGCTTGTCAGGCGGGTTGTAGTCCTTGCCCTCTTTGCAGTACTCCTTCACCCACGCCACGGCACGGCGGAACTCGTCCTCGTCGTAGATTCCGCGCTCCATGCGGCGCACGAACTCCACCATGTCGACGGTCATCGTGCTCATGCCCAGATAGCGCTGCAGGAAGTGCTGGTCTACCAGCGACCCCGCGATGCCCATCGACACGTTGCCCATCGAGACGTACGTCTTGCCGCGCATGGTGGCGACTGCCAGCCCCGCTTTCGCGAAGCGCAGCAGCTTCTCCCTCACGTCGTCAGGGATGGACGTATCGGTCGCGTCCTGCACGTCGCGCCCATAGATGCTGAAAGCGGGCAAGCCTTTTTGGGCGTGCGCCGCCATCACCGCCGCCAGGTACACCGCGCCCGGGCGCTCCGTGCCGTTAAATCCCCACACCGCTTTGGGGCGGTAGGGGTCAAAGTCCATCGTTTCGTAGCCGTAGCACCAGCAGGGTGTGACGGTGATACTGACGCCGACGCCCTCTCTCTGGAACTTCTGTTCGCAGGCGGCGTTCTCCGCCAGGCCGCCGATGCAGGTATCGGCGATGACGCATTCCACCGGCCGACCGCAGGCGTGGCGTAGATTCTCGGTGAGCAGTTTGGCGACCGACTGCGCCATCGCCATCGTTTGCCCTTCCAGACTTTCGCGAACACCCTGTCGCCTTCCGTCAATAGTGGGACGAATGCCGATTTTCGGCAGGTCTCCTTGCAACCGATTGACCGGTGGGTTCTTCAGATGTGCCATCGGTTATCCCTCCTCGATGAGGTGAGTTCTCGAAGCGTTCTGATTAGCGATTCGGG
>CALJAP010000032.1 GCA_938027655.1 uncultured bacterium | reverse complement strand
GTGCTGAAACAAAACAGCAAGGAAGCAGAGGTTCTGGTGTTGTTTCTCGAAACACAAAGAGGGTTTTTCAGCCGAAAAGGTATCGCACAACGATGAGGAAGAGAAAACCTCACCCCCAGCCCCTCTCCTACAAGGAGAGGGACGCCGCACATGGAACGCCCCCTTCCCTTGTAGGAGGGAGGTTTGATGCGGCGATTCGAGGGAGAAAACCTCACCCCCAGCCCCTCTTCTACAAGGAGAGGGGCGCCGCGCTCGGAACGCCCCCTTCCCTTGTAGGGAAGGGGGACGGGGGGATAGGTTCCTCTCCTACCTAGCCGGTCAACTGGTCGCGTCATCTTGTCGCTCATCTGAAATAGTAGCAGCGCGTTGTCTGCATTCCGCAGCCAATTGTGAGTTCCCTATCCGTTCATATGCTTCGCTGAGCGCCAGCCATGTGCTAGAGCTGGATTCGTAAGCTGAAACTGCCCTTCGCAACCAAATGATTGCCTCTTCCACGCAGCCAGACCTTAACAAGGAGTAGCCTAGTTTTCTGTATAGAGGGACGTCATGCACGCTAATTTCCAGTCCCGGAGCGAGTGCAGCGGGATTCTCCAAATAGGTCCAAAACTCATCGCGCCCCAACTGTTTGGACACTGCACGTGTGTGAAAGAACACCGCAGTTGGGTATTTCCCCAACGCAAAGAACAGGTCGCCTAACGACTCGCTCCAGTCATCCATGCTCCATCGCTGCCCATAAAGCGACCGGAACACCAGAATGAGAAAGGCACTGCGTGCATACGCTTTCAGAGCCTCTTCATGCCTGCCCGACTCCACAGCCTGTCTCGCGTGTTTCTCCAATCCCTTGATTTTCCTGCCAATCAGATGACCGATGAACATGTAGACTGCAACGATGGGTATCGCGTATACCATAACCCAGCGCACTACAATGACCATGAGATTGCGCCCCTCTGCGTTGAATAAGGAACCAAGCCACTGCCATATCTCCGCCATGCGAAACACCTCCCAAGCTTGTTCAAAGTAGGGCTGGGGCACACACAGTATGCATTGCGCCCAGCCCTCAAGATTGCCTTGACAGGCCTATAAGCAGCGGCTACTGCGGGGACGCCGCCAGTCTGCCCTGCTCATCGCTTGACCCCGAACAGTCACATAGGTCGTTTCTGATAATGCTGGCAGAGCCGTTCGTTATCACACCTGCCGTGCCCGGTTGCTGAACCTCACCCCCGACCCCTCTCCTACACGGAGAGGGGAGACTTGCGCTACCCTCTCCCCCGTCCCCTCTCCTACAAGGAGAGGGGAGCCGCGCATCGAACGCCCCCTTCCTTCGTAGGGAAGGGGGGACGGGGGGTTAGGTTTCCCCCTCTGCCCAGCGGGTCAAAGCGATTCCATTCCCCATTTCGACGTACCAGCGAAATGCCCTGCAAATACGGCGCACTGGTCGTCCAGCTACCGCCTTCCAGTGGCTTCTGCTGCTCTACCAGATCGCCCGCTCCGCAGGCTACACCGCCCGGGTAGCGCGTCCACATATCCGTCCCACGATTGAAATCACAGGCTATGGGGGAGTGCCAATCCGCCTGCCCGGATTGGGGGAAACCTGCGAAGGCAGGTTTGCTTCTTGCATAGCCCATCATTTCACTGGTGGGGGAGTTGTTCATGGTTCGTTTTTTTGAAAAGCTGTCACAAGAGTTCCAGAACACTGCAGGAACTGTGCTGTCGGTTCCACTATACCACGTACCGGCGAAGCTGTCAAGCATTTTTGCGGGATGTGAGGGAAAATTTTTGGTAAACCTCTCCCCCGGCCCCTCTCCTACAAGGAGAGGGGAGCCGCGCATCGAACACCCCCTTCCTTCGTAGGGAAGGGGGACGGGGGGATAGGTTAAACACCCCTCTCCTGCGCAGATACGGTTGACGATTCTCCCTTGCTTCCTGTATAATTCCTTCACCAACCGCTATCGCCAGGTCACGGAAGGAGGAACATCGTCGCTTTGATTATCGTACTCACACCTCAGGCAACGGATAAAGACGTTGATGAGTTGACCGATAACCTGAAATCGCGCGGGTTCGGCGTGCATGTCTCGCGCGGGGTGGAGCGCACCATCGTTGGCTGTATCGGCGTGCTGGATACCGAAAAGGCGGACCTCTCCGAACAGCTGCAGGCGCTGCCCTACGTGGAACGGGTCGTTATCATCTCCAAGCCGTACAAGCTGGTGGGACGCGCCTTCCGTCCGGAGGGCACCATTATCAACGTGCGCGGGGTGGAAATCGGAGGGAGCCGCCTGACGGTGATGGCGGGCCCCTGCACCATCGAAACAGAAGAGCAGCTGATGGAGACCGCCCGCTTCGTGAAGCAGATGGGCGCACATATCCTGCGCGGCGGAGCCTATAAACCCAGCACCTCACCCTATTCGTTCCAAGGCATGGGGGAAGACGGGCTCAAACTGCTTGCCGCGGCGCGCGAGGAGACGGGATTACCCATCGTCACCGAGGTCATGGACACCCGCGACGTGGAGCTCGTTGCGCAGTACACCGACATCTTTCAGGTGGGCACGCGCAATATGACCAACTTTGCCCTGCTGAAGGAGATCGGTAATACGAACATGCCCGTGCTGCTCAAGCGCGGCTGGGCGTCGTTGATCGAGGAGTGGATGCAGGCGGCGGAGTACATCGCCTCGCGCGGTAACTACAACATCATCCTGTGTGAGCGAGGCATCCGCACCTTCGAAACTTACACCCGTAACACCTTCGACATCAACGCCATTCCGGTCGCGAAGGAGCTGTCGCACCTGCCTGTCATCGCCGACCCCTCGCACGGCACGGGCAAGGCGAGCCTGGTACCGGCGGTCGCGGCGGCGGCGATTGCCGCAGGGGCAGACGGGGTCATCGTCGAGGTGCATCCACACCCTGAACGCGCCCTCAAAGACGGTCCACAGTCGTTGCGCTTCGAGGCGTTCGCTCAGATGATGCAGCGGTTGCGCGCCCTCGCTCCGGCGGTCGGGCGCAGTATATGAGGAGGAACAGGATGGCGAAAGCGATTTGCGACAGACTATGCATTATCGGCGTCGGGCTGATCGGTGGTTCGCTCGGTATGGCGGTACGCCAGCGTGGGTTGGCACATCATGTGGTGGGCGTGGGGCGCAATGCGGAACGACTGCAGGTCGCCCTGCAGGCAGGAGCCATCGACGAAGCCACCACCTCGCTGCAGGATGGCGTTACCGATGCAGACGTAGTGGTGGTCTGCACGCCGGTAGGGCTGATCGTGCCGACTATCAGGCTGTTCCAACAATGGCTTTCCCCGAAGTGCGTGGTGACCGATGTAGGTTCCGTCAAAAGCGCGATTGTCCAGCAGGCGACCGACTTGCTGGGCGATCGCTTCGTGGGCGGACACCCGATGGCAGGTTCTGAGCAGACCGGGGTACATAACGCGCGCGCCGACCTGTTTGAGGGCACGCCCTGGGCGTTAACGCCGACAGAGAAAACCTCACCGGACGCTTTGCAAAGGGTCACTGCGCTGGTGCAGGGGGTGGGAGCGCAGGTGATCACCGCCGAACCTAACGAGCACGACCGTGCGGTTGCGCTCACCAGCCATCTGCCCCACGCGCTTGCGCTGGCTCTGGTACACGTCGCCGAGAATACCCCCTACCCGCAGTTGATTGGCGGAAGCTTCCGCGATGGCACGCGCGTTGCTGCCAGTTCACCGGAGCTGTGGCGCGACATCTTCCTGCACAACCGCGAGCATGTGCTCTGGGCTATCGACGAGTTCATTGGCAAGCTGCAGGAAGTGCGCTCTGCCATCGCCGACGAGGACGCTGAAACCGTCCAGCGCCTCTTCACAGATGCTCGCCTCCTGCGACAGGCATTTGGACTATGAGCGCACCCCACCGAATCCAGCCTCTTCCCGCCCCGCCGGACGCCTGTATGGACGTGCCGGGCTCCAAGAGCGTCACAAACCGTGCCCTGCTACTTGCCGCACTGTGCGCACAGCGGGTAACCGTAGCACATGCGCTCGATTCGGAGGACACTCAGGTGATGCGCGAAAGCCTGCGCAGGCTGGGTTTCTCGGTGGAACAACCGCAAAGCGATACCATCGTGGTGCAAGGAGAAGGCGGCAGAATCCCCGCAAAGGAAGCGGAACTCTGGGTGGCAAACGCCGGCACAGCAGCGCGTTTCCTGACCGCCATGGTCGCACTGGGTGAAGGGAAGTACCGCATTGACGGCACACCGCGTATGCGCCAGCGTCCCGTTCAACCTCTGCTGGATGCGCTGAACACGCTGGGGGCTGAAGCGGTCTCTGAGCTGGGCACGGGTTGTCCGCCGGTGCTTGTGCGAGCACACGGATTGCACGGGGGTAAGGTATCGGTGCGTGGCGACATCAGCAGCCAGTTCCTTTCCGCGCTGATGATGGTCTCCCCCTGTGCCCAACAGACGGTAACGATAGGGATAGAAGGCGAGCTGGTGTCTGCTCCCTTCGTGCGCATGACGTTGAGGATGATGCAGCAGTTCGGTGTGGAAGCGAGGTGGGATGAGCAACACGCTCGCATCACCGTCCCCGCCCCTCAGCGCTACGAACTGGCAGAAGAGGCGGTATACCGTGTGGAACCCGATGCCACCGCCGCCTCTTACTTCTTCGCCGCCGCCGCAATAACCGGCGGGCGTGTGCGTGTGCGCGGATTAAGCCGCGCTTCGTTGCAGGGCGACATTCGCTTCGTGGACATTCTGGAGCAAATGGGCTGTTCGGTACGCTGGCTGCCGGATGCGGTAGAGGTCACGGGCACAGGCATCCTGCACGGCGTGGACGTGAACATGTCGGACATTTCGGATACCTTCATCACGCTGGCGGTGGTTGCTCCCTTCGCCGATAGTCCCACACGCATTCGCGGGGTAGAGCACGCCCGCTACCAGGAGAGCAATCGCGTGAGCGCGGTTGCCACTGAGCTGCGCAGGCTCGGTGTGGATGTGGAAGAACATATCGATGGACTAACCGTCTACCCGGGCGCGCCTCGAGAAGGCATCGTGCAAACCTACAACGACCATCGCATCGCGATGGCGTTCGCGCTCATCGGATTGCGCGTGCCGGGTATTGCTATTGCTGACCCGGAGTGTGTACAAAAAACCTTTCCGAACTTCTTCGAGAAGCTGCGTGAACTGGAGGGAAGCGCAAAGTGAAGCAGCTGGTCATCGCCATCGACGGTCCCGCCGGCGCAGGCAAGAGCAGTGTGGCGAAGCAGGTGGCGCAAGCGCTGGGCTACCGCTACCTGGACACAGGCGCACTGTACCGTGCACTGGCGTGGAAGGCGTTGCAACGGGGCTTGCGTCCGCAGGACACCCGATATATCATAGAAATGACGCGGGAAACGAAAGTAGACCTGTTGCAACAAGACGGCGAACAGCGCGTGCTGGTGGACGGTCAGGATGTCACGGAAGCTATCCGCACGCCGGAGGTGGGTAATCTTGCCTCGCCGATTTCCGCCATTCCGGAGGTGCGCGAGATACTGCTGGACTGGCAGCGCGAGTTCGGAAGGCATGGCGGAACGGTCGCAGAGGGGCGCGACACGGGCACGGTGGTCTTCCCCAACGCCGAGGTGAAGATATTCCTGACCGCTTCGCTGGACGAACGCGCCCGACGCCGCCACAAGGAGCTGCTGGAGCGAGGTATCAGCATCTCTTTCGAGCAGGTGAAGCTGGACATGGAAGCTCGAGACCAGCGCGATAGCACGCGCCATATCGCCCCCCTGCGCCCTGCGCCCGACGCAGTAGTTATCCATACCGACAACATGAGCCTCGAGCAGGTAGTGGAAGAGGTGTTGAAACTATGCCGTGCCCGGTTCACGAACGAAGCCCCACCCTCTACCTGATCTCGCGATGGGTGGTCTGCCCTGTTCTGCGCCTCCTGTTCTGGATGAAGGTAGAAGGACGCGAGAATATCCCGGAAGGAGCTGCTATTCTGGCTCCGAACCACACCAGTTACATGGACCCGCCCGTTGTGGGATGTGCTGCCTGGCCCCGCCGATGTTGCTTCATGGGCAAGGCGCCGCTGTTTAAGATACCCGTGCTGGGGTGGTATATCCGCCGTGTCGGATGCTTCCCCGTACACCAGAATACCGCCGACCGGCAAGCGTTACGCACCGCCCTCGAGGTGCTGAGATTAGGAGAGCTGCTCATCATGTTCCCGGAGGGCACACGCAGTGGCGACGGCTACCTATTAGAGCCGCAAACCGGTGTTGCCCTGCTGGCGAAAATGAGCGGTGCGCCGGTGGTCCCTACCGCCATTATCGGCACGCGCGAAATCCTGCCCGCTGACCCCCGGTTCCCTCGCTGGCACCGTTTGCAAGTGGTCTTCGGTGAACCTATGCACTATCAGCAGTTTGCTGAGCAGTATGAAAGCGACCGCCAGGCGCGCGAAGGGTTCAGCCACGAGTTGATGCGCCGTATCGGCGAGATGATGGAGAGCCGCGGTTATCCCGCCTTCCGCCCCGCCACTGCACAATCTTCTACCCGGTAGTCGCTTGCGGTATAATATGCTCGATTGAGGTGACGGTAAATGGCTTTGGAAACCGTCGAAGACATCATCCGTGCGCTACAGGAACACCCCGAATGGCGCGAGCCGTTGCTTGATGCGCTGCTGAGTGACCAGTACCGGCAGCTGCCCTCACGCACAGACCGGCTGGAGGAGGCGTTGGCACGCCTGGCGGAGGAAAGCGCCAAAACGGACCAGGCGTTACGAGAGTTGTCAGTATCTCTGCAGCGGAGCAGGGAGGAGAACGACCGTGCCTTCAAGGAAATGCGCGAGAACACACAGCTGATGAAAGAAGAGACCGACAGGGTGATCGATCGCTTGCAGCGAGATACTGCGGAGCTGAAGGGCTACCACTTAGAAGAGTATTACCGCCATCACGCTACGGCAATACTAGGACGGTACTTTCGTTCGCTGAAGGTGGTTGATAAGGGAGACTACCTGCAAAAGCTGCACGAGCAGTCTCCGATGACTGATGAAGAGTGGAGACAGCTGGTATCCGCTGACCTGTTCCTTCGGGGAAGACACCAGCCCTCAGGCGCGGAGTACCTGACGGTGTGGGAGATTTCGTGGAAGATAGACCGTTCGGACGTGCAGAGGGCGATACAGCGAGCGGAACTATTGCGCCGTTGGGAGGCAAATACACTGCCGGTGGTAGCAGGGAAGAACATCACTCAGGGGGCGAGGCGGATGGCACAGCAAAGCGGAGTACTCGTTGTGCAGGAGACCACTGTTATCAACGGCACTTCGCTTGCCGCGAGGGGGTAATCCGATGGCTTTAGAAACTGTGGAAGACATTATCCGTGCTTTGCAAGAGCATCCTGAATGGCGCGAGCCGTTGCTCAACGCGCTGCTGACCGACCAGTATCGGCAGTTGCCCTCGCGTGCGGACCGGCTGGAGGAGGCGTTGGCGCGGTTGGCGGAGGAAAGTGCCCGCACAGACCTGCGTCTTCAGGAGTGGGCGCAACGTGATGAGAGGCGGTTTCATGAACTGATTGGCAGTTTACATACGCTTTCTGAAACGGTGCGCCTTCTGGTTCAACGGATGGACCGATGGGAAACCGATATGGGCAGCGTGAAGGGAATAACGCTGGAGATGTTTTATCGCGATAACGCTACGTCTATCCTTGGCAGGCATTTTCAACGCTTAAGAATAATAGACAAAGGCGAGTATCTACAGCAAGCGCAGGAACACCAACCTTTGAGCGATAGCGACTGGCGACAGCTGGTTTCCACCGACCTGTTGGTGAGAGGGACACATCGCCCATCGGGCAAAGAGTACCTGATGGCTTGGGAGGTCTCCTGGGTGGTGGACCGTTCTGACGTGGAACGGGCGGCGCAACGGGCAGAAATTTTGCGCCGTTGGGAACCGAACACGTTGCCGGTTGTGGCAGGGAAGGGCATTACCGCAGGAGCTCAGGAAGCTGCCCAAGCGCGCGGCGTGCTCATCGTACTGGATACGCTGGTCGTCGATGGCGCGAACTTAGCACCGTAGGAGGGAAAAGCAAGTGGCTTTAGAAACCGTTGAAGATATTATCCGCGCTCTGCAAGAGCACCCTGAATGGCGCGAACCGTTGCTCAACGCGCTGCTGACCGACCAGTATCGGCAGTTGCCCTCGCGTGCGGACCGGCTGGAGGAGATGCTGGAAAGACTGGCAGCCGCTCAGCAGGTGACTCA
>CALJAP010000031.1 GCA_938027655.1 uncultured bacterium | reverse complement strand
AGCAGGAGAACCACTCTTCCCGTAGAATCATCGCTCCATGAGCACGTTCATCAGGTGGATTTTTGTGGTGTTGACCTCTATGGGAGGGGTGCCTCCTACCGAAGCCCGTGCTACGCTGGAACTACGCCCCTCGCTGCCGGTGGTGCTGGTAGCAGAGGAGCAGCCCGCTCCCGTCGCCTTTCTGGTGCTGAACCATGAGGAACGAGTGGCTGAGGTGCAGGTTATTTTTACCTGCGATGGGGGCAGGGTGAAACCATCTTCTCTGGAGGTACGCGTGCCCGCGCGAGGATGGCATATCGTAACAACGCAGGTATCGCTATCTCCTCAGCGCGATTCAGCCTTCGTGCGGGCGCGTGTGGGCAACCGCACTGCACAGGTGTCCATCCGGCGCGGCATCGACCTGACCCAGCGGGAGTGGAAACGCCTATATACCCCGCGCGAAGCCGATGTGGATGCCTCGCTGGCAAACCCCGATACCGACGACTCGGCGTGGGAGGCCATCGGTGTGCCCAGCCTGTGGTTTGACCTGCGTCGTGCATGGTGTCGAGTGCGTTTTACTGTACCGGAGGCGTGGCGGGGCAAAAGGCTGCGCCTGTACATCGCAGCGGTGGACGATAACGACCTCACTTTCCTCAACGGACGACAAATCGGACGCACGAACGGTTGGGACCTACCTCGTGACTATCCTCTGCCCGATTCGCTGGTGCGCTACGGCGCGGAAAACGTGCTGACGGTGATGGTGGAGAACACCTATGCAGGTGGAGGGCTATACAAAGCACCGCTGGCGATCCTGGTGGGCGAGGAACCTGTCGCGTCTACCGAACAAGAACCGCTCCCATCTACGCCACGCCCCAAACCGTCGCTTATCGCCAGCCCGCTTCCTCTGCGCCCGATGGTGGTGCGGGACGGCGTGCTGTACTATGCCGACGGCGGAGAAGTTGCGCTGTGGGGTGTGAACTACTATCCCCAGAGCTGGCACCAGTTTGAGAATATGAAACGCCTCGGCGTGGATATGAAATCTACCATTCGGCAGGACCTGGACCACCTGCAGCTGATGGGCGTGCAGATTATCCGCATCCATGTGTTCGACCGCGAAATCAGCGATAGGCAGGGCAACCTGGTAGACAATGAGCATCTGGACCTGCTGGACTATCTGGTAGCGGAGTGCAGCCAACGGGGGATATACCTGATGTTCACCCCCATTGCCTGGTGGGGCGGACCGAACGAACGTCCGGACTCCTTCTCCGCCAACACCAGCAAACCGGGCATGATGTTTGTGCCCGAAGCCAAACGCGCCGCCGCGAACTACCTCCAGCAGTTTCTGAACCATGTCAATCGCTACACTGGGCGTGCGTACAGGGACGAGCCGTGCCTTGTGTTGCTGGAGGTGATGAATGAGCCGGCGTACTTCGTCTATCAAGACCTATTCACACACAGTTACACCCCGCAGGGCGAACGCCCTGAGGTGATAGAGCGCGACCGCGCCACCTTCCGCAGGCTGTGGCAGGAATGGTGCGTCGCCAAAGGGCTTGTTGAGTCACCCGCCTACTTTCCGCTGTTCCGCTACGAGCTGATGCGCCAGTATATTCGCCAGATGGTGGAGGCGATACGCTCTACGGGCGCGAAACAGCCAGTGGCTATCAGCTTCTTCGGTGGGGCGGACAGGGACCTGGTGCAAGCGATAGGCGATTCCGAATGCGACGCCATTACCATCCCTGCGGAGTATCCGGGCGGCTGGGAACGTGTGAACGACGGCGTGAATCTGTTGCGGGAAGCCACGCCGATGGAGTTACCCACCGAGTTCGCCCGCAAGGCGCGATTAGAGTACGAGTTCGACACACCTGCCACCAACGTCAGCTGCTACCTGTATCCTGCTCTCGCGGCGCGCTTACGCAGCGGGGAGGTGCAGGTAGCGTGCCAATTCCAGTACGATAGCCTCAGCACCGCGCGCTGGAACACCGACTGGCCGGCGCACTGGTTGAACTGGCTGTATACCCCGTCCAAAGTAGCGAGCTACATGCTGGCGGGAGAGACATTTCGACGCCTACCGCGCGGAGCCAGCTACGAACGCCCCACCACCGAGCTGGTTCTGCCTGACTTGATGGCCACCTCCTTTTCGCGTAATCAAAGTATGTTGGCGACCGAAGGGGTGGTGATGTATGCACGCGGCATCGACGAGTGGCAGCCGCTGAAGCTTCCCAATTCGCCGAAGAGGATTGTGGGTACGGGCAGTTCACCGTATGTGGAGTACACGGGTAGCGGGCTGTACATCCTGCAGCAGGAGGATGAACGCACCCTCTCGTTGCGGGTAAACCCTGATGCGGTGCTGGTGGGCAACAGCTTGCAGGGCAGTTTCGCTGCACCGGTGGCGGAGCTGAAGGAACAACCTCACCTGTTCCGCCTTAAAATGGAGGGTTGGCAGGAAGCACGGTGTTTTCCTAAAGGCAGTACTGCGCCCCTGTCTCGGGTGATGGACGGCTGGCTGCTGACGCCGGGTGAGTACGTGATACGGCGAGGACGCTAAAACGCCGTTACCTTAATCGCCTCTGCCGTCCAGTGCGCCAGTTCCACCATCGAGCCGTTCATCTCTTGCCTCCCCGTGTTGACTTTTGCTCTGGTTGTAGCGAAAAGGGTGAAAGAGTTAAAGCGGTTGGAGTAACTGCCGGAAGATAGCACACGGATAAACACGGATGCAACGGATGAACACGGATAGTATCTGTGCCAATCCGTCTCATCGGTGTTCATCCGTGTTCTTTTCTAAGCGGCGCAGGCACTACTCGTCAATAAAGCGGTGATACCTGCCCAGCCAGTAGGCGAGCAGAAACGCTCCGCCGTACTCTTCCGAATGTCCGCTGCCACCCCAGTCCATTCGATAGGGATTGGCGTTCCACTTCAAACCCTGTCGTTCATCGGGAGGCAGGGGGGTGGTGGAAATCCATTCACCGAACCGGCTGCGCGACTGCGAGATGACCAGGTCGCGCCGATGACTGTTGCGCACCTCCCAGCCGCGCAGGTCCCACGGCCAGCGTTGCAGGGTCTGTACCGCCTCTTCCACATCACACGGCTTGCCGGTGGCGAGACCGTAGATGAAGTTATACAGCGGACTGCGTTCTGGGCGGATCGTACGCCATGACCGTTCGATACTGAGTTGTATCAGCGCACGACGCGATGGTTCCTTCTCCAGCATCACGATAGGATAGTAGGCGAGGAACCACAGCTCGTCGTCGGAGTGGTTGATGGCTTCCGGCGGGTTGATAACGCGCCCTTCGGCGGCGTTGAGCAGGTAGTGGTGTCTGGTGATTAACTCCTCGTATTTGTCCTTGAAACGCTGGTCACCGCAGAGGTGGATAGCGACTTTCAAGTGCGAGAGTATCTCCATCGCGTTCAGGGCGCGCTCCTGCCACCACCAGGGGTTGTCGTTGAGGTACTCCGGCGACCACACGCCCCAGGTGGTGCGCTGCCCATCAGGGCGAATCAGCAGCAGGTTGTCGTTCAGAATGCGGTTGGTGACTGCGCGACATACCTCTGCAATCTCTTTGCGCTCCTGCTCGTCCGCCACCAGTTCGTAGTAGATGTACCAGGCGAAGTAGTGGCCATCTATCTCGTCGGAGCTGGTATCGGTCTTCCACAGCCAGCCTTTTTCGGGCGAGGGCTTCCAGCGTTCAGGGCTGAAGTCCGACAGGTTCACGTTCTGTTCGTCTTCTCGGGCGATGGCGCGCGCTACAAAGCCCGGCGAGCCGGTTTTGTACACCAGCTCCAGCATCGCACGCATACTTTGACGCGCCAGCTCACGCGCTTCCGGCTCTTTCGTCGTGGCATAGCGGAACGCCTGCGCTGCGACGGTGATAGATGTCCACAACCCGTCGTTATCGGTGGCGTTGTAGCGAAACTTGCTGGGGTCTTCGGGGTCCAGCAGCTGGCAATCGGCGGTGAACCCATAGCGGTTATGGCGGGCGGCGTTGATTTGCTCGTAGTGCGCCGCTTTGTCCACCAGACGCATCTTGCGCGCCTCGATGTGCGCTACCCCTTTATCGGTAGCGAACCATGCGCCGCCCGCCCCGTCCAGTGCAATTGCATACACACGGTTGCCGGGTAGCCAGCGACGTCCCCAGAAATATCGCCATTTGCCCTCCTGCAACACGGCGGCTCCTTCGCTGAAGCCCACCCATACCCAACCGGTCTGGTGGTCGCAGGCGATAGCGGTCACGTTGTGGTAGGGCAATCCTCCCGGCTCGGGTTTGATAGGCAGCAGGTAGTCGTCCAGATTGGTTACCACGATTTCGCGCGAGGTACCGATCCACCAGTGCCCTGCTGCATCGCGTGAAGCGCATTGCGGTTCGCCGTCGAAGTTCGGCATCTGCTGGTATGGGTAGAAACGTTTGGGGTACTGCAGTTTCGGTGGCGGCTCCGGCGCCATCTGGGAAGCGGTCAACGGTGGGTTGGTCGCCTTTTGCCATCGTTCGCCATCCAGTACGTAGATTTCCCCTGCCAGGCAGTACACCTTGCCCCCATGTACCTTGATGGCGGTCACCGGTTGCTCGGGTAAACCGTGTCTGGCTGTGTACTGGTGCGAGATGAGCTGAAAGTATGGCGACAGGGTGAGTGTGGCAACGACGCTCAGCAGTATCATATGTTTTCCTCCTCTGTAGAGTTGCTTATTCGCTTCACTCAGTTTCGAGGTGTATAGAAAATCTCCTGCAAGCGCACAGCGTCCGAGTCATTAAGAAGGAGGTTCGTGATGACCCTGATACCCAAAGACTGGTTACCTGCATGTAGCATGAAACGTATCATCTGCCACTGGACGGCAGGCGGATACAAAGCCACATCCCTCGACCGCGCCCACTACCACATCCTCATCGAAGACGACGGCAAGCTGGTTCGCGGCACTCACAGCATTGCCGATAACGTGTCCACCGCCGACGGGGTTTACGCTGCACATACCGCGAAGTGTAACACCGGCTCTATCGGCGTGTCAGTATGCTGTATGGCTGGGGCGCAGGCGTCGCCGTTCCAGCCCGGACCCTATCCCCTGACCCAGAGGCAGTGGGAAACGATGGCGAAGGTGGTGGCGGAACTGTGCCTGTTCTACGGGATACCCGTGACTCCTCAGACGGTGCTGGGGCATGGAGAGGTGGAAACGTATCTCGGAATAGCCCAGCATGGCAAGTGGGACCCGATGGTGTTGCCCTGGGCGCCCGAGATGAGCAGAACACAGGTAGGAAACCATCTGCGTGCGCTGGTGCAGAGGGCGATGATGGGCGAGGAGCCGCCAGAGCAACCGTCGGCGGCAACGCTATCCATTGGCGGTAAGACCTTTCCGGTGGTGATGCTCAACGAATCGGCTTATGTAGCGATACGTCCGCTGGCGGATGCGCTGGGCTGGAGTATCAGCAATGCTACCGCTGGACAGGTGAAGGTGAACGCAGGGGGCAAGATGCTGACTTTGGCGAGCACGTTGGTCGGTGGCAAGGGACATGTGGCGTGTCGTGACGTAGCCAGTGCGCTGGGGTTGCCCATCGAGTGGGACTCGGCGAGGCGAACGATTACGGTCGGGTAGCAGTCTCTGTTTCGATGATGACCTCCGCTCTGGAGTTAAACGGGCGGGGCAGGCGGTTGCCAGCGGTGACGCCTGTGGTTGCAAGACTCTCAGGCGGTTATCCCACCCTAGCAACCAAATCGATCTGCCGATCGCCCGCAACAAAACACCCACTGTGCCACTCACCCTCAAGCCGAGAGATTCTGCCGTTCTCCTTGCTTTACTGTCGTCCAGGAGAACTTCGCACTCTGCAATTTGTACGCCTAACGCAATGACTTCAGACTCCCCTTTGCCCAGGTACGTGCGCAAACTACGAACCAGCTGCTCATTCTGGGGAGACATGACTTCGAACCATTCCACAAAGAAAATCACATTCCTGTTCCTGTCTGACAAACCGCACCAGACCTAGAACTCCGCGTTGCCGGGTGTGCGGGGGAAGGGTATCACGTCGCGGATGTTCTTCATGCCTGTCACGAACATCATCATCCGCTCGAAGCCCAGCCCGAACCCCGAATGGGGCGCGCTGCCATAGCGACGCAGGTCTAGATACCACCAGTAGTTGCGCTCATCCAGCCCGAGCTCGCGGATGCGCTGGAGCAATACCTCGTAGCGTTCCTCACGCTGGCTACCGCCGATAATCTCCCCGATGCGCGGAACCAGCACGTCCATCGCCCGTACCGTTTTGCCGTCGTCGTTGAGGCGCATATAGAAGGCTTTAATCTCCTTCGGATAGTCGGTAACCACCACGGGGCGTTTGAACAGCGTCTCGGTGAGGTATCGCTCGTGCTCGGTCTGGATGTCGGCGCCCCAACGGGGGGGATACTCGAAACTCTGCCCCGACTCCTGCAGCAGCTTGATAGCCTCCGTGTAGGTGATGTGCTCAAACGGGGAGTTTAGCACGTGCTCCAGCGTGGAGAGCACCGTGTCGTCAATCCACTTGTTGAACAGCTCCAGGTCCTCGTGACACTCGTCCAGCACGGTGGCGATGAGGTACTTCAGGAACTCCTCCGCCAGCTTGCGGTTGCCGTCGAGGTCGCAGAACGCCATTTCGGGCTCGATCATCCAGAACTCGGCGAGGTGGCGTGGCGTGTTGGAGTTCTCGGCGCGGAAGGTCGGACCAAAGGTGTACACATTGGTAAACGCCAGCGCGAACGCCTCCGCCTCCAGTTGCCCGCTCACCGTGAGGTAGGCGGGCTTGCCGAAGAAGTCCTGCGAGTAGTCGACCGCTCCGTCGGGCGTGCGCGGCAGGTTCATGAGGTCTAGCGTGGTCACGCCGAACATTGCCCCCGCGCCTTCGCAGTCAGAGGTGGTGATGATGGGCGTGTGGACGTAGATAAAGCCGCGCTCTTGGAAGAAGCGGTGAATCGCGAAAGAGAGCGTGTTGCGAATGCGGAACATCGCCCCGAAGGTGTTGGAGCGCAGGCGCAGGTGCGCGATCTCACGCAGGTACTCAAACGAGTGTCGCTTCTTGGAGAGCGGGTAGGTCGCCGCATCGGCGGGACCGAGGATGCTAATGGAGTGCGCCTTCAGCTCCACCGGCTGCCCAGGCGCGGGCGATTCCACCAGCGTGCCCTTGACCGAAATGCACGCGCCGGTGGTAATCTGCGAGAGCTGCTCTTCACTGACCACCCCTTCCTCGATAACCACCTGAATGTTACGCAGGCAGGAGCCATCGTTCACCTCCGCAAAGGAGATACGCCCTACATCGCGCCGAGTGCGTACCCAGCCGTTGACGGTCAGGTCGGTTCCGATAGGTGCTTGCAATGCTTCCTTCACACGCACAAAAGGTACCATCATAGCGAGCCACCTCCAGGACTATTGTAACACTTTTGCTAGGTGGATGGTAGAGGACGCTTCACGTTGGAGTGGTGCACTTCTGCTTTCAAAGAGGGTATATTTTTAATTAGAGGAGCGTTCTGTTGAGGTGTCCGCATGAGGAGAGTACGAAGACTGTGGGTGGTGATCGCGCTAATTGCCATTGTGTTAGTGAGTGCCACCATTCGCTTCACCCTGTCTGCTCCAACGGTGGAGGTGATACGTCCATCGCAGCGCGATGTGTCGGAGGTGGTGGTGGCGACAGGGCGGGTGCGTGCTCTGGTGCAGAGCGAGGTGGGTAGCGAAACTGGAGGAACTATCGAGAGCGTGCTCGTGCGCGAGGGCGATGCTGTTCGTGCCGGACAGCTGGTGGCGCAGTTGCGCAAGGGGGAGCTACTGGAACAGCTGGTGGCTGCACAGGCAGCGGTGGAAACCGCCCGTCGCGAGTTGCAACAGGTCTCTCGAGGCAGCCTTGCGGAGGAGATTGCCCGTGCCCGCGCGGAGCTGGAGCAAGCAGAGCAGGTTGGTCGTGCTCGGTTAGAATCAGCGCAGCAACGATTGCGCCAATTCGAGTCGGGCGGTCGTGCGGAGGAGATTGCGCAGGCACAGGCGGCGTTGGCGGAAGCCGAATCGAGGCGCAAACTAGCAGAGGCGGACTTGCGACGAGTGCGCCAGCTTTACGACGCCGATGCACTAAGTCGCGCAGACCTAGAAAAGGCGGAGACCGCTGTAGAGGCTGCTCGCGCGGCAGAAGAGGGCGCCCGAGCACAACTGGCTTTGGCAAAGAGGCCAGCGCGCAACGAGGAGATAGAAGCCGCCCGGGCGGAGGTTCAGTCGGCAAGAGCGAGTTTTGAACAGTCGGTGCGTGCCGCAAGGGCGAACCTGCAGCTACTCCTGCGCAAACCATTGCGTGAAGAAGTAGAGGTGGCGCGGGCGCGCCTGCGTCAGGCGGAGGCGAACGTACGCTTGATAGAAGAACGTCTTCGTCAGCGTGATGTGTTTGCCCCCATCACCGGCATCGTGGTACGGCGCAACGTGGAGCCGGGGCAGAGTGTTGTGCCGGGGCAGAGCCTGCTCTCCCTTGCCGACATGAGCCGTGTGGAAATCCTGATGGAGACCGACGAAGCGAACCTCCCCAAGCTGGCTGAGGGACAATCGGCGGTGGTGGTCGTGCCTGCTTATCGAGACCGTCCCTTTCGCGCTACGGTGACGCAGGTTGGTCCGGAGATCGACACCCAGCGCGGCGTGGTGACCGTGCGCCTGAAGCCTAACGAGATACCGGAATTCCTGCGCCCTGATATGACTCTCGACGTGAGTGTAGAAGTAAAGCGGCTGCGGGAGGCAACTACAGTGCCCGTCAGTGCCATTATCGCCCGAAGCAGCCAATCGGTGTTCGTGGTTCAGGAGGGTGAGGTACGCTCTAAGCCGGTCAAGGTGCTGGTGCGCGGCGAGGAGGTGGTAGCGGTAGAGGGGCTCAGCCCGCAAGACCTCGTGGTGAAACAGGCGCTGCGCGTGCGCGAAGGACAGAAGGCGAAACCGCGGATGACGATGGGAGGGGAGCGATGATTGACCGCTTTTCATTGAGCGTGGCGATACGCCACCTGCTGTTCTACAAAGGGCAAACGCTGCTCACGATGGGCGTGGTGGCAGTCAGCGTCACGCTCATCATCTTCCTAGGCGCGCTCATTGGCGGACTGCAGAAGCGCCTCATCAGTAGCGTAACGGGGGCGATACCGCACGTGGTCATCCGTCAGCCGGAGCGCCAGCCCGTTGCCGCGTGGGAGGTTGCCGCCGCGACCGATGGCACACTCTACTTGGGTGAGCGGGTGAAACTGCAGCAACAGAAGCGCAAGATCGAAGACTGGCAGATATGGGAGGGGCGTCTACCATCGTACAGCGAAAACATCCGCGCGGTGTCGCCGGTAGTGGAAGGACAGGCGTTTGTGAACCGCAACGAGAAACGCAAGGCGGTGTCCGTCGTCGGGATGTTCCCCGAAAAGCACAACGCGGTGGTAGATATTCAGTCGAAGCTGGTTCGCGGACGCTTTTTCGGACTGAACGGTGGGGAGGCGGTCATCGGTTTCAAGCTCGCTGAAGAGTTCGGGCTGGGGCTGGGCGACAAGATTCGGGTAGTGAGCGCAGATGGCAACGTCGCCAACTACACCGTAGCAGGCATCTTCGATACGGGTTTTAGCGTAGTAGACAGTAGCACGGTGTTCGTGCCCCTGCGTGACGCGCAGAGCCTGTTCGGCGTGGGCAACGCGGTGACCACTATCGGTCTGAAGCTGAAGCGCATCTTCGAGGCGAAAGACCTTGCCCAGCAGATTGCCCTGCAGGTTCCGTATGAAACGCGCTCGTGGATGGAGGACAACCAGCAGCTGCTGAGCGGTTTGCGCGCGCAGTCACAGTCGTCCAACCTCATCCTGGTGTTTACCACCATCGCCGCGGGCTTCGGCATCGCCAGCATCATGATTACTTCGGTGGTCACGCGCCTGCGGGAGATCGGCATCCTCAAGGCAGTGGGCGCAACCAACCGCCAGATTTTACAGATTTTCGCCATCGAGGGCACCCTGCTCGCCTTCTTCGGGGCAGTGGCAGGGGCGATACAGGGGATTGCACTGAGCCTGATATTGTATAGCATCCGTACGCAGGTCAGCGAGACAGGGCGCACCGCGGAGGTTTTCCCCTTTGACCTGACGCCTGACCTCGTCATCCGTGCGGTGGTGATCGCCGTGCTGGTAGGGCTGGCGGCATCGTGGTATCCCGCATGGCGTGCTGCCCGTGTCAACGCCATCGAGGTGATTCGGGGGGTGTAGCGATGGCAAAACAGAGCGGAGAGGTGGTGTGCGAGCTCAAGCATGTGGACAAAGTGTACGAGGGTGCAGTACCGACGCCTGCCCTGCTGGACATCAACCTGCAGGTGCGTCGCGGTGAGTTTCTGGTGGTGTTGGGAGCGTCCGGTTCGGGCAAAACCACCCTGCTCAACGTGATGGGCTTGTTGGACACGCCGACGTCGGGGCAGGTGTGGCTGGCGGGCAGAAACGCCGCCGACCTCTCCGAAGAGCAGCGAGCCGCCCTGCGCAGCCGCTATATGGGTTTCGTGTTCCAGTTCCACTACCTCTTGCCTGAGTTCACCGTGCTGGAGAACGCCCTGCTGCCCTGCAACATCGTGGGCAAGCAGATGGTGAGCGCGAACCGCGAGCGGGTGAAAGAGCTGTTGGAGCGCGTGGGGCTGGGCGACCGGCTGAAGTATCGTCCATCCCAGCTGTCAGGAGGTCAACAGCAGCGGGTGGCGATTGTGCGTGCGCTGGCGAACAACCCCGAGCTGGTGCTCGCCGACGAGCCCACAGGCAACCTCGACAGCAAGAATGGCTTTGCCGTGTTCGAAATGATGCGCTTCATGAACCGCCAGACTGGTACAGCCTTCGTGGTGGTGACGCATGACGAGCGACTGGCGCAGGAAGCAGACCGTGTGGTAGTGCTGGAGGATGGACGGATAGTGAAGGACGAGGTGCAACGCCCGGCGATGACGCACGAACTGTAAGAAGAGCCTTACGCAAAGATACTACGTTCCAGAAAAAGCGCAGTGCTGCCCCCATAAGCGGTCATGCGCCAAGCACTATCTCATGCTCTGACACGCCGCTAATGTCCCGAATGATGCCGTTCGGCTGGAAGTAAAAGACGCGGTAAGATTTCCGGAGGCACTCCTGCGCGAAACTCTTGAGATTCGGCTTGGCAGGCAATCCGAAAACGGCACGCACATCCGCTTCGCCGCCTTGGTGTTGCTGGAACGTTTTCACCGCCCACACGACCTCCAGCACATGAGGGGAGTGTGTGGACAGGCACACACGATAGCCCCGCCCCAGCAGTTCGAGAACAAGCAGCATGACCACCGAAATGGCGTTGGGATGCAAGCCCATCTCAGGCTCTTCGATGACCACCCACTCCACCTTACCCCTTCGGCTGACTTTGGTGGGCGGAATCAGCCAGTACAAACCGAGCAGCAGTGGGACAAACTCTCTCTGACCGGCTGACCAGACGAGGAAAGGCAATACTCTGCCACCAGTACCTCGTAAGACTACTCTGCGCTGGAATCGCTCTGCGTCTGTCTGAAGCCCGAAGCCGCCAAAAATGTGCTTTTCGATGAGGTCGCGGTATTCTTTCTTCAGTCTGCCCTCTTGAGGGAACAGGCGGTCTGTTTGCGCGAACTCGGTTTGTACCAGCTGGTGCAAGCGTTCGCTGAACTCCCGCACGACGAAGGGGTCACCTGCCCGATAGTCGGTAAAAGGGCGGGTTAGCCCGTCGCGAATAGTTATCACCCTCTGCGCCGGGATGTAAAACATTCTTTCCGCTTTCTCTCACTGGCGAGAGCGGACAACATATTGCGGTAGGTCAACCCTCTGTCCATCCACGACAATCTGCGTGTTGTCTTGGTCGTATAGCCCGGACATCCCCTCTCCGAAATATAACTCGAGGAAGCTGGGGATGTTACGGTTCCAGCGCAGGTTAAACTTCTGGAGTTCTGCCTTCACTGCACCGATGTCCACCAGCAGCTTGAACAACTGCAAAAAAAGGCTCTTCCCTGTTGCCTGTGGACCCACCAGTAGAGTCAGGTCGCCAAACTCTACCTGCCCTTCTTTGACTGGACCGAAGTGGGACACCCTCACGCTTTTCATGGCGCCTGCCCAGCTTCCTTTTCCAGCTTCTCCCTGTCGACGATGTCGCAGGGGATGGGTACCAGTTTGGGAACCTGCTCGCCGCGCAGGTGCTTCGCCACCATCTCCACCACCGTGCTGCCGATTCGGCGCGGAAACTGCACCGCGTCCGCCTTGAGCGGGCTCCCTCTCAGGATTTCGCGCCGCGCCTCTGGGTCGCCATCGTAGCCCACAATGACGACGTTCGTGCGCCCCATGCTTTCTACTGCTTTCAACGCGCCCAGTGCGGTGCTGTCGTTGATGGCGAAGATGCCCGCGAGGTCGGGATGTTTCTGGAGCATCGTCTCAGTGACCGCCATCGCCTTGTCGCGCACGCCGTCGCCGGGTGGGCGGTCTACCACCTGAATGCCCGGGTACTTGCTGATGGCTTCCATGAAGCCGCGTGTGCGGTCCTGTACACTGGTGACCACCGGATGGTCTACAATCACTATCTTGCCCTTGCCTCCCAGCAGTTTCGCCATGTATTCGCCAGCGAGCCTGCCGCCCTGCACGTTGTCGGAGGCGACGTGGCACACCACCTCTCCACCCTGCGCGGCGATGTCGGCGGTGAAGACGGGCACCCTTGCCGTGTTCGCCTTCTTGACCGCGCCCGCGATGCCTGCCGAGTCCACCGGACAGATGACCAGCGCGTCTACGCCACTGGTAAGGAAGTTCTCCACCTGAGCGGTCTGGTCGGCAAGGTTGAACTCCGCGCTCTGCACCAGCAGTTCGATCCCCTCCTTCTGCGCCGTTTCGCGCATGGCAGATTCCAGCTCCTGATAGAAGGGATGCTGTTTGGTGAGCAGGGTCACGCCCACACGCCACCGCGTGCCTTCAGCCGGAGTGGTTGTTTGTGTCCCCCTCTTCGCACAACCGGTGACGAGCAGAACGGCAACCAAGAGCAAAATCGTTGTCCGGTGACGCATCATGTGCCTCCTGATAACCATACCTTACTCACCCAAGACCCTGTTCGCTCCCTGTTGGAGGTCTTCCTCCACCATACGGTGAGGTGGTAAATTGTGGAAAGTCTCAGTTTCAGACACTTGACAACGTGGGGGGGAGATAGCAGTATGATGACAGAAAACTACACCAGTGGACGGTGCTAACAATGAGAAGTCCCTGTGTGGTCATCTCCTCCTATTCGCTTGCAAGCAGTGATGTCATCTTGCGCATCATGCGGGTATCTCCTATGTATTATACCTGCGCTACCGAGACGCGCTGTAGCCGCAACCTTCAGGTTGCGTTTCATATGTTGCGCAGGCTAAAGCCTGCGGCTACATCCGGTCATCGGTTCGTGCGCAGGCTGAAGCCCGCGGCTACATTCTACTACATTCCACATTCGGTCATCTGCGCGTAACCGACCGGCAGGGCAGGCTGGGTCGGGTGGAGTTTCGGAACGCCGAAACGTGGCAGCTGGTGGGTAGCATCTGGGCGAACTCCTATCGCACAGAAGCGGCGGGCGTGTTCTCCATCCCTGCAGACCTGCGTGAGATGGTGGCGGAGGTGTTGAACGACACCGGCACTGTGGATTGGGGGAAGATTAAAGTAGCCGACCCGCAGTCGCTAGCGCAATTGGAGCAGCTGGTGAGGACGGCGGCTACGGAGGACCTGTCTCCTGCTGTGCCATTTGTAGAGGTTCCCCCGTATTCTGAGGGTCCTGTGCGCTGGCGAGTGACCTTTACGGGAGCCTCGCCCTCCCCGTGCTGGTTATCCGCTCTTTGGGGCAATCTCTACCCCTGCCCATGCTTCTATCAGCTTCACCACTGCCGTATGGTCTACATCGCCCCCGATTTGCGCCTTCGCCATCTCGAACATCTCTGCGGCGAGCTGCATCAGCGGCACGGGCACATATGCCTCTCGTGCCATCGAGACCGCAATCCGCGCATCCTTTGCCAGCAGAGCAAGGCTGAAAGTGTTCGGGAACTCGCGTGTGAGCACGCGCTCGGGGAAATGCACCTCCGTTGAAAACGACCGTCCCGAGCTGACGTTGATGACCTCCAGCGCGATGGCGGGGTCTACGCCCTGTTTCACCAGCGTTACCAGCCCCTCCGCCGCCGAGAGCAGCGCAATCGCCAGCAGCATGTTGTTCACCGCTTTCACCGCGTGCCCTGCGCCCACATCGCCCACATGGAACACCTTGCCCGCAAACGCCTGCACCACCGGCAGGGCGCGCTCGAAGGTGTCGCGGTTGCCCCCGACCATCACTGTCAGCGTGCCCGCTTCTGCGCCCGCTTTGCCTCCTGACACGGGCGCGTCCAGAAAGTCACAGCCTGCTTCCTGCAGCTGTCGGGCAATGCGTCGGCTGTGGTTGGGGTCGCCGCTGGTACAATCTATCCACACCGTGCCGGGCTTCAGCTGGGGCAGCACCTGTTGCACCATTGCCTCTACCTCCACACTGGTAGGCAGGCAGGTGAAAATAAAATCCGCCCGGGCTGTCTCCCTGAGGTCGGCTACGGCGTGTGAACCGAACTGTTGTGCATGTGCTTGCGCCTTGCTGGCGGTGCGGTTCCACACCAGCGTCTCGAACCGTCTGGCGAGATGCCCCGCCATCGGATAACCCATCGTGCCCAGTCCGATAAACGCAACCTGCGCCATCATTTCCTCCTATTCGCTTGCGAGCAGTGATGTCATCTTGCGCATCATGCGGGTATCTCCTATGTATTATACCTGCGCTACCGAGACGCGCTGTAGCCGCAACCTTTAGGTTGCGTTTCATATGTTGCGCAGGCTGAAGCCTGCGGCTACATCCGGTCATCGGTTCTTGCGCAGGCTAAAGCCTGCGGCTACATTCGGTCATTGGTTGGTGCGCAGGCTGAAGCCTGCGGCTACATTCGGTCATCGGTTCGTGCGCAGGCTAAAGCCTGCGGCTACATCCGGTCACAGGGTCATTCACCCATCCAGTTCTGCATAATATGCCTCTACCGTCTCGTAATCCACCGTGTGGTCGGGCGTCATGCCGAGCCGTTCGTACAGCTGGCGTCGGGCGCGCATGTCCCTCAGTAGTACCGCGCGGGCATGTCTGGCAACCTCCTCTGCTACCTCTATCGGCACGACCACCACACCATCGTCGTCTGCGCCCACGATGTCGCCCGGTCGCACCTGCACCCCTGCGCAAGCGATTTTGGTCTGCACCTCCACCACTTCGATGCGTCCCGGAATAATCGTCCGTCCTCGCGCACGGCAGCATATCGGGGTACGTTGCAGGGTCAGCTCGTAGGTGTCGCGAGCATAGCCGTCGGTGATAATACCGACCGCACCCGCCGCCACTGCGCCCAGACTGTTAGCAGAACCCCAGAAACCTACCTCTTTACTGCCGCCTGTGTCGGTCACCACCACGTGACCGGGCTGAATCAGGTGTTCGAAGCCGATGTGCCCTACCTCGCGGAACCATCTGCCGTGCGCGTTGACGATTTCTTCGGTGGTGTTCAGCTTCCACATGGGGCGGTTGGCGGGCACACAGCGCACCGTCAGCGCAACGCCCCAAAAACGCATCCCGCTCCAGAGAGGGCGCACCTCCGGCGACATCAGCGTGAGGTCAAAGTAGCCGATGCCGTCCAGCGCATCGCACACATCCACTACGCGCAGGTATTTGTACAGCTTGCGTATCTCGAATGGGTCACTGCGGGACATGTTCACCTCCGTATCGTGCGGTATTCAATGCTCACGTCTAGTGAGGGGGCTTCTCCCAGTAGACCTACTAACTATTTCAGCCATGCTTCAGGACCAGGCGGCGCCGCGGCAGCGGTTTTGGGGATGTCGTAGCGCATGGGGGAGATGTCCCCTTCAGCCTCAAAGATTCGCGAATCCACCACCCGTTTGCCTCCATCGTCCTTGCCGTCCACGCCCACAGAGTAAAGCAGGAAGCCTTTTGCGCCGGCACGGTACACAAACTCGCCGCCGGTAAGGGGGTCTTTGTTCAGGTCGGCGGCGCCCGCTTCTGCCAGCGTGCGCGGGTAATGCCCATGACGTAATCGGTAGGCACGCACTGCCGCCGCACAAGCCAGCAGGTGCAACCGCGTGACGCTTATCGCGGATTTATCCGACACGCGACTGAATACGGTCGAAAGCAGTGCCTGGTTCAACGGATGTTTCGGTGTAACACCAGGCAGCCGTCGCTCAAGAAGGGGCTTTTTCGCCTCAGCAATGGCTTTATCGTACAGCCGCACTGCCTCTCGCGCCGCCGCCCGCAGGTTCATCATCCTGCCTGCATAGCGTGGAGGACCGGCGCTTGGTGGTGCCCCAAACAGGCGTGCCATACGTTCACCGCCCTCGTGCATGGCGTGGTACATGGCAATGGTGAGCCGCTTCTCGCCCTCCAGAGCCTGCCAGAAGGGTACGCGCGTCTGCTCCCACTCGCGTATCACCTGTACCACCCGGTCGCACTCGGCTGGAGAAAGTTTCTCCAAACTGTCCGAGAAGACACTGGTAACGATGACTATCATCACTTCCCCGACAAGATAGCGGATAAACGTCCCGCCGCGTCGTATATTCTCCGTAAGCAACATAATGGTGCGCAGGTCGTCGATGGCTCGGGCATGGTCGCCTTCGCGAAATGCCACTTCGATGTCGGCAGCTTCCACTCTCGCCCACGTTCGCAACACGGAGCCAGCCTGCATGGTGGCATCCACACTGTCCCAGTCCGTTACAACCGATGGTTTTTTCAGAAGTTTGCGGTATTCCTGTCGAACCGGCTCATAGATGGCGACGAGACGGCGCAAATCAGATGTGCTGGCTCCACGCTGCATAGCCCTCTGGGAAAGAGCCCCTACGTTCGGGGTACTGGCTTCCAGCTGGCGAGTCTTCTCTACCAACTGCAGATAAGCGGGGTAGGCGTTATCGGGCGGCGTGGGAAGGGACGGAACGGGCACATCGGGCGGCGCCGTCCAGTAGAGAAAGAGGATGCCCGCTGACATCAGCACCAGAAAAACCACCGCGCCACAGCCGGTAAGCCAGATGTTTCGTGCGCTCATGGCGACTGCGCCTCCTCTACCATCCTCAGAAACTCCTCCTCTGTCAGCACCGGCACGCCCAGCTGCAACGCCTTCTGATACTTGGAACCTGGGCTTGCGCCCACCACCACGTAGCTGGTCTGTCGGCTGACGCTGCCGGATGCCTTGCCACCCAGCTCGCGTACGAGAGCCTCCGCCTCTTCGCGGGTAAAGCGCTGGAGTGCGCCGGTGAACACGAAGGTTAATCCCGCAAAGGCATCGGAGCGTTTCTGCCGTTCAGCAATGGGGGTAACACCTGCGTCCAGCATTTTCTGTATCACGCGGCGGTTCTCCTCACGACGGAAGAACTCTACAATCTCGCGTGCGGTGGCGGGACCGACCTCCGGAATCTGCAGCAGCTGCTCTTCGGTAGCGTTCATCAGCGCGTCCAGACTGCCCAGATACTCGGCGAGCAGTTGCGCGGCGCGTTCGCCCACCTGTCGGATACCCAGCGCGTAGATGAAGCGCGACAGGGGAACTTGCTTACTGCGCTCTACCGAGTTCAGCAGGTTCTCCGCCAGCTTCTCACCCATACGCTCCAGCGGCAGCAGGTTCTCTTTCTTCAGGTAATACAGGTCGGCAGGGTCGCGGATAATCCCTTCCTCGAACAGTCGCTGTACCCACTTGTCACCGAAGCCCTCGATGTTCATCGCGTTACGCGAGGTAAAGTGCCGAATGCGCTCCACAATCTGTGCCGGGCAGGCGAGGTTCACGCATCGCGCTACCGCTTCGCCTGCGGGTTTTTCTACCGGTGCTCCGCATTCGGGGCAGGTCTGCGGGCGGACGATTGGCTGTTCGTCGCCGTCGCGTTCCTCCTCCACGACGGACACCACTTCGGGTATCACGTCGCCCGCACGCTGAATCATCACCACGTCGCCCACCATCACTCCCTTGCGGGCGATTTCGTCCTCGTTGTGCAGGGTGGCGCGTGAGACGGTGACGCCGCCTACCTCCACCGGCTCCATGATGGCGACTGGGGTCAGCGCGCCCGTGCGTCCCACCTGCCAGCGCACTTCCAGAATGCGTGTGCGCGCCTGCTGAGCAGGGAACTTGTACGCCACCGCCCAGCGTGGACTGCGCTGCACATAACCCAAATCCTGCTGCATCAGCAGAGAGTTCACCTTCACCACCACACCGTCCACATCGTAGTTCAGCTCGCCCCGTCGCGCTGTCCATCCTTCGCAGAAGGCGATGACCTCCTCGATACCAGAGCAAATGCGGGCGTGTGGATTCACGGGGAAGCCCCATGCCTTCAGCGTTTGCAAAATCTGCCAGTGTGTGTCGAAGCTTGCCCCCTCTATCGCGCCGATACCGTAGGCGAACAGGCTAAGGCGACGCCTGGCAGTGATGCGTGGGTCCAGCTGGCGCACGGAACCTGCCGCCGCGTTGCGCGGATTGGCGAAAGTGGGTTCGCCCGTCTGCTCGCGTTCCTCGTTAATGCGCCGGAACTCGTCGTGTGTGAGATACACTTCACCGCGCACCTCGACGAACGAGGGAATGGGCACAGCAGGCTCCTCAAAAAGGGACGCGGAGACGGCGGAGGGTTGTCGCAAGCGCAGGGGAATGGCGTGGATGGTGCGCAGGTTCTGGGTGACGTCTTCGCCCTGGAAGCCGTCGCCGCGCGTGGCGCCTGTGACGAATACACCGTCTACATAGGTCAGCGAGATAGCCAGTCCGTCTATCTTCAGCTCCGCCACGTATTCGATGCGCTGGTCCAGAGGCATCCCCAGGAACCGCTTGATGCGCTGGTCAAACTCCCTCAACTCCTCCGCGCCGAAAGCGTTTCCCAGGCTGAGCATCGGCTGGCGGTGGGTATGGGTGGCGAACGATTCCAGCGGCGGCGCGCCTACGCGCATCGAGGGCGAGTCGGGTGTGCGAAGGTCGGGGAACTGCTCTTCCAGCTGCAGCAGTTCGCGCATCAGCGCGTCGTACTCGGCATCGGAAATCTCGGGCTGGTCCAGCACGTAGTAGAGGTAGTTATGGTGTTCAATCAACCGGCGCAGCTCTGCCAATCGCTTCTGTGCCTGTTCGCGCGTGAGTTCGCTCATGGGGCAAGCCTCCTTGCTGGTGTTCCATTCCATGTACACGATTGTGATGGGGGACTTCCTGCCAATGTGCTGTCTCGATTGGCAAGACACAAGGGGCAGACACACCGGTCTGCCCCCACATGTTCTTTACCTCGCCGCCCTGGTCGCCAGCAGCTGCGCCTGACGGGCGTAGTCCAGGGCTTCATTCAGCTCCTTCATCACCTCTTCGGGGTTGTGGAAACCCATGCTGTTCTCCGAGACCGCTAGGTTCTCCCAGCGCACATGCGCCTGCTGGTGCAGCAGCACCGCCCTTTTCAGCCCTTCTTCGTCCACGCTTTTGCCAGCCGCTTTCGCCTGCTTGGCTGCGGCGATAGCCTCGATGCTATCGGTGAGGGCTTGCTGCACGCGCTTCTGTGCCTCGTTCACATGCCGTTGCACCCGCAGCACCTGCTCGCGCAGGTTCTGCGGCGAGACGTTATGACACTGGGCGCAGGGGTATGCACCTAGCTTCTCACCCTTTAGGTATTTGTCGATATACCGCAAGGGCGACACCAGCCAGTGGGAGGTCAGCCAGCGTCCGTTCACGTTCACCTTCGGCATATGGCAGGTAACGCACGACGCACCTGCCCGTTCGTACTTGCTCTCCCAGAAGGTCTCTACTTCGGGGTGCTGGCTCTTCACGAGTGGCTCGCCGATGATTTCATGCACCCAGTCCTGCTGGTATTTGTGGCGCTCCATGTAGTAGTCATGTAGGTCGCGTGCCTTGCGCCAGCTAAATTCGAAGCGTGTTTTCTTGTCCGCTCCCGGTCCGCACACATACTCCACATGACACTGCGCACAGACCAGCACCTCCTTCTGCTGCTTATCCGCCCGGGCAAAGCTGGTGGCATTGCGCTCCTTCCAGTACGGGTTCACGCCGCGCTGCTCGATGGCGTTGAGCAGGGCTTTATTGATGATTTGCAGCTGCGCAGTATGCGGGTTGTGGCAGTGTGCACAGGATACACCGTAGTCCTGCATCTCCTTGGGGATGCGGTTGATGGCTTCCTGCCACTTCGCCACCACGTCGCCGTCGTTGGTGAGCTCCAACCCTTTCCACTCCTTGCCCCAGTAGGTAGCGACCTGCGTGGATTTGCAATTCAGGCAGGCAAGGTTCTTACCCCGCTTGATGTCGATGTGGTCACGCAAGATATAGCGATGCGCGCGGTCTTCGTTGTACTCTTTGGTGAAACCGTGTCCGGCGATAATCTTGTTGTAGAGAGGGAAGTCCTTCGTCTTGGGATGCTCTTCGGGGTCGGCAGGAGTGCCGCCGAACTCGCCTGCTGTGCCCGGCTCACTGGTGAAGTAGGTCTCATACTGGAACTTGTGGCACGAGCCGCAGGTTTCGGAGCGGAAGTCCACCACAGGGAGCACCTCGGTGGGGTCGTCGGCGTTCTGATGCGCCAGCGCGTTCGGATGGCACTGCGAACAGTTCAGACCCGCGTGCGCATATTGCTTAAAGACCTCTGCGACTTCCTGGTGGCAATCAGCGCACTGCTCCTGCGCTTTGTCTGCAGGGGGCTGGGCAGATTCGGGCTGGACGTTTGCCATCACCGTCCACGCGATGGCAATCAGCAGCGCCGACGAGAACAGCATCATTTTGCGATGAAGCATGTCGGTACCTCCTCTTAGATTGCGTGTAGCCGCAGGCTTCAGCCTGCGCAAAAGCTTTCAATTATTAATTGGCGAAGACGCCCCCGAAATCCTCGTGCAATGGTATAATCCAATCGTAACCCTTCGAAGAGCGAGGCACTGGATCATGCATCCTATCCTGTTTCATCTGGGTCCGGTAGAAGTGCGTTCCTACGGCGTGATGATTGTGCTCGGCTTTGCGCTGGCGGTGTGGTGGTCGATGCGGGTGGCGCCACGCTACGGGTTGGAAGCCGAACAGATTCTGGACTTCGTCTTGTTGACCGCGCTGGCAGGTGTGCTGGGGGCGCGCCTGGTGTTTGTTGGGCTAAACTGGGGTAGTTTTGCAAGGGAGCCTCTGCACGCGCTGTACTTTTGGGAAGGTGGTCTCTCCTTTCACGGGGCGTTTCTCGGCGGTGGGCTGGCGGTGGCGTTGCTGGCATGGCGCAAAGGCATTCCCTTCCTGAGGCTGGCGGATGTGCTGGCGCCGGGCGTCGCGCTTGCCTACGCGATAGGGCGGGTCGGCTGTTTTCTGAACGGATGTTGCTACGGCGTGCCGACCGACCTGCCCTGGGCGTGTTCATTTCAAGACCCTTTCCATGCGCACACCCACACGCCGCCCAGCCACCCCACGCAGATTTATGCCTCGCTCTCCAACCTGCTCATCTTCGCCCTGCTGGCGCGGATGCAGAAGCCTCCTCACCCTGAAGGCAAGGTGTTCTGGGCGTATCTCGCGCTATACGGTGTGTACCGCTTCATCGTGGAGTTCTGGCGCATCGGGGCAACATCCACCGTGCTGGCGCTGGGGCTTTCGGAGGCGCAGTGGGTGAGTCTGCTGATGGTGCTTCTCGGCGGCGCAGCATGGGTGAGAGCACAATTTTTCCAGAGGATTTCACCAATTCCTTGACGTTTTTGGCACGGCGTGCTACCATGTAACTGCACACACCCCTCGTGAGCGAAGGGAGCAAATAAGATGGAACACGTGCTTTTGCCACTCACACGGGGGGGTACTGACCGCCCTCACCCTGCTGTGCCTCGTTAACGCCTATGCTTCGGTCAGGATGTATATCGTGTGGTACCCCTCCAGAACCCGGTGTTGGTTCGGGAGTTCGAGAACTTGGCGCGTGCGGGCACGTGGGAATGGACACGGGATGGCAAGTTAGGCGCTGGCAGCACCGCCCCGCATGGGATATACCTGTATCGCCTGTCGGCATATGTATACGGCAGTGCCCCGCCGGATAGGAACAGCAACCGCTCGGATTACCTGCATACTGAGCGAGCAGACGATGAGAACAACGAGCCGATACTGGAGGCGGAGTATTGGGGCTACGACGATAAGGGGACGCCCGAAAACGAGAACGATGATGAACATCTTTACTTTGTGCGCTGGTATCTGCTGAAGGACACTCGGTATGCCAGC
>CALJAP010000030.1 GCA_938027655.1 uncultured bacterium | reverse complement strand
GTGCAGCGTATACTTTCCGTGCTCGCCCAGCACGTAGAACTCCGCCTCGCGCTTCTGGGGGTCAATCAGCCAGTATTCGCGCACGCCGCCTTGCTCGTATTCAGCGAACTTGTGCACGCGGTCGCGCTCCTCGCTGTCGGGGCTAACGATTTCCACCACGAGGTCGGCGGGTCCGTCCAGATAGGTGGGTTTCAGGCGGTGCTGGTTTTGCCTGCTCACGAACAGGATGTCTGGCGAGCGACCGGGCAGGTCACTTCCCGTCTTCATCTGAAAAGGCTCCGAATGTACCGTGCCCAGCCCGTGCGCCGAGACGAATGTTCGAAGAATAGAGAACAGGAAACCGTATACCCTGTCATGTTCCAATGAAACCGGGCTCATCAATTGCACCTCTCCGTCCACCCATTCTGCCCAGGTGTCCTCGTCCAGCCACTGCAGGAACTGCTCGTAGCTGATCTTGCCCTTGGGCAGTGAGCGTGCGACCGGTATGAGCGTCTGTTGTGCCATCGGGCATCACCTCGCTCTGATTATAGCACAGCAGGCAGAGCGTGCTGCACCATCGGTTACGGAACCACCACATCCTCCGGCTTCTCACCGCGCGCCACCCGCTCGACGTCCTGTACCACCTTCTCACCCATCAGGCGCAACGACTCACGTGTGTAGGCGCCAATGTGGGGCACAACAAGCACATTGGGATACTTCAGCAGGCGGTGTTCCCCATCTATCGGCTCGCCTTCCACCACGTCCATGCCGATTGCTGCCACCTTGCCCGTTTCAAGAGCGACTATCAATGCGTCTTCGTCTATCAGTTCGCCTCGTGCGGTGTTCACCAGAAAGACGCCTTGCTTCATCAGGGCGAACTCGCGATGCGAGAGCATGTGGTAGTTGCCTTCGTTCAATGAGGCGTTGAGAGAGAGGATGTCGGACTGCTGCAGCAGGTCATCCAGCTCCACCGGCTCGGCGGCGCGGCTGCGCACCGTCTCGGGCGACAGGTAGGGGTCGTAGGCGATAGTGTTCGCGCCGAATCCGTGGCGCAGTATTTCCGCCACCCGACTGCCGATGTTGCCGATGCCGATAATGCCCACCGTTTTGCCCTTGATTTCGAAGCCCACGAACCGCGCCCGTTCTGCCCAGCGGCTTTTATAGACCGCTCGCCTTGCCTCGTGCGTCAGGCGCAGGATGTCCAGCAGTAACGCCACCGCCAGCTCCGCAACCGCTTCCCGTTCCACCCAGGGGGTCACCTTCGTAACCAAAACACCCTTCTCCGCCGCGCTGGGCAGGTGGATGTTGTCTACGCCGATGCCGTGACGGGCTATCAGCAGGGTGTGGTCCTTGTACTGGAAAAACTCACGCGAGAAGCAGGGTTTGACGCTAGCGATGATGATGTTATAACCTAGCAACGCCTCCGCCAGCGATTTGCCGTCGATAGTTGCTGGAAAATCGAAACGCGCTACCTCTCCCACAGCCTTCAGGCGTTCGATATGCTCCGGAAAGTACTTGCCGAAGCTGCTGGAGTTCACGATGGCGATACGCAGTCCCAACGCCTCACCTCAATGCCTGCAGATGTCGCTCGATATGTTCGGTGACGAGGCGGTAATGTTCCTGCTCATGGGTGGTGAGCAGGTCGCGGATTGCACTGCCCGCCTCCTCCAGCAACACGCCGTAAGAGATATGGAACAGCTGGCGCACCGATGGCTGAGCGAGGAAGGCGTTTAAGTCGGCAGGAGGCATCGGGGGCAGCTGTCTGGCAGAGATACTCACATGATACGCCTGCTTGCTTTCTTCCAGGTGCAACAGGCACAGGCGGTACAGCTCGGTGAAAAGACGAGCGTCGGTTTGGGCAATCAACCGCACAGCCTGTAGCCAGCTGGTGCCGGAGGTTTTCACGTGGAAGTTGCCTGCTGTTGCCTCGCGGAAGAGGTGGTAGATGCTGAACTTATCGCTGCCGGAGTGCAGACTCAAACGATAACCTTGCAGCTCCCGACACAGTGCCGTGTGCAGACGAAGTGCTCTCTCCAGCTCTGCTACATCGCCTGCGTAGTCCACCCCCTTTTGAAACTCGCCCGGCAAGCGGGGGGCGAGGCTCCACAGCTGAACCCCGCTACGCCGCAGATACTCCACCACGTAAAGGTGGTCTTCTGGAGTGGTGACCCGCGTGCTTTCGTCGATGGAGACCTCGAAGTCGAACTCCGTGAGATGTTCCTTCAGCATCGTGTCGAAGCGAACCGCCCGCTGCACTGCCTCTTCAAAGGTAATAGCGGACTGTACCAGCCTTTCTGCCTCCAGTACGTATTGCTCGCCGCCCTCTGTTCGAATGCGCATGTTGGCGTGATCGCGGATGATGGTCTGGCTCAGTGGTGACAGGGTGCGCATCTTGTCCACGATCTCGGGCTGGGTGAGGCGGGTGACGTCGCGCAGGTAGTCGCTGAGGTCTATGGTGTACATGCTGTAGCCGGCTTCTATCGCCTGCAGCAGTTGCTGTTCGTGTTTGATGTGGTCGGCGTCTGCGCCAAACTTGCCCGTGTAGCTTGTTTCCAATACGCCGCACACCGCGCTGAGCAGCACCTCGCGGAAATCGCGCCCTGTTCGCACCAGCTCACGCGGGGATTGCTGGGCGATCACGGGAAAGACATCATCACGCTGGAGTGCCTGCAGGTGCGCGGCGGTAACCATGCCCAGCCGGTCGCCCGTGCCGAAGGAAGCCGGTCTGTCGCAAGGGGAGGGAGACAGCGAGAGCAGCTCGCGCACGGCGAGGTAGTTATGCCAGTCCACAGGATAGAGATACACCTCTCCCAGCCGCAGCAACGCGCTGGGATCAACCATCGGCAGCGGCTGCAAGCACACGACGAAGCCTTGCTCATCATGTTTAGCGAAGGCGATGGATGCCTCGCCCGCCTGGCGAATAGAGCGTGGGTAGAAGCGCAAGCCGTGTTCTTGCAGGAATCGCGCCGCCTGCTGCCATTCTGGTGAAAGAGCTGTCTCATTCATCCTGGCGCGTTACCTCCTTCTTTGCAACAGCTGGTGCTTGCTGCACTTCTCAACACAGAACCTCCTCAAAATATCGGGGACGGGCATCTGCTCACCGCGCGCCCACGAGCCGAAGAGGGGGATGGCAAACACCTTGCGATGTTGCGTTATTTCAGCAACGATGCGCTGAGCAACTTCGGGCAAAGCAGTGATATCGACAGCCACTTAAGCTCCTCCCTCCGCGCGGAGCAGTCGGGGAATGGCTCCCTCGTAAGCATCACTGAGAGCGTCCAGAGGCAGGTCGATGCGCGTGCTGCCGTTGATGCCGATGCGCAGGGTGCTCTCCGAGATGACCGTGCCCAGCTCGACGCACGAGATGCCGTGTGCCCTCGCTATTTGCTGCAGGCGTAGCAGGTTCTCCGCAGGCAGGGAGACCACAATCCGCGAGGCGGTTTCGCCAAACAGCGCAGCGTCGGTGCGTTCATCGGTGGAGAGGGCGATATCTGCCCCCAGATTGCCCATTATACAGCTTTCGGCTACGGCTACCGCCAGTCCGCCGTCGGAGCAGTCGTGCGCGCTGTGGAGCACTCGCTGGGCAATCGCCTCGCGCACGCACGCCTGCAGGCGTTTCTCCGCCTCGATGTCCAGCGCGGGAGGAGCACCTGCCTCGATGCTGTGTGCCACTGCCAGGTATTCACTACCGCCCAGCCCCTGCAGCGGGTCGCGCCAGCCTTCGGGTATCAGTAGCGCCACTGCATCGCCTGCCTGTCGGAAGCTCGCTGTGCAGTGTAGGCTCACGTCCTCCAGCAGCCCTACCATACCGATAGTCGGGGTGGGGAACACCGCGCCGTCAGGCGTTTCGTTGTAGAACGACACGTTGCCCGAAATCACCGGCGTTTCCAGCACCTCGCAGGCGGTGGCGATGCCGTCTACTGCTCGCTCGAACTGCCAGAAGATTTCGGGGCGTTCTGGGTTGGCGAAGTTCAGGCAGTCGGTTACTGCCAGTGGTTTCGCGCCCGTGCAGGAGATGTTGCGTGCGCACTCGGCGACGGCGTGCATCCCGCCCACAAAGGGGTCCAGATAACAGTATCGTCCGTTGCCGTCGATTTTGAGAGCGATGCCTTTGCCTGCTGTGCCGCGCAGGCGCAACACCGCCGCGTCGCCACCGGGAAGGTAAACGGTTTGGGTCTGCACCATGTGGTCGTATTGCTCGTACACCCACCGCTTGCTGGCGATAGAGGGCGAGGCAAGCAACCCCAACAGCACGCGGTTATAGTCTTCGGGTTCTGGCAGCTGCAAGGGGTCAAACTCGCGCACGCGGGCGATGTAGGCGGGTTCCTCCGCCTTCAGCGTGTAGGTTGGACAGGCGTCTGTCAGGAAGGCGGCGGGAAACTCGGCAGCCACCTGTTCCCCTTCCTTCACACGCAGGATGCCGTCGTCGGTGACGTGCCCGATAACGACCGCGTTCAGCCCCCACTTACGGAAGATGCTGGCGACCGCCTCTTCGCGCCCCTTCTTGACGATGCACAGCATCCGCTCCTGCGATTCGGAGAGCATCACCTCGTAGGGTGTCATGCCCTCCTCACGGCGGGGTACGCGCAGCACGTCTATCTCCATGCCGGTGCCACCTTTGAAGGCGGTCTCGCTAGTGGAACAGGTGAGCCCCGCTGCGCCCATGTCCTGAATGCCCACGATGTCGCCGGTAGCGAGCGCTTCGAGGGTGGCTTCGATAAGCAGCTTTTCCGCGAAGGGGTCGCCCATTTGCACGTTGGGGCGCCTGGCTTCCGAATCTTCGCTCAATTCCTCACTGGCGAAGGTGGCGCCGTGGATGCCGTCGCGCCCTGTACTGGAGCCGACGTAGAGTACGGGGTTGCCCACACCTTCTGCGCGCGCACGAGCGATCTTATCGATGCGCACAATGCCCACCGCCATCGCGTTCACCAGCGGGTTGCCTGAGTAGCAACGGTTGAAGTACACCTCTCCGGCGACGGTCGGCACGCCGACGCAGTTACCATACCAGGAGATGCCTCCTACCACGTGGGTGAACAGATAGCGGTTGCGGGCGTCGTCCAGTGGACCGAAGCGCAGGCTGTCCAGAATGGCGATAGGGCGTGCACCCATCGTAAAGATGTCGCGCAGGATACCGCCTACGCCCGTTGCCGCGCCCTGAAACGGTTCTACAGCGGAGGGATGGTTGTGGCTTTCTACTTTCATCACGATGCCCCACCCGTCACCGATGTCCACCACACCGGCGTTCTCCAGCCCACCGCTCTCTACCGCCTGACGGTATTCGCGGAAACGGCGCAGGATGGGGCGCGAGTATTTGTAGCCGCAGTGCTCTGACCACATGACGGCAAACATGCCCAGTTCGGTGTAGGTTGGCTCTCGACCAAGTAGCTGCAGGATGCGCTGGTACTCCTGGTCGTTCAAGCCCATTTCGCGGTACACTTTGGGGTCAATCATGCAAACCTTCCTCATTGAATGCACAGGCTCTCTGAGGGCATTATAACATTCTGGAGGAGGAGGCTTCAAGATGCACTCAGGAAAGCAACAGCTCCTCCACCTTCACTGTGCTCTCCGGCTTCTGCGAGGGGGCGATTTGCTCGCCT
>CALJAP010000029.1 GCA_938027655.1 uncultured bacterium | reverse complement strand
TCGTTTTGCGCAGGCTAAAGCCTGCGGCTACAGGGGAAGGAAGGCGCAGTTGACATGTAGACATGTAGCCGCAACCTTCAGGTTGCGTTCGTTTTGCGCAGGCTAAAGCCTGCGGCTACAAGGGGAAGGAAGGCGCAGCTGACATGTAGCCGCAACCTTTAGGTTGCGTTCGTTTTGCGCAGGCTAAAGCCTGCGGCTACAGGGGAAGGAAGGCGCAGCTGACATGTAGTTCGTTTTGCGCAGGCTAAAGCCTGCGGCTACAGGGGGAGGAAGGCGCAGCTGACATGTAGACATGTAGCCGCAACCTTCAGGTTGCGTTCGTTTTGCGCAGGCTAAAGCCTGCGGCTACAGGGGAAGAAGAAAGATGCCGGAGACACTCTTACATAACGTGACCATCTACACGATGGACGAGCAACAGCCCGTCGCCAGTGCGATGGTGTGGCGGGATGAGAGCATTCTGGCGGTTGGCGAGGCGGGTGACCTCTCCGCGCGTTATCCGTCGGCAAGGCGCGTGGACGGGGGAGGGCTCTTCGTCGTGCCGGGCTTCAATGACTGTCACTGCCATATCTTGGCGTACGGTTTAGACCTGAGCGCGGCGAACCTCAGCCCCGAGCACGCGCCAGACGTTCCCGCTCTGGTCGCGCAGTTGCGCCGCTGGGCAGAGGAGCATCCGGATTCCGAGTGGATTACAGGTAGCTTCTATGACCAGAACCGCATGGCGGAGCGCAGGCATCCCACCCGTTACGACCTGGACCGGGTGAGCGCGGACAAACCGGTGTTCATCGAACATACCAGCAAGCATGGCGGGGTGGCGAACTCCCTGGCGCTGAAGGTCGCTGGCATCACTCGCGAGACGCCCGACCCACCCGGCGGCACCATCGAACGCGACGCTGCGGGCGAACCAACCGGCGTTTTGCTGGAGAGCGCGGTGGAGCTGGTTACCAAACATCAGCCACCGCTTTCCCACGCTCGGCGGGTCGAGGCGGTGCATCTGGCAGCGCAGGCGATGGCGGAGAAGGGTATTACCGCCGCGGCGGATGCCAGCACCGGCTGGGGTGACCTGCAGGGCGAAATCGCCGCCTACGCGCAGGCGGTGAACGAGGGTGCGCCTCTGCGCGTGACGCTGATGATACTGGCGGGTGCGCTCCGACGGGACGGCGCGTGGATGCACCCACAGGACGTGCGCACGGGCAGCGACGGTGTGCGTAACGGCATTGCGAAGGTGTTTGCCGATGGTGCGCTGACTACCCGTACTGCCGCCCTGAAGGAGCCTTTCGTGGATACCGGCACGACGGGGATGCTTCTGCACAGCGAGGAGGAGCTCGAGAACTACGTGATGGGGGCACACCGTGCTGGATGGCAAATCGCCACGCACGCTATCGGCGACCGCGCGATAGAGATGGTGCTGCACCTGTATGCGCAGGCGATGCAGGCATCTCCTCGCCCCGACATCCGCCATCGGGTAGAGCATTGTATGTTGCTGGACGATGCGCTCATTGCCCGCTTGCGGGAGCTGGGCGTCGTGGCGGTGCTGCAACCAGAGTTCGTGGCGCGACTGGGAGACGCTTACCGATATGGTCTAGGCGAGGAGCGGGCGCGGCGCCTGAATCGGGTGGCATCTCTGCTGAAGGCGGGCGTGCCGGTGGCGTTCAGTTCCGACCTTCCGGTAGTGTCGGGCGCGCCGCTGGATGGCATTCGCGCGGCGATGCAACGCCAAACGCCACATGGCGTGGTGCTGGGCGAAACCGAAAGTGTAGATGCGTTGACCGCTATCCGTCTATACACCAAAGGCTCTGCCTACGCCGTACACGATGAAGCGCATACCGGCTCGCTGAGCGCGGGCAAACGCGCCGACTTCGTGGTGTTGAGTCGCGACCCGGCGTCTACGCCGGTAGAGGAGTGGGGGGACTTGCGCGTGGTGGCTACCGTTTTTGGCGGCAGAGTGGTCGCAGGGAGGTTGGCATGAGGGCGTTGCTGGCTCTGGAAGATGGGGTGACCTTCGAGGGCGAGGCGATCGGTGCGCCCGGCACGGTAGTGGGCGAGGTGGTCTTCAATACCGGCATGACCGGTTATCAGGAGATACTCACCGACCCCTCGTATGCCGGGCAGATTGTCACGTTGACCTATCCGCTCATCGGCAACTACGGCATCAACGAGGAGGACGATGAATCGCGGCAGGTTCAGGTCTCTGCGCTGGTGGTGAGGCAAGTGTGTGAGCATCCCAGCAACTGGCGCGCTCGCTGGAGCCTGCGTGAGCACCTGCAGGCAAAGGGTATCCCCGGTATTCACGGCATCGACACCCGCGCGCTCACACGTCGACTGCGTGCGGCAGGGGTGATGATGGGCATCCTGACCACCGAGCTGACCCGCGAGGAGGCTCTGCGCCATCTGCAGGCGTCGCCCCGTTACGACCAGTTCAACTATGTGCGCATGGTTACCACGCCGGAGCCGTATGTGTGGGACGTGGAAGGGATGAAGCCGGTGGATGCGCCGGTACTACCCGATACGCGCTACCGTATTACACTGCTGGACTGCGGGCTGAAGTACAATATTTTGAGGAGGTTCGCCGCGCTGGGTAGCAGGGTGACGGTCTTGCCCTGTACTGCTACTGCAGAGGACGTTCTCGCCACAGCGCCCGACGGGGTAGCCCTCTCACCCGGACCCGGCGACCCTGCCCTGTTGAGCGACATTGTGGCGCAGGTGCGTCGGCTGGTGGGCAAAGTGCCTCTCTTCGGCATCTGCCTGGGCAACCAGCTGGTCGGTGCGGCATTCGGGGCGAAGACGTTCAAGTTGAAGTTTGGACATCGGGGGTGCAATCATCCCGTGAAAGACCTGCGCTCCGGGCAGGTAACGATTACTTCGCAGAATCATGGTTACGCCGTAGACCCATCCGGGCTGGAGCCGGGCATGGAGGTATGGCAGATTAACCTGAACGATGGTACGGTGGAGGGGTTACGGCATACCTCTCTGCCCATCTTCACCCTGCAGTATCACCCGGAGGCGTCACCGGGTCCGCGCGACAGCGACCCGTATTTCGCGGAGTTTTTGCGGCTGATAGACGAGAGCAGGGGTTAGTAGGTAACATTTGGTCAACTTACTCCGGATGTAGCCGCAACCTTTAGGTTGCGTTCGTTTTGCGCAGGCTAAAGCCTGCGGCTACAGGGGAAGGAAGGCGCAGTTGACATGTAGACATGTAGCCGCAACCTTTAGGTTGCGCTGCACGCAGGCTAAAGCCTGCGGCTACAGGGGGAGGAAGGCGCAGTTGACATGTAGACATGTAGCCGCAACCTTCAGGTTGCGTGCCTTTGGCGCAGGCTAAAGCCTGCGGCTACATCAAGGGTGCGGAGCGAAGAATCTCGGTGTGGCGATGGACTGACCCCCTTCGCTGACGCTCAACATGACAAAATAGACTGAAAACGTGTTGGAGGGCGAGGCTCCTGCCGAGCCGTGTGCCTACATATAGAGTAAAGATGAGAGCACGAGTCTGGATCATCATACTGATTGCAATCGCCTCCGCTCTGGCGGTATGGGCGAGGGTGGTGTCGTTAGACGCCGACCCGGACTTTCGCCTCTGCTGGAGCAGCGGTTTGCTGACCGACGAGGGCTTTTACACGCACAACGCCCGTAACGCCGTGTTGTTGGGACACACGCGCACCAACGAGTTCAACAATATGGTGCTCAGCCCACTGGTACATGCTGTGCAGGCGGCGGTATTTCGGGTATTCGGCGTCGGCTACCCCCAGGCGAGGGGCATCTCGGTCGTGTGTAGCCTGCTTACTCTGGTGGTGCTGTTTGCAGCGTTACGACGTGCTTTCGGTGAGCGGGTAGCCTGGCTGGGCACGCTGATTCTGGCGTGGGAACATGCTTACCTGATGTACAACCGGATGGCGCTGCTGGAGACGCCTGCGACGCTCTTTCTGGCTCTGGCGTTCTACGCCTGGGTGCGCCGCGGCGAGGGGCTGGCATGGCCCGTGCTAGCGGGGGTAATGACCGTGACTGCCTGCAGTATCAAATCGCTGTGCGCTTTCTTCATTCCTGCGCCTCTGCTTGCCAGCTGGTGGAGTGGACGCACGCACAGGCGTAACACGCGCTGGGAAATCGCGGCAACGGCTGGGGGGATGCTCATCGCCGGAATGCTGTACGCCGGAGTGTGGTTATTACCGCACTGGCGTGAGTATCGCCACATGAGCGACTTCTACCTGACTTACCAGATACTGCCACACCGTCTGGTGGAGGCGGTTGCAGACGTGCGTCGTGCGCTGTTGAACTACCAATACGGGCTGATGGGCTACCTGTTCGCCCATATGCCGGTGACTATCTTCCTTGCCCTCACCACCACCCTGCTGGCTATCCTTCGCCCGGAGGAACGGCGCCGAGGGGACGGCGCGGTGGAGTTCTTGCTGGTATGGATGTGGCTGGGTATCGCTCTGCTCGCCTTCATCCGCTACGCTCCGAGCCGGTATTACGTGCCCATCTACCCGGCAATTGTGGCGCTGGCGGCGGTAGGCGTTGTGCGGTTGCCGGATGTTGCCCGGCTGGTGTGGCGTCCGGGCGAGTGGTGGGCGCACCTGTTGCGCACGCTGATGCTGGGGTATGCCCTGTATTTTGCGCTGGTGTTTGCTTTACAGGTACCTTTCTCGTGGGATGTGATGCATCTCACGCTGTTGCTGGTGTTGCCGCTGGCGGCGGTGGTGCAGTGGGTGCTACATCGCGCCCTTTCAGAAGGCGCATTCCCCCTGGCATGGGCGACGGCGACGGCGCTGGTCATTATCGCGGCATGGAACATCTGGTATTTTGCGGGATGGTACCGGAACCGACAGTACACACTGAAGCAGTTTGCGCAGAGGCTGGAGCGCGTCCTGCCGCAGGGGGCAGTGGTCGCGGGCAACTGTGCGCCGGGCGTTTGTCTGGACGCGCCGGTCTCCACGATGCTGGTCATCCCGCGTCTTGCGAATTATCCCGACCCCATCGAGCGGTACGGGGTGACGCATGTGGTGGTGCTGGACGGCATCCAGGGCGAGTGGTGGTGGCGGAAGGATTACCCCGACCTGTTGCGCCAGCGCAACCGGGTGATGCGTGAATGGGTGGGACCGTATGCCATCTCGGTGTATCGTGTTCCGGGGTGGCTGCGGGAGGCGTATCGCTGGAGGCTGAACTCCCATCGCTTGCCTCGCGTTCAGGACAGCACACGGGTAACTCATAAGGTAAAAGGAGGCTCCTGATGCCATTCAGCACGTTGTGTCGAGGAGGGATGTGGCGCAAGGAGTGCCCTCACTGGTGGATGCGCATCGACGAAGCGAACCGGGGGGAGGCGGAGCAGTGGTACCTCCCCCATTCTTTGGGCAAGGAATGGCGAGCCGTCCGAGTGCCCCACTGCTGGGAGCAAGAGGGTGTCTCCAAACGGTTTGAGGGTCCTGTATGGTATGCGACGGAGGTGGAGGTGCCTGCCGATTGGCAGCGGGGCAGAATCTGGCTATTGCTGGAGGGGGTCAGCTACGCGACGCAGGTGTGGGTGAACGGCAGGCACATGGGCACGCATATCGGCATGTGGGACCGCTTTGCCTGCGACATGACACCCTATCTGGAGGACAGGAAAGCGTTCATCGCTTTGCGGGTGATAAAACCGGGGGGCAGCACCTATCCTGTGCCCGGCACGCTGGCAGGTTTCTTACCATATGTGCACGGTACGTTTGGAGGCATTTGGCAGCAGGCGTGGCTTATTCGCACCCCTGAAGCGTGGATGGAAGACCTCTATCCCAACGTGGTCGGTAAGGGGCATGTGGAGGTAGAGGTCTCGTGTGGTGGGCAACTGCCCGCTACGCTGAGCCTTACTCTCTATCGCCCGGATGGCAAAGAGGTGGACAGTCAGGAGGTGCATTGCAACGAGCGCGGATACGTGCGGGTGACGCTGGATGACCCTGCCCCGCAATGGTGGTCTCCCCGCTCTCCCAATCTCTATCGGTTGGAAGCGGAAATTACCGACCTGCATGGAGACACCTGTCGCATTCCTCGCTGGTTTGGAATGCGTGCCGTGCAGGTGAAGGGGGATACGGTCTTACTTAACGGGGAACCGGTCTACCCGCGCGGTATTTTGCACTGGGGCTGGTATCCACAGCACCTCGCGCCGAACCCGACCGAAGAGGAGATACGTGCCGAATTACAAAAATTGCGCGAGCTGGGCTACAACATGGTCAAGTTTTGCCTGTGGGTGCCCCCACAGCACTACCTGCACCTGTGCGACGAGATGGGCATGCTCGTATGGATGGAGCTGCCGATGTGGTTGCCCGCGGTGACCCCGGCATTCCAGAGGCAGGTGATTGAAGAGTACACGCGCATCGTTCTGCAACTGCGCGGGCATCCAAGCATCACCGTCTGGACTCTGGGCTGCGAGCTTTCGGATAGCGTCGGCGCACCTTTCTTAGAGAAGCTCTACTGGCTGGTGAAACGTCTGACCGATAGTCCTCTGGTGCGAGATAACAGCGGGGGCGGAGAAGCGTATCACGGTTTGCTGAAAGAGTACGCCGATTTCTACGACAACCACTTTTACTGCGATCTGCCGTTGCTTCGCCCACTGTTTGACTACTTTGCACCACGCGGGCGTTCGTGCCAACCATGGCTGCTTGGCGAGTACTGCGACGCAGATACCTTCCGGGATATACCGGCTATCGTGGAAGCGAACGGCGGTACCCCGCCGTGGTGGGCGACGGACGACGAAGAGGTCAACCCACAGGGCGTGCGTCCGATGGTGTATGCAGTGCAACAGGTGAAACGTTTTCGGGAAATGGGCTTAGAGGCTTATCGCAGCGCATTGAGGTTTTCCTCGCTCAGGCAGGGGCTGTTCCATCGCAAGGTGACCATCGAGACCACGCGCCTGTATCGGGAGATTAGCGGCTACGTGGTGACCAGCATCAGCGACACTCCGATCGCTACCTCGGGAATGTGGGACGACCTGGGCGAGCTGAAGTGGAGGCCGGAAGAGTTTCGCCGCTTCAATGCCGACAGTGTGTTGTTACTGCAGTTCCACCGCCGACGCGAATGGGTAAACGGTGGCGACCGCCCCGCTTATGTAGACCGCTGGAACTTCCGCAGCGGGGAGGTAGTGTTAGCGCACGTGGCGCTGTCACACTACGGTCACGCCGATTGTAAGGGCAGGTTGCACTGGCGACTGTTGGACGAAGCAGAGGACGTGCTGCAGCAGGGCGAATGCGCAGCGTCGGATTTGCTACGGGTAGGCACACTGGCATCGGTGGCCACTCTGGAACTGAATATGCCGACGGTCAAACGGATGGAGCAGCTCACTCTGCGCTGTGAGTTTCAGACAGAAAACGAGATGGTGGAGAACGAGTGGGAGCTGTGGTGCTATCCGTCGGTAGACCCCCGTGCGCTGGGCGCGTGGGCGGTGTATGACCCGCAGCACAAGCTGCGCGGAGCGGAAAAGGTGGGATGGGAGTTGCGTCGCGTCACCGAAGCACAGATTCCGAATGAGCGGCGCATCATTGCCTCGGCATGGCACCCCTCTTTGCTGGAATGCTTGCGCCGGGGTGGACGGGTGGTGCTGTTCCACGAGCAACATGACGGGCTACCTGCGGAGGGATTACCCTTCTGGCGCGAGGCGGTGAGGCTGTTTCTGCCTCACCCTCTGTGGCGAAAGTTCCGACAGCAAGGCTACACTGGGGCGCAATTTATGGGCTTAACGTGCGATTGTGCGCTAGTACCGCAGAGATTGTCGGAGGTGCTGGGAGCGGATGCAGTGGTGCAGCCGGTGCTTCGTCGTGTCGATGCGCGCTGCTTGGCGATGCACGACTATCTGGTGGACGCGACGGTGGGGCAGGGCAGGTTGCTTGCCACTACCCTGCGCCTTACCGGAGGGCTGGGCGATGCTCCTTCGGGCATCGGCTACAACGTGGCGGGACTGTGGTTGCTGCATTGTATGACAGAGGTGCTGGAGGAGTAGCGTTTTGTCGACATGGGCAGCAGGCTGAAGCCTGCGGCTACGAATCCCATCATCACACGCAGCAAGAGGAGAAACATGCCGAAAGACCCAAGCATTCGAAAAGTGATGGTGATTGGCTCGGGACCGATAGTCATCGGTCAAGCGGCGGAGTTCGACTATGCGGGCACGCAAGCTTGCCGCGCCCTAAAAGAGGAGGGCGTGCAGGTCGTGCTGATCAACTCGAACCCGGCGACGATCATGACCGATACCGAGATCGCCGACCGCGTGTATATTGAGCCGCTGACGGTCGAGTTCGCGGAACGTGTCATCGCTCGCGAGCGACCCGATGGATTGTTGCCGACGCTGGGCGGTCAAACGGGGCTGAACCTAGCGGCGCAGCTGGCGGAGGCAGGCATCCTGGACAAATACGATTTGCGGTTGCTGGGCACTCCACTGTCGGCGATACAGAAGGCGGAGGACCGCGAGCTGTTCCGCGAGACGATGCACGCTATCGGCGAGCCGGTTCCGGAGTCGTGGATTGTGGAAAGCGAAGAGCAGCTGCGCGAGGTAGCAAAAATCTGCCCTTATCCGGCTATCGTGCGCCCAGCATATACACTGGGCGGCACGGGTGGCGGTGTCGCGTACAACGAGGAAGAGTTGCTGCAAATCGGGCGACTGGGCATGAACCTCTCTATGCGCCATCAGGTGCTGGTGGAGCGGTGTCTGTTGGGCTGGAAAGAGATCGAGTACGAGGTGATGCGCGACGCGGCGAACACCTGTATCACCGTGTGCAACATGGAGAACCTGGACCCGATGGGCGTACACACAGGCGACAGTATCGTCGTCGCGCCCAGCCAGACGCTGACCGACAAGGAATACCACATGCTGCGCACCGCCTCACTCAACATCATCCGTGCGCTGGGCATTGAAGGCGGATGTAATGTGCAGCTGGCTCTAGACCCGAACAGCTTCCAGTACTACGTGATAGAGGTCAACCCGCGTGTATCACGCTCCTCTGCATTGGCGTCGAAGGCGACCGGCTATCCTATCGCGCGGGTGGCGGCGAAAATCGCTATTGGGCTACATCTGGACGAGATTGAGAACGCGGTGACCAAGAAGACCAAAGCCTGTTTTGAGCCTGCGCTGGATTACGTGGTGGTGAAGTTTCCGCGCTGGCCCTTCGACAAGTTCGTCACCGCCGACCGGCGCATCGGCACGCAGATGAAAGCGACGGGTGAGGTCATGTCCATTGACCGCACCTTTGAGGGCGCGCTGATGAAAGCCATCCGCAGCCTCGAAATCGGTGCCATCGGGTTGACGCGGCGAGGCGTAGCCGCGCTGTCCGACATGCAGATTGAGGAGGGGCTGGCGGTCGCCACCGATGAGCGCATCTTCATTGTGGCGGAGGCGTTTCGTCGGGGCATGATGGTGGAAGAGGTGGCGCAAATCTCCAGCATAGACCCCTGGTTTCTGGAGAAGATTCGGCAGCTGGTGGAGATGGAGACGCGCTTGAGGTTGCATGCCCGCGAACTGCGCGACCTGATACAGAACCCCTGCAACGGGCATCCGGCGGCGGAGCTGTTGCGCACTGCGAAGGGCAAGGGTTTTCCCGATGCGATGCTGGCGGACATCGCCGGGGTGGACGAGCTGGCGCTGCGTCGGGCACGGAAGGCGTTGGGCATCGAGCCGGTGTACAAGATGGTGGATACCTGCGCCGCCGAGTTCGAAGCGGAAACGCCGTATTATTACTCCTCCTACGAACAGGGCGAGAGCGGGTAGGGGGTGTAATCTGCTCTCTTCGCACCGGACGCTAAATGTAGCCGCAGGCTTTAGCCTGCGCCTCGCTGCGTCTCAACGGCAAATTTTCCTTCTTAGAAGGAAAATTTCATGGTAAAATATACTTGCATCAGTGAAAAAATATGGTGGTTACCTATGCGTGATGTGATACGGCAGAAAATCGTGGACGGTATCCATGCGGAGATTCCCCCGCTGACTCCGCGCGATGTGCGCCTACCTCAAGTTCCCGGCAAAGCCATAGCAGTGGTAGGGATGCGTCGAGTCGGAAAGACCACCTTTCTGTGGCAGGTGCTGGGCGAGCGCTGGAGAGCCGGGATGCCTCGCGAGGCTCTGCTCTTTTTCGGTTTTGAAGACGAACGACTGACGGCAATGCAAGTAGCCGACCTGCAGATGCTGGTAGAGGAGTATTATCTGCTCTATCCTCAGAAGCGCGACCGTGAGAGGGTGGTATTCTTTCTGGACGAGATTCAGGTGGTGTTGGGGTGGGAGGCATTCGTGCGCCGGCTGATAGATACCGAAAAGGTGGAAGTTTTCCTCTCAGGCTCTTCCGCACGGCTGCTATCGCATGAGGTTGCAACCAGTATGCGTGGGCGTGCGATGGAGGTGCGCCTTTACCCTTTCAGCTTCAGGGAATATCTGCGTCATCAAGGGTGCGAGCCGGAGCAGTCCGTAGCACGCTTACCGAAAGCGGAGCGTTCCTTGCTCCAGAACCATCTCGAGGCGTACCTGCGAGAAGGTGGTTTCCCCGAGGCGCAAGGGTTGCATCCTGTAGACCGTGCCCAATTGCTTCGCGGCTACGTAGACCTGGTGCTCCTCAGAGATGTTATCGAGCGCTATGACGTTTCCCACCCCGTGGTACTGCGCTGGATGGTCAGGGCTCTGTTGGCAAACCCTGCGGGAATGTTCAGCGTAAACAAGATGTATAACGACTTGCGCTCACAGGGTATTGCCGTGGGGAAAGACACGGTTTACTCCTACCTATCCTATCTGGAGGATGCATTTTTGGTGCGCATCATACCTGTAGCAGCTTCCTCAGAGCGACGGAAGATGGTGAACCCACGCAAGGTGTATCCTATCGATCCAGCATTGATACCGCTGTACGACCGCAGCGGGCGCGCCAACATCGGACACGCGCTGGAGACCTGTGTGCTACTGGAGCTGGAACGGCGTGGCGCAGAGGTGCATTACGTGCGCACTGTCGGCGGATACGAGGTGGATTTTCTCGCGCGCTACTGGGACGGGTGTGAAGAGCTGGTGCAGGTTTGCGCTGACCTAACAGATAATCAAACCGCCGAGCGCGAGGTACGTGCTCTGGTCGAGGCATCGCAATTTTACCCCCATGCTCGACCCGTGCTGATAACACTTTACCCCGCTGCGTACACTCTGCCCGAGGGGGTTACGGTTCAGACAGCTCTGGACTGGTTTCTGCAGCGGGACGGCTCTCCGTAGAGTGCTCCTCCGGCTGCTGCCACGCCTCGAACGCCACGATAGCCGCCGCCACCACTACGTTCAGCGACTTGCCCTTGCCCGCCATCGGGATAAATACCGCTCCGTCGCACATCGCCAATACCTTGTTGTATACGCCGTTCACTTCGTTGCCGACCACAAAGCAAACCTTTTCGGGATAGGGGTAATCTTTGTAATGCTGGGCGTGCTCCGCGATTTCTATCGCTACCAGATGATAGCCTTCCAGCTTCAGGCGGGCGACTGCCTCCTCGTGGTGTTCGAAGTAGCGGAAAGGGATGCGCCGGTGATGCCCCATCGAGGTGACGTGAATCTGCGGGTGCGGCGGCAGAGGGGTGTGCCCCGTCATGACCAGTTCCCTCGCGCCGACCGCATCTGCCAGCCGAAACATACCACCTACGTTATATGGGTCGTCCCAGTTCTGCAGCAGGAAGGCAATGGTCATCTCCCTGCCGTACTGAGAGGCATACTGCTCATGCAGACGACGGATAGCGGTTTTGGAACGCAGCGTCTTGCCCGGCATCGGTCACCCTCTATCTCCCATCTCTGCGGGCAGGCTTAACAGCAGCTGTTCCCATGCGCTACTCATCGTCATCAGTAGAACACTCCCGACGCCCATAGGCTACTATTTCCGGTTCTCACACTTCCATGTTCTCTGAATGCCGGGGGATTCCTTTTCCCTGCCCTACAGGGGAGAGGTTGGTTTGACCTATCCCCCCGACCCCCTTCCCCACAGGGGAAGGGGGCGCATCGCCCCTCTCCTCGTAGGAGAGGGGCTGGGGAGAGGTCAAAATGCATTGCCCTCCAGCAATGCCCAACTCGCCATACTGCGGGCGTAGTAGCTGCCGCATTCGGGTTCGTTGAACGGGTTGCGATTTGCGCCCTTATGCCTGCCGCGAACCGCGTCCACCACCGCCTCCGCTTCCTTTCGCAGTCCGTAGTCCAGCAGTAGCACCGCAAACTGGTATTCAAAGCCCGTCATGCACTCGCCCCAGTAGGGAATGGGCTGTTCGGGACGGTCGCCGTCGGGCCAGGTGCAGATCAGCGTGCCGCTCTCATCGGCGGTAGCGAAGGTGCGCATGTTGTTGTAGTGGTCGCGGAAGTGGTGGCGGAAGTTGTAGCGAAAGATGTGCTCCAGCGCGGTGCGAATGTGGTAGCGGTCGAGCAAATCGCCAAGCCCTGCGCGGTTGGCTTTGTATTGCCCCACCAGCTGGTCAATCAGACAGCCGTTGCCCACCTGAAAGCGCGGATCGGGCTTGCGGTATTCCTCGCTGAGGGCGGTCAGCGGCGCAGCATCCCCTGCAGGGGGCTGTATCTTCTGCACGTAGTAGCGCCCGTTATACAGGTGTGCATCTACCCACTGGCTGCCTTTCTGGCGCAGTTCGCGGCAGGTGCTGGCGAACAGGTCATCTCCCATGCGAGATGCCATCTCCTCCATCGCCGCCAGCGCGGCAAGATACCACACCGTGCACATCGGGTTGGGCCCCACAAACTCCACGTCATAGGTGTTGTGCTGCACGCCTTCCATCACCCCGTCCTTATCGGCGTCCCAGCCACCTGGAACCCAGCAGAACTCGATGAGCGATTTGATAGCGGGGTACCACTGTTTGAGCCACTCGTCGCCGTCCTTCCGCCACTGCATGTAACAGCGCACCACCAGCCCCATCTGCCCGTCCGCCGCGGCAGCTTGCCATGTGGGGTTTTTCACCGGCAGGCTCAGGCGAAATCGCTGTGCCCCGGAGGAGGTCATGCCGTGTCGCAGGTGGCTTTCCAGCATACTGCGGTGCAGGTCGGGAAAAAGGGAAATCGTTGCCTGCTCGTAGTTCCACACGTGCGTGCAGGAGCCGGAACAGCAACCCGTGTTGCCTCCGCATCCCTCGAAACCCACGAAGGTACCGTCTTCCAAACGGAAGCACGTATGCGAACGCAGGGCGGTCAGGTTGAACAGAGCGGCTTCCTTAAAGCTATGCGGCGCGTCCAGTTTCACGACGTGGTTCACGAACTCCACCGTGCGCCGGCGCAGGTCGTCTAGGCGCGGAACCACTTTTCCAGCTACGTCGGTGGCGTCGGCGAACTGCGTGGCGTAGTAGTTGCGCACGATGGGAGATTCGCCCTGTTGCCCGCTCCACCAACCGACCTCGGCAAGGTTGCGGTAGGGGAAGTGCCAGCATATCAGCAGGCGCACCTGTTGCACCTCGCGCGGTTTCAGGTTCAGCAGGATGGACAGGGAGCTGTCCCACGTATCCTGTGGGCTGGGCGGGCAGGGTTTGTCGGGTTCGTCGTCCTCGATATAGCCTTTTTCCAGCAGTTCGTCGATGATACCCAGCGCTTCGCCGTTCCAGGGGCGGTCGCGGAATCGCCAGCGTCGGGCAACGCGCACGTCCCGCGCATCGGAGAGGAATACTATCGTGCCGAATCGCGGGTTCGGCTCCTGTCGAGTCTTGGCGAAGCGCATCCCTCGCCAGCCTGCCACCTCTTCGCGCTCGGTGATGTTGTCTTTCAAGTCGCCGCCCAGCCCGTCAAAGCCCACGAAGTTGCTCATGAGCAGGGTGATAGAGGCTTCCAGCGGCTGAGCGGTACGGTTTGCCAGCGTGATGGTAAGCAAACCCATCGGCAGGCTGGACGCCCAGGTATCGGCGGGTATCAACGGATTAAAGGCTTCTATCGCCACCGAGACCGGGGTATATTCATCTGCCAGCAATGCCCTGCCGAAGGGATAGGTGGCTTCAAAGCCTCTGGGCTTCATGCGGGGGATGCCCGCCAGCACCTGCGGCGCGCCGAAATCGGAGGATAGCCCTTCGGTGAGGTCGCCCTCCAGCACGCGCAGTTTTGCCTCTTTGCCCTGTCGTGTCCAGAGCATCAGGTGGGCGTACATCGGCCGCCAGCCCCGATGGGGACGGCTCATCAGCTGCCAGTCGGTGAGCTGCCCCTTGCCGCCGAGGCAGAAAAAGCCTGTGCCGATGCCGCCGACCGGCATGGCGATTTCGCGCAGGTGCTGAGTGTCATAGGTGGAGAGTATGGGCCAGTTGGGTTTGGGAATATTCATCTGTCCCTCCTCAGAAGGCGACATCCGAACAGTCCACCTGCCATCGCGCCCGGGTGCGCCTGCCAGCGTACGGTTATCTTTGTTTTGCCTCTGGTGAGCTCTGCGGGTAGCAGGTGCGTTACGTCAAAGAACTTGCCCGGTGCGTTATTGTTCAGTGTCTGGGTGGCTATCTTCACGCCGTCCACCAGAATGTCAAATACGCGGTTGCCCACATCGCTCCCCCAGTAGGTGCAGAGGAGCTCCACCGGCAGGTCGGGCAGCACCGTCATCTCGTAGGAGAACCATCCGCCGTCTACGGCGTGCCGCCATCGGCGACCGGAGAACTCACCTGCGCTGGTTCTCTCGCCCTGCAGTCCGTGCGCCCGCTCGGAGGCTTCGTCGCCTATCTGCACCATGTCGACCGTGCGGGCGTCCAGTGCGCGCAAGCGTTCCTGTTCAGCGCGGTATGCGGCGTCCATCTCTCGCCACCGTGTTTCGCTGACCACGCGCCAGTAGACCGTGTAGCGCTGATCGTGCATCCGGTAGAAGGGGATCAGGCGCACATCGTTCGGGCGTCCTGCTGCAGCCGTTTGCCAGGTCAGTGATTGACCACGCACAGGTTTCAGCCACGCTTGGGGTGGCTTTCCTGCCGTTACCAGAACCGGCACGCGCGGTTCGGGGTCTTCCGGCTTGCCCAGCGCGCCCGCCAGCACCGCCGGTCCGTGCAGCACCGCCATCATATTGGGGTCATCGGGCATGGATTGAGTGTGCAGGCGTTGTGGGAGGATGACCTCCAGCCTGTCTCCGTCCTGCCAGCGTCGGGAGATGACGAGGTAGCCCTGTGAGGCAGGGGAGAGGCGTGCGCTTCGTCCATTGAGCCGAGCGGTTATCGCCTTTGCCTTCCAGTAAGGCTCACGCAGATATAGCGCAATCTCTACCGGCTCACGGCACGAAAATTGCAGGCGCACCCTGTCCTCTTCTGGGAAGCGCGTCTCCATGCGCACGGTGCATCCCTTCTCCTGCCAGCGCAGCTCGGATGGAATGAACAGATTCACCCACAGCCCATCTGCGCTTCGGAAGTAGACCGTATCGGCGTACTTCGTGTGGTTTTCCATGCCTGTACCGACGCAGCACCAGAAGGAGTCGAAGGGCGTGGAGTAGGTCTTAAAGTGCCCCGGCTTGAGCGACAGGTAGTAGCATACCATACCCGTTTCGGGGTGCTGGGAGGCAAGGATATGGTTGAAGAGCGCGCGCTCGTAAAAGTCGGTATACTCCCCCTTCGGTTGCCACGAGAATAGGTGGCGCGTGAGCTTGAGCATATTATAGGTGTTGCAGGTTTCGCACGTGTTGGTGGACAGGCGGTCGGACAGCTTATCGGGTGGGCCAAAGTGCTCGCCGTCGCTGTGTCCGCCGATAACGTACGAGTGGTGATTCACCACCCTGTCCCAGAAGAACTCGGCGATTCGGCGGTAGCGTCGCTCGCCCGTGAGCTCGTACAATCTGGCGACGCCGATGACTTTGGGGATCTGCGTGTTGGCGTGTAAGCCGGGCAGACAGTCTTCGCCGTTCGCGAGGCGGTCTAGTACCGCCCGGTGATAGAACTTGCGGGCGAGCTCCAGATACTTTTCGTCGCCGGTGAGGGCATAGAGGTTTGCCAGCGACTCGTTCATGCCGCCGTGTTCGCAGGCGAGCATCCGCTGCCACTGTTCCTCGTTCAACCTCTCGGTGGTACGGTAAGCCCAGTCTGCCAGCTTTCGGGCGACATCCAGAGACTGCTCGTTGCCGCACAGGGTGTATGCATCGATGAGACCGGCAAACACCTTGTGCGTGGTGTACCACGGCACCCACGCGCCGTTGAGGTCAAACGGCTGGGCGCGGATGTTGCCTTCAGCGATTTCGCGGAAGACTCGCTCGCCTTCGGGTATCGCGCTCACGTAGCCGTTACCATGCTTCGCCTGGCACTCTGCCAGTTCGCCTACGATATAGCGCACCCGCTTGCGGAACTCCTCCTCGCCCGATGCGGCGTATTGCAGGGAACAGGCAGACAGGTAATGACCCAGTGAGTGCCCTGAAACGCCCATTGTCTCCCATCCACCGTAGAGGGGCGCTTTGGGCTGCAGACCGGCATACAGGCGAAAGCGGTGCAGCAGGCGGTCCGGTTCCAGAGCGAGCAGGTAGCGGGCGTTGCGCTCCATCGCCCCCTTGAACGGGCTGTCCAGCAAGCGCACCTGCGACAGAGGGAAAGGCTCGACTTTGAGAAGTACGCGCAGACGTTGCATTACTCCACCCGGGCTTTACGCACCCGCTCCAGCAGCTCTAGTTGCACGCCCAGTTGCTGCTGGGCGTCAAAGTAAGCGTATTGTCCTTCTCCCATGTCGCCGCGCTGCACCAAGGGGATACCGTGCTCCTTCAGAAACTGTGCGTCCGCTTGCATGTCCTCCGTCCAGAAGGCGATATGGTGCACCGACTCGCCGTTTTTGTCCAGCGCTTCCTTCCACGTGCTGGGTTCGCCGACCGGTTCTATCAGCTCCAGCTGCACCTGTCCCAGATGGAAGAATGCCAGTTTCGCCTGGGCATTGCTGGGCTGTGCTCGGTAGGTCATGTTCACCTCGTTGCCCGGCTGGGTGATAATCACGTTGGGTAGTGGCTGTCCCAATATCTGTGACCACCGCTGGCAGGCTTCCTCGATATTGCGAACCACGATGGCGATTTGCGCAACGGTGGTGCTTCCCAGACCTTTCGCTCCCATAGACCTCTCCTTCCGTTCGGTTTGGTTTATCGATTCGGAAGGGATGCGGTGGAAACCTGCCGGTCTGTCGGTGTCACTCTGGGGCTTTGCGCGTGTTTCAGAGGTGGAGGATGTTACGCATGAATGTATACAAAAATAGACTTATACTTTTCGCTTGTAAATATCATAAAGATATGATATAATCTGTTCCACAAAACCCAAAGAGGGGCTTGAGATGGTCAAGGTCACTGAGAATGGCGCAAATGTTGGCTTTGAATCCAAACTATGGCGTGCAGCCGACGCTTTGCGCGGTTCTCTGGACGCCGCTGAGTCCAAGCACGTTGTGCTTGGACTCATTTTCCTCAAGTACATCTCCGACGCCTTCGAAGAACAGCACGCCAAGCTGGTAGCCGAGCAGTGCGAGGGTGCAGATCCTGAGGACCCGGACGAGTACCGAGCGGTGAACATCTTCTGGGTGCCTCCCGCAGCGCGCTGGTCGCGACTGAGGTCTTACGCCCGACAGCCCATCATCGGTCAGCTCGTGGACGATGCC
>CALJAP010000028.1 GCA_938027655.1 uncultured bacterium | reverse complement strand
GCCGTGCCTCCGGCGACGAGATTCTGCACATTGCCCGCCAGGAGGGGATGCGCACCATGCTGGAAGACGGTCGCGACAAGGTACTGCGGGGGGTCACCACGCCGTATGAGGTGATTAAGGCGGTCTTCGCGGGGATGGTGTGAAGCGGGTACAATTCTTATGGAAGACCATGACGACGCTATTATCGAACGCCTGAGGTACCAAATACGTTCGGGAAATATCCGGGTGAGTCATCATGCACACCAAGAAATGGTAGAAGACGGGTTCACGCTTGATGAGGTGCTGTATGCCATTGCCCGTGGGCAAGTCATCGAGAACTACCCGAAGCACCGACGTGGAGCATGTTGCCTGATTAACGGTAGTACTCCAACAGGTCGCCCTGTGCATGTGGTTTGTACGACGACACACCCGATGCTGATTATCATCACAGTTTATGAACCCAAGCCACCGAAGTGGCTTACTCCGACTCAAAGGGGGCAACATTGATGAAGTGTACAATCAGCGACTGTCCGGGAGAGTATGAGGAAAAGCTCATCGTACACACCGTACGGCACAGGGGACTCTTAATCGTTATCGATGGCGTACCAGCAGAGGTATGTTCGTTCTGCGGCGATGTCCTCCTGAAGCCCGACACAGTGCGCGAGATAGAAGCTCTTCTGAACGAACTGCCTGCTCCCGCAGGTAGCGTACCCCTCTACGAATTCGCAGAGCGGACATCGTCTCGTCGTTAACAGGAACTTCGCCACCCACGTCGAATACCGGTACACCACATTTAAGAGGAGTACCCTGTGAACATGCCGATAGATGAGCTGATTCTGTTACCCCAACCGCGCCGTGTGAAGGCGCAGGAAGGAATACTTACCCTGAGGCAAGGAGCACGCATCGTGTGTCAGGGCGAGCCGCAGGCTATCTTTCCCATCGCCACACGCCTGCAAGAGGCAATATGGGACACGCAAGGGTTGGAATGGAGCCTGTGGGCGGGCGATGCGGAAGATGACCCGCTGGCGCAGGCAGTGCTGAGCGTAGATACATCGGCGCAAATCCCTCCACAGGGCTACCGCCTGCAGATTACTCCCCAGCGCGTGACGATCACCGCCTGCGAGCCGGCGGGGCTGTTCTACGGCGTGATGACGATGAAGCAGGTACTGCGCCAGTGCGCGGGCGAACTGCCCTGCTGTGAAATAGATGACCACCCCGACTTCCCTTCGCGCGGGGTGATGCTGGACATCAGCCGCGACAAAGTGCCCACCCTCGAAACGCTCTTCGCGCTGGTGGATGAGCTGGCGGAATGGAAGGTGAACCATCTGGAGCTGTACACCGAGCACACCTTCGCCTATCGAAACCACCGCGAGGTGTGGGCGCAAGCCAGCCCGATGACGGGCGAGGACATCCTGCGCCTCGACGCCTACTGCCGCGAGCGGTTCGTGGAGCTGGTGCCCAACCAGAACTCCTTCGGGCACATGCACCGCTGGCTGAAACTGCCGCGCTATCGCCACCTTGCCGAATGTCCTGATGGCTTCGACTGGCCTTGGGGCGGACACAGTGACGAACCCTTTAGCCTCGACCCCACCAACCCCGAGAGCCTGCAGCTTATCGCAGGGCTGTACGAGGAACTATTGCCGCACTTCAGCAGCCGCAAGTTCAATGTGGGCTGCGACGAAACATTCGACCTGGGGCTGGGCAGAAGCAAGCAGGAGTGCGAGCGCAAAGGCAAAGGGCGTGTCTATCTGGAGTTCCTGCTGAAGATATACGAACTGGTCAAACAACATGGGCGCACCATGCACTTCTGGGGCGACATCATCATGGAACACCCGGAGCTGGTACCCGAATTGCCCCGGGATGTAGTCGCGTTAGAGTGGGGCTATGAATCCACCCATCCCTTCGACGAACACGGTGCGAAGTTCGCGGCGTCGGGCATTCCGTTTTATGTTTGCCCCGGAACCTCCTCGTGGAACACCATCGCCGGACGCACTGAGAACTGTTTGGGCAACCTGCGCAACGCCGCCGAAAACGGCTTAAAGCATGGCGCGACAGGTTACCTGAATACCGACTGGGGCGACAACGGTCACTGGCAGTACCTGCCGGTGAGCTACTTGGGCTTCGCGGCGGGCGCGGCGTTGTCGTGGTGCTACCGGGCGAACCGCGATATCGATATCGTGCGCGCGCTGGACGTGCACGTCTTCCGCGACGATGCAGCGGTCATGGGCAAGCTGGCTTATGATTTGGGTAACGCCTACCAAAAGATAGGGTACCTAGTGGGCAACGCCAGCGTGCTGTTCCACTTCGTGCATTCTCCGCTCACTCGCCCCTTGCCAGACAGCGTGACGGAAGAGACTATCCGCACCACAATGGAGTACATTCGCACGGTGACAGAACCACTATCACGCGCCCGCATGGACAGGGCGGACGCCTCGCTCATCGTGGACGAGTTCACCAACGCCGCGCGGATGCTGTTGCATGGATGCCGTCGCGCGCTGGCGGTGCGTACGGGTATCATAGACATAGAGTCGGAACGGCGCGCCCTCGCCACCGAAATGCACGAGATACTGGGTGAGCACCGTCGCCTCTGGATGGCGCGTAACCGTGAGGGAGGCTTACAGGACAGCACGCGCGTACTGGAACAGCGATTGAAGGAGTACGAGACATGAGCAAAGTGATTGAGGCAGTTTACGACGGCAGGGTACTCGTACCCCTGCAGCCCCTGAATTTGCAAGCAGGTGACAGGGTAAGGATTTCCGTAAAGCCCTGCTTGTCCACCTCTCGCCCTCGTCGGGAACACCGGCGGAAGGTGCTAGAGGAGATGTGGCATCATTTCGAACAAACCCCGCCCCCTGGCGGTCCGTTATCGGAACAAAGCATCAGCCGTGAGAGTATCTATCAGGAGCAAGCATGAAGATTGGTATTGACACTTGTGTGCTGCTGCGCATTCGTGATGTACGTAGCCCACTGCATGTGGTGGCGAAGCAGGCACTGCAGCAGATAATCGATAGCGATATGAGAAGTTTCGTCGCACCGCAGGTGTTGGCAGAGTACTGGGCAGTAGCTACCCGCCCTGCAACTCAGCGGGGTGGATTGGGGTTATCCCCTGATGCGGTAAGAAACGATATCCGATACTTCTTGACTCTGCATGAACTGATGCGCGAACCGCACAACCTGTTTGAAACATGGCTGGAAATACTCTCTGAATACAACGTATCAGGCAAAGCGGTATGGGATGCACGGCTTGCAGCGGTATTGAAAGCCAATCGTATTCAATATCTGGTAACGTTTGATTCAGCTGACTTTGAGCGTTTCACTTTCCTGCATCCGGTATCACCACAAGACTTGCATCTTCTACAATAGAAAAGGAGGTCTACCATGATTCCCAAACGTCCATACGGTAAGAAGGGAGATAAAATCTCCATCATCGGCTTAGGAGGCATCGTGCTGGCACGCTTACCACAAAGGGAGGCGGACGCCATCGCGCGTGAAGCCTTCGATCGGGGCATCAACTACTTCGACGTCGCCCCTACCTACTGGGACGCCGAAGAGCGCATGGGACCTGCTATCAAGTCGTTCCGCGACAAGCTCTTCCTCGCCTGCAAAACCACCAGGCGTGATGCGAAGGGCGCACAAGAGGAGCTGGAGGCTTCCCTGCGCAAGCTGCAGACCGACCACTTCGACCTCTACCAGCTGCACGGGCTGTCCAAAATGGAGGAGCTGGAGCAATGCTTCGCGCCGGGTGGGGCGATGGAAGTCTTCCTGAGGGCGCGCGAACAGGGCAAAGTGCGTTACATCGGTTTCAGCGCGCACTCTGAGGAGGTGGCTCTGGAAGCCATTAAACGCTTCCCGTTCGACAGCGCATTGTTCCCCTTCAACTTCGTGACGCTGTTCAAGGGAAACTTCGGCTGGGAGCTGCTCAAAGAGGCTCCGAAGCGCGGGGTCACCCTGCTCGCGCTGAAGGCGCTGGCACGCACGCACTGGCAAGAGGGCGCGAAGCGACTGGAGAAGTGCTGGTACGAGCCGATTACCGACCCGAAGCTGGCGGAGCTCGCCCTGCGCTTCACCCTCTCCCTGCCCAACGTCACCGCCGCCATTCCGCCCGGCGACGAGAACGTCTTCCGCATGGCAATACCGCTTGTAGAGCGGTTCCGCAAGATTACCCAGCGAGAAGAGCAACAGCTGCGTGCAGAGGCGGAGAAGCTGACGCCCATCTTCTCCCGGGCGGCGTAGCAGAACACGGTGTGTTTAAACCTATCCCCCTTGCCCCCTTTGCTACGAAGGAAAGGGGCGTTCACATTGAGGCTCCCCTCTCCGCGCAGGAGAAGGGCTGGAGGAGAGGTCAACAATCTCTCTCCTCGCAGGAGAGGGGCTGGGGGTTAGCCATCGGACGTTCAGTACGCCCGCGCAAAGATAACCTGCTGTGTGGTCTCCTTGCCTGTAAGGATGCACCGACCCGCCTTTTCGGGCTGTTCGAAGGGGATAACGCGAATGGTCGCACGGGTTTCCGCCTGCACGCGGTCCTCATCTTCGCGACTGCCCGCCCAGTACGCGCGGACGAAGCCGGTTTCTACCGCCTCTTTCAGTTGCTCGTAGGTGCTCACGTCGACGGTGCGCTCCTCGCGGAAACGCAACGCGCGGTCATACAGGCTTTGCTGCACAGCGTCCAGCAGGCCGCCAATCTGCTCCGCCAGTCCCCCCTGCGGCACGAAACTCTTGCCCTCTCGCCCGGGCAGGTCGCGCCTCGCCAGCGCAACAGTGCCCTGCTGCACGTCACGCGGACCGACCTCCACGCGCACCGGCACACCGCGCACCTCCCACTCGTTGAACTTGAAGCCAGGCGTCACCTCGTCGCGGTCGTCCAGCTTCACGCGGAACCGCTCCGCCAACTGCTCTTTTAGCCGATACGCGCATTCCAGCACCGCCGAACGTTCCGCGTCACTCTTGTAAATGGGCACGATGACCACCTGAATGGGTGCGAGCTTGGGAGGCAGCACCAGTCCTTCGTCGTCGGAATGCGCCATGATGAGCGCGCCAATGAGCCGGGTGGATACACCCCAGGAGGTCGTCCACACATACTCCTGGCGGTTGTCAGGTGTCTGGTACATGATTCCAAACGCCCTTGCGAAGTTCTGTCCCAGATTGTGCGAGGTTCCCGCCTGCAGCGCGCGTCCGTCCTGCATCATCGCCTCTATGGCATAGGTGCGCAGTGCGCCCGCAAACTTCTCCTTCTCCGTTTTGCGTCCGCGCAACACCGGTATCGCCATCACCTTCTCGGCGAAGTCCGCATACACTTCGTGCAGGATGCGCAGCGTCTCCTCTTCTGCCTCCTGCTCGGTGGCATGGGCGGTGTGTCCCTCTTGCCACAGAAACTCCAGCGTGCGCAAGAAGGGGCGCGTGCGCATCTCCCAGCGTACCACGTTCGCCCACTGGTTAATCAGCAAAGGCAGGTCGCGCCACGACTTAATCCATTTGGCGAAGCTGTGCCCGATAATGGCTTCGGAGGTCGGGCGCACCACCAGCGGTTCGGCGAGCTGCTCACCACCGCCGTGCGTGACCACCGCCACCTCCGGCGCAAAGCCCTCCACATGCTCTGCCTCTTTCTGCAGGAAGCTCATGGGAATGAACAGCGGGAAGTAGGCGTTGACGTGCCCTGTCGCCTTGATGCGCGCGTCCAGCTCGCGCTGAATCAGCTCCCATATCGCGTAGCCATGCGGGCGGATTACCATGCACCCGCGCACCGCAGAGTAGTCCGCCAGCTCCGCCTTCTCCACAATGTCCAGATACCATTGTGAGTAATCTTGCGAGCGAGGGGTAATGCCTTCTTTGGGCATAACGTTCCTCCTTCTGATAATTGCACGAGATTATTTTACACGCAAGGAAGGCGTCTGGCAACGTCTGGCGCGGTAAGTTTAGCGCAGGGTTCTGGGGGCGGTATAGGTAACCTTTAGCCAGTAACTGGGCTTTGGGTTCTGTGGGGGCGTGTTGTAGCTCCGAACGAAAAACTCGTAGTATTCGTAATCGCGGATGTTGAAAGGGGTAAACGACAGCTGGGCGCCTTGTCGGGTAGAGCGGGTAACGGTTAGCCTGCGCATCAGCCGTCCCCGGGCGGTGCGCAGTTCCACCACTATCGACGTCGCGTCCGTCCAGTTTCCGGCATCCCAGTACAGCTCCGCGACGATAGGCTTGCGGGCGGCAACGCAAATCCGTCCCACTTTCACGAAGCGGGTGTTATCGGCGGGAGGAATGTCCAGGTCCACAGCTCCCGCGAACTCCTGCGTGACCGATTGCTCCTGTATCGGGAAGGTTCCGGTGATACCGCTCACCGAGTAGGCGACGTACCCGTTTGCCGGAATGGTGATGGTTACCCGCCCAGAGGCATCGGTAAAGCGGTCGGGAGCGTTGCCGGTGTAATCGTGGATGCGGGTATACGGGGCGAAGCCGGTTTGCACGGTAACCGTTTTGCTGGCGATTTCGTTGTCGTTCAACCCGACCAGCAATCTGCGCCCGCCTGTGCGTTCATACACGAAAACATCTTCATCTTTCCACCGCTCTTGCGTGGTACCGTAAGCGATGTGTTCGTGTATCCAGATAAGGTTGTCGATAACGGGTTTCATACCGTACTGGTAGTAGTCCTTCCAGAAGACGGTGGGATACCCTTCCGAGGTCAAAATATAGGCGTAGGCGAGATGCTTGTTTTTGTAGATAGGGTCATGGAGGTCGGTATCATGGTTCTCCACAAAGGTCACCGCTTTCCACGGGTCAATGCCTGCCAATCCGGCGTGGTCTAATCGTCGCATATCGTAGAAGCCGCTGGAGTTGCACATGTTTTTCAGCTCTTCACGCAGCGCGAAGTCGAACACATGCGCTCGCCCGCCCATCGCCGTGTTTGCCCACCAGTTCAGCGCATCGCGGTTGGTATCCCAGTACTCCCCGACCGCGAACTTGCTCGCCATCGCGCCGTATGCCAGATACTCCCTCAGGTAGGTATAACTGATGCCCTTCACGTTGTCCAGGCGATAGCCCTGCACGCCCAGCGCTTTCGTCAACCAGTCTCCAGCAGCTTTTAGCCCTTCCGCCACGTAGGGGTTCGTGTGGCACAGGTCACGCCCGAAGCCCCAGTACTCCCCCGGCACGTTGGGGCACTGGCTGTGATAGTTGGGATGGAAATCAAAGAAGCCCTTCTGGAATCGCCCTCGCCCGTCGTTGCCGTAGGCATCTTTATAGCGGAAGTTCCAGTATCCATCGTCGCCGTTGCGGTGATTCAACACCATGTCCACGTACACATCCAGTCCGTTGGCACGCATCACCGCTACCGCCCTCAGCAGTTCATCGCGGGTACCCCATCTGGTAGCGACCGTACCCTTCTGGTTCTTACTGCCGATATCGTAGTCGTCGAAGGGGTCGTAGCCGTTGGAGTAGCCGCCAGATGCCCCTTTGAGCACAGGAGGTATCCACACCGCCGTAAACCCGGACCTTCGCAGGCTGTTGGCTTGTCTCGCCAGATGCGTCCACCAGGAGTCCCGTCCACCCGTGCTGGCGTCCCAGTAAAACCCCTGCATGAGCACGCCTGCAGAAGCTCGCAGGAGCAGCGCGAGCACGAGGATAGCAGTGAATATCCAGCGACCTGCGCGCAGTTTCATCACCCTGTATACCCGCTCAGAGAGGAATACGTATTCTCAGATAATTCTACTCCTCCGTTCTGCACCTGTCAACGTCCGCTTGACAAACTACCCCTCAAACGTTTACAATCTATCCCTGCAGGGCGTAAACACCAGCAGGGATGGGATAGATGGACGGTACGGTACCCGCCAAAACAGGCGTTGCACGGGCAGCCGCTTCTCCCGCCTTCGTGCGCCAGAAGAGTTTGGACGATGAGGTGCGGTTTGTGAAAGGGGTGGGAGAGGCTTTAGCGCAGGTGCTCGCCAAGCTGAACATCACCACCGTGTTCGATCTGCTGATGCACCTGCCGCGACGCTATGAAGACCGCACACACTTCCGCACCCTCTCGCAAGTGGTACCCGGCGAGGCGGTGACCGTACACGGCACCGTCGTAGCAGCAGACAACGTCTCCCCGCGCCCCAAAATGACCATCACCAAAGTCATCATCGACGACGGCACAGGCACGCTGGAGCTGATATGGTTCAACCAGCCCTACCTGAAGGACAAGTTTCTCAAGATGCGTGGACAGGACATCGTGGCGTACGGCGTGGTGCAGAACGCGCCGTATCACTACCAGATGCAGACGCCCGAATGGGAGCCTTTGACGGAGAGTGACCCGCTTGCCGCGCACCGCATCGTGCCGGTGTATCCGCTGACCGAAGGACTGGCGCAATCTCGCATCCGCCGCATCCTGTATAACGCTCTGCAGACCTACGAGCCGGTGTTGATAGACTGCCTTCCGCCCGACCTGCGCCGCCGGCTCAACCTGATGCCCTTTGCGGAAGCGGTGCGCAACGCTCACTTTCCCGAAAGCATGGAGCACCTCGAGCGCGCCCGCCGACGGCTCATTTTCGAAGAGTTCTATCTGCTGCAGTTGCACATTGCCCAGCGCAAAATCGCCGAAACCACCGGCGCACCCGGCATCCGCTTCCGCATCGATAAGGAGGTGTTGTGGCGCAAGCTGCACGAGATAGTGCCCTTTGACCTGACGAACGCCCAGCGGCGCGTGATCGAGGAAATCTGGAATGACATGGCGCGGGATTACCCGATGAACCGCTTGCTACAGGGCGACGTGGGCTCCGGGAAGACCATCGTGGCGGCGGCGGCGATACTGGCGTGTGTGGAGAACGGCTATCAGGCGGCGGTGATGGTTCCCACCGAGATTCTGGCGGAACAGCATTTTATCGTGTTGTCGCGCCTGTTCCGCCGACTGGGCATCATCGTGGACCTGGCGGTAGGCAGTCTCACCCAGCGCGGCAAAAAGTCGGTGCGCGAGCGCATCGCCACAGGCATCACGCAGGTGGCGGTGGGCACACACGCGCTCATTCAGGAAGGCATCGAGTTTCGCAAGCTGGGATTGGTGATTATCGACGAACAGCACCGCTTCGGCGTGCTGCAGCGTGCCGCCCTGCGCGAGAAGGGCGAGAACCCCGATGTGTTGGTGATGACCGCCACGCCCATCCCACGCACGCTCACCATGACCCTGTATGGCGACCTAGACCTCTCCATCATCGACGAATTGCCGCCCGGGCGCCGACCGGTAAAGACGCACCGCAAGCGTGCCCACCAGCGCGCGCAGGTGTACGAGGCGGTGCGCAAACTGGTACAGCAGGGGCAACAGGCGTACATCGTCTGCCCGCTCATCACCGAGTCCGAAAAGATGCAGGCAAAGGCAGCGGAAGACCTGGCAAAGCACCTGCAGGAGGAGGTGTTCCCTGAACTGCGCGTAGGGCTGTTGCACGGACAGATGAAGCCGATGGAGAAAGAGGAAATCATGGAGCGGTTCCGCGCGGGCGAGATAGATATTCTGGTCTCCACCACCGTCATCGAGGTGGGTGTGGACGTGCCCAACGCCTCGGTGATGGTGATTGAGGATGCGGAGCGGTTTGGGCTGGCGCAGCTGCATCAGCTGCGCGGGCGTGTAGGACGCGGAGCGCACCAGTCCTACTGTATCCTAATCAGCGACTCTAACGGTGAGGACGCCAATCGGCGGCTGGATGTGCTGGTGCGCACAAACGACGGCTTCGTGATTGCGGAAGAGGACCTGCGCCTGCGCGGACCGGGAGAGATTTACGGAACCCGACAGAGCGGCGTGCCCTCCCTGCGCGTGGCGGACATCCTGCGCGACGCCGAACTGCTGGAGCTGGCACGACAGGAAGCGTTTCACACCGTGCGCGCCGACCCCGAGCTGAAACAACCCCCACACCGCTTACTGCAAAGCGCGATGCAGCGCAACATGCCGCGAGCGGTGCTGGCAACGGTGAGTTGAGATGACAGAGTGCCGAATAGCCATCTATCCGGGGTCGTTTGACCCCGTTACCAGCGGGCATTACGATATCATTGTGCGGGCGTCGCGCCTGTTCGAGAAGCTCATCGTGGCGGTCGCGCCCAACCCCGCTAAACAGCCGCTGTTTACGGTAGAGGAACGCATCGCCATCCTGCAGGAAGTTTGCGCCTCGTTGCCTAACGTGCAGGTGGAGACCTTTGAGGGGCTTCTGGTCGATTTTGCTATGAAGCGCGGGGCGCAGGTGATAGTGAAGGGGCTGCGTGCGGTGAGCGATTTCGACTATGAACTGCAGATGGCGTTGACCAACCGGCGCCTGTGCCCGCAGATCGAGACCATCTTCATGATGACCAATTCCGAATACGTCTTCCTGTCCTCCAGCATGGTCAAAGAGATTGCACGGCTGGGAGGCAGTGTGCAGGGGCTGGTGCCCAAAGCGGTGGAACCACACCTGTACCGCAAACTAGGCAGGGCGGTACCGAACAGAGAAACAAACAGGGGGTGATTACCATAGAAATCTTACAGCTTCTCAAACAGTTGGAGGAACTCGTAGAGAACACCAAGTACATTGCCTTGCTGAAGCTCACCATCGGGCTAGACCACGACGAGTTTTTTGTGCTGGTGAATCGCATTCGGGCGTCATTGCCGGAGGACGTCAAGCGTGCCAGTAACGTCACCCGCGAGCGCGACCGCATCCTCGAAACCGCTCGCGATGAGGCAAACCATATCATCGAGGAGAGTAAGGCAGAGGCAGCGCGCATTCTGGAGGAAGCACGCCTGCAGGCACAGCGCATGGTGGACCAGAGCGAAATCGTGATGATGGCGAAGGAGCAGGCACAGCATATCGTCACTAGCGCACGCGAAGACGCCCGACAGATTCGGCGAGGCGCAGATGAATACGCGCGCGACGTGCTGAACAACCTCGAAGCGGTGCTGGCGAAGGCGATAGGAACCATCCAGCGCGGCAAGGAGACACTGGAAGAGTCCTTACGCGAGGAGGAGCGTGTACCGGCGGGAACGGGACGGGGGTAGAGGTTGCGGGAAGCAGATGTTGCCGAAATCGCGGTGTGGTAGCAGGTTGGCGAATGTCACGGCTGCGCTTCCTCCTGAACAGGGTTTTCTCTGTCCGATTGCCAGTGGAGCGGGTTGGTCAGGATATAGTGGCGGATGGCTTCCCGGTCCTCCTCGTTTCGAATAATGTGTTCGTAATAGTTGCGCTGCCAGAGGCGTCGGTCGAACGGAGGCCATCCCCGCTGTTTGACGCCTTGTATGTATTCGTTGGTGGTCATGGTTTTGAACCATTGAACAATTCCCTGTAGGGGCGCACCTGTGTGTGCACCCTCTGTGTGTGCGCCCCCTGCACCTGTGTGTGCGCCCTCCGCGCCTGTGTGTGCGCCCTCTGTGTGTGCGCCGTCCGCACCTGTGTATGCGCCCTCTGTGTGTGCGCCCCCTGCGTGGACATCCTGTGTGTGGGCGTCATGGGTTGGGGGCAGACACGTAGGTCTGCCCCTACCATTGGGGTGTGGCAGGATTTGGATAATCCCATGAAAATGATTCGGCATAATCACATACGCATCGGTACGCACATTGGGGAATTTGCGATTTAATTCGTGCCACCATCGTTCCACCATGCGTCCCGCGTCATTCAGATGCATTTCGCCGTCAATGATTTGCCCGAACAGGCTCTCGCGACCTTGGGTGACGATTGTTACGAAATAGGCGCCGGGGGTGCTGTAATCATACCCCTGCAGGCGTATCGAGCGTCGATGATGTTTTTCAGGGTCGTATCGCATGGCAAGCTCCCGTTTTACGGAACCGGTTCGATGTCCCAATAAAATTTCCTGTCATCACGGTTCGGGAATTCGGGCATGTTTTGGGTTTGTCATCCCACAACCCCCAATCGCGTAGGGGCGCACCTGCGTGTGCGCCCCGATTACACGTATGCGCCCCGATTACACGTATGCGCCCCGATTGCGTGTGCGTCCCGCCCGATGGTGTGCCCCGATTCCGTGTGCGTGTCCCCAATGCATCCCCATCGCGTGTGTTCCCCCGTTGTATGTGCGTTCCTAATGGCATGTGTGCACGATGGGAGGAGGGCAGACACGCAGGTCTGCCCCTACGGCACCACAACACGATATTCGACATGTAGGGGCGCACCTGCGTGTGCGCCCCGATTACACGTATGCGCCCCGATTGCATGTGCGCCCCGATTACACGTATGCGCCCCGATTGCATGTGCGTTCCAATTACATGATGCGCCCCAATTGCATGTGTGTCCCGATGACGGGGGGGCAGACAGGCAGGTTTGTGGGCAGACACGTAGGTCTAGGGGCAGACACGCAGGTCTATGGGCAGACACGCAGGTCTATGGGCAGACACGTAGGTCTATGGGCAGACACGTAGGTCTATGGGCAGACACGTAGGTCTATGGGCAGACACGTAGGTCTGCCCCTACGGGTGGA
>CALJAP010000027.1 GCA_938027655.1 uncultured bacterium | reverse complement strand
CCGGTTTCTTCTGGAAACCCGATACCAACGTGTACATGCAGAACTTCATCCCGACCGTTCTCACCCTGCCCATCGCTCAGGATTTCTTCGCCCGACACGACTGGTACCGAACCTTTCGGCGCGACCTGTCGGTGCAACCCGGCGAGCGGGTAGCGGTTTATCGTGAAGCGTTGCAGCAGCTCAAGCGGCTGCCTTAATCGGGTGGGGAGAGACTGTTCACCGATGGAGCCGTTCCCTCATGCGAAGCAAGCGATAGCAATCGCCCGAAACGCGCTGGAGGCAGCCGTGCGCGGTAAAGCGTACCGCCTGCCACGCGACGTTCCACCTGAGCTCACCTCGCGCCGCGCTGGAGTGTTTCTGACGCTGGTGAAAGGAGGCAAACTGCGCGCCTGCTGGGGCACGCTGGAGCCTCAACACCGCCACATCGCCGAGGAGATTGTGGCGGTAGCCAGAGGGGTAACCACCCGCGACACACGTTTCCCTCCCCTGCGGGTAGAGGAAATGGACAGGGTGCGAATCATCCTCACCCTTGTTGCCAGTCCGCCCCAACCCACCTCGCCTGCCCGTATCCGCCCGCATGAACACGGCGTGCTCGTCCGAAGCGGCAGCCGCAGTGCAGTGGTGTTACCACACGAAGGGCGCACAGTGCGACGGATGCTGACCCTGGCGAAGCAAAAAGCAGGCATCCGCGATGGGGAGCCGTTAGAGGTACACGTGTTTCGGGTGTATACAGTAGAGGAGCCTATGCCAACGAAACCACTTCGTTCGCCTGTCGTTCCCGTTCCACAACCGCCTGCAGGGCGCGCAGAGCGACCTCTATCTGAGGCTCTTCCGGCTCGCGGGTGGTGATGTGCTGGCTCCACAAGCCCGGCGCGAGCAACCAGCGCGTGAAGCGCGAACCTTTGTGTTTGCCCGCGAACTTAATGGCTTCGTAGGCGATGCCCGCCACCAGAGGCAACAGGGCGATGTGCAGGGGAATGCGTATCCATATCGGCGGGCGACCGGTGAGCGAAAACACGAATATCGCCAGTATCAATACGACCATCACAAAGCTGGTGCCACAGCGGGGATGGATGCGAGACTGTTGTCTGGCGTTTTCCATTGTCAGAGGCAGATCTGCCTCGAAGGTGTTTATCGCTTTGTGCTCCGCGCCATGATACTGGAACACGCGCCGGATCTCCTTGAGGCTTCCCACCGCCAGCACGTAGCCGATGAAAAGGGCGATGCGAATAACGCCGTCCAGCATATTGAGCAGAACGGGATGTTTCCACGGGAGCAGCTGCGTAAGCGTGGTCGGCAGGGCGACGAACAATCCTAGCCCCACCAGCAGTCCCACTATCATAGTGGAGCCGATAGCGAGGTCGTTAATGCGTTTCTGCTGGACGGTTTGCGTCTGCTCTTCCAGCTGCACATCCGCGGAAAAACGTAAGGCGCGGATGCCCAGCGCCATCGCGTCCAGCAGCGCCAGCGTTCCCCGCAGGAAGGGCCGATTGAGCCACTTCAGCCGCGCCAGCCACGAGTTGGCGAGGTCCTCCAGCTTCAGCACAATCTCGCCGTTGGGGTGGCGGCACGCTACCGCGAAGTATCGCGGGCTGCGCATCATCACCCCTTCGATGACCGCCTGCCCGCCGTATTGCAGATTCTCTTTCATCGCGCCCTCCCTGTGGGCGAGGTGACCGCACTACCCTTGCAGACCGTACTTGCGCAGGAACCGCTCCACGCGCCCACCGGTGTCCACAATCTTCTGCTTACCCGTGAAGAACGGATGACACTTCGAGCAGATTTCCACATGAATCTCCTCTTTCACCGAGCGCGTGGTGAAGGTGTTCCCGCAAGCGCAGGTCACCGTCGCGATTTTGTATTCTGGATGGATGCCTTGCTTCATCCCAAATCTCCCTCCGTGATTATCGGCACTCTGCCCACTGCGAGATTATACCACACGTTGGGAAGCAGCGCCAAAGGTTGCTTCCCTGTTTGGCGTGCGTTCTGTCATGCTGAGCGATAGCGAAGCATCTGAGAGTGTTGATAGAACGAGATTCTTCGCTTGTGCTGTGTTTGTTGCACGCGCAGCTACCCTACGACCCCTCTCACGCCTCACTCTGGCGAAGTCGGCTCGGCAGGAGCCTCGCCCTCCGGAGAGGTGGAGCAAAGATTCACGCTTGGCGGAGTACTTGCCTTCGGATTCGCGTGACGGCGAAGACCTCATGCCTGCATACTTCACCTTGACACCGTGCTGTGCGTGATGCTACCATAATAGCGGATTGAGTTTCGGAGGCCTTCTTATGCCAGTATCCAAAGAGATAGCTGCGCAGTTTCTTGCCCAGATTCAACAAGAAGTGAAATCTCTTGAGGGCAATCTTGCCACAGAAAAAGGGGATTGGATTGTTAAAGGGTTCATAGACGTGTTTCGCAATGTGTATACCATCTCGTCCGACACAAAGGTTGTCTCGAAAGTGATGGAGATACTACTGATTCCCTACATCGCCTCTTTCGCCAGCAAGGTCGGCTACCGGATGGTGTTGTCGCCAGAGCAGAATTACTACCCCGACGTAAGCTTTGTTGACAAAGATGGGCATAAAATTGCTCTCGATATCAAAACGACGTATTTGAAGGAATCGGATGTCGTTAGCACGATGACTCTTGGCTCGTTCACCGGCTACTTCCGTAATCGCTCGTCCTCTAAAAATACTACTTTCCGTTACAGCGAGTATTCAGCACATCTTGTCCTCGGCGTTATTTACAGCCGCTCTGTGGAGACAGCAAACCATAAAATGGTCTACTCCCTGGATGAAATCGAGGCTATTCCTTCGGTGGTGAGGAACATACGACTTTTTGTGCAACCTAAGTACCGGATTGCGAGCGACAAGCCTGGCAGTGGAAATACCAAAAATATCGGCGCTATCGATAAAGTCCCTGACCTCCTGAGCGGCAATGGACCTTTTGCAAAATTGGGTGAAGAAGTGTTCGACGATTACTGGATGCATTACATGACTGCAGACATGGCGCGTGCTTTAGAACTGGAGAAGCCTCCGTACCACAATCTGCAGACTTACCTGGAGTACAAAAAGCTGCCCACTGGGAGACAAGAATAGCATGGGAGGACTTCCCCGCGATATCTCCTACGTTGGTGTGCCCCCTATTAAATGCCAGGGCATTAAGACGAAGCTCGTACCGTTTATTTTTAGAAACATCTGCTGGGCGGAAACGGAAGGAGCACGATGGATCGAGCCGTTCCTGGGTTCGGGCGTTGTTGTACTCAATCTTGCCCCCCAACGCGCTGTCTTGTCCGACACCAATCAACACATTATCCGTTTCTATCAGGGCATTCAGAAGGGTGAGCTGACACCATCCATTGTGCGCGAATACCTTACTCGCGAGGGCAAGAAGCTGCAACAACAGGGCGAGGAGTACTACTACGAGGTACGAGACCGGTTTAACAGCGAAGGCTCTCCGCTGGACTTCCTTTTCTTAAACAGGGCAAGTTTCAATGGCTTGGTTCGTTTCAATAGCAGGGGAGAGTTTAACGTACCGTTTTGCCGGAAGCCAGAGCGATTTTCCCCTGCTTACATCACGAAAATTGTCAATCAGGTCAACTGGGTAGCCAGGCAAATGAGAGGTAAAGACTGGCAGTTCCTCGTGGCCTCATGGGAGCAAGTTCTCGATATCGCCAAGCGCGAAGATTTTGTGTATATAGACCCTCCCTATATCGGAAGGCACACGGATTACTATAACCAGTGGAATGAACAAGATGCTATTCGCCTCGCAAGAGCAGTCAGGATACTCCCCTGTGGTTTTGCTGTCTCTATGTGGCTCCAGAACCGCTATCGCAGGAACCTGCACGTGGACATGTACTGGTCGGATATGGAAATTCGCGTGTGCTCACACTTTTATCATGTGGGTGCTACTGAGGATTTACGCCACTCTATGGATGAGGTGCTTATTATTCGTCCTGGATATGCAGCGACTGATCGATACACCCAGCGTGCCAAAACCACGCGCTTATCCACTCAGTTAGCTTTTGCGATAGGAGGAGAACAGACATGACCTCTACTAACTCGTCGCCAAACGCTTTTGAACCGCATCCCCTGCCCCGCTACGAATGCTACCGAGCGGTAGACCGCATTCGAGTGGACGGTGTATTGGATGAAGCCACGTGGAAGTATGCCCCCGCTATGCGATTAGTAGTCTGGAAGGATGGCTCCCCTCCTGAGCGCGAAACGCGCGTGAAGATGGCGTGGGACAGCAAAAACCTGTATGTCGCCTACTGGATACAGGATGACAGCTTCCGCTGTAAAATGCGCAGGCGGGACGACCCGCTATGGCTGGAAGAGGTGGTGGAGTTCTTTGCCGACGCCGGAGGAGACCTCACCGACTACTGCGAGTTCGAGTGGAACGCGTTGGGAGCGTGTGTAGACCTACTTGTCGTCTGGTTCCGCGAAGGCGTTTGGCACGCATTTACCGAGTGGGACGCCAAGGGCATGAAGTGGGCGGTGAAAACGGGCAAAACGGTTATCGACGGCGTGGAAGTGCCCGGCTGGCAGTGCGAGGTGTCCATTCCGTTTGTCGTCTTCCGTGACGCCCCCAGATTGCCGCCCACCGACGGAGATACATGGCGCATCAACCACTATCGCATCGAGATGAGCGGTAAAGAGACGGAATATACCTGCTGGTCACCGGTGTTGGGGGAGAACGTACTGTATCACCGTCCACATCGCTTCGGCTATCTGGTATTCAAAGACAAACCAGCACCCACCCTCTCCCGCGAGTCAGGATGACTCTCGGTTCAGGGGCCGCCATGCGTCGGACGCAAAACTAGTGCCGAACGGTGACCTCGTTGACCACTTCACGGATGCCCGGCTTTTGCCGGAAGATGCGGCATAGGGTCTCTATTTCCTGCTCCGGGTCCGCATCGTAGCCGCGCAGCTTCCGCACCGTACCGCGCAGATACACGACGCCGTGCATCACGTGCAGGTCTAGCAACGAATAATCAATAGGGCGCTTGGCGACCTCGTGCATGAGCTGTCGACGCAATTCGATGTCCTCAAGAGGCACCTCCGTCACCTCCTTTCCCTCAAGGGGGGTGGTGATACCAATGCCAGCGCTGTGAGCGGTATCAACGATAATTGCGCCTTCGTTTTATTCGACGTCTGTATCACCCAGAAGGTTTCACGTATCGCTCCTAGCGAGCACGCTCGATTTGCTCCCAGCGGTAGTAGAGAAAGTTTTTGCCTTTGCTGTTCATCGACACCAGCAGACCACTCGGGAATTCGCGCCCCATCGAGCGTGAGGTGACCTCTATACCGTCTGTGTCATCCGCCCCTGTGTGTATCACCGCTACCAGAGGGTGGTCATGCGGACCCGATGGCGTACCTTCACGGGGATACAGGAAAAGGACGCTATCCTCCTTTCTCTGGTCAACACAAACGATATAACCAGTACTCCTGCCGGTGGTATAGATGGCGATGCCTTCACGGTCGCCGTCAAAACCGGTGGTAGCGAACCGAGCGAGCTCCTCGCTCGCACGGGGATGATCAGGGTCGGCGTAGTATTTGCAGACGCCATCCCTTTCATCCGCATAATACACGTAGCCAAGCTGGTCATCCACCGCAACCGCTTCAATCGACTTTTTGTTGCTGAATTTGCCAAATTCACGCACCTTGTGTAAAGTCACCTGTCCCGCTTCGTCGGGCAGTAGGCGATATTGCCACAGGTAACCTTCTTCCGGTCCTGCACTGCGCGAGACGATAGCGAAGATAGCCCCATCCTTTGGACGACGGTAGAGGGCAATACCCATCGGCTCGGAGTGTTCGGGTGGCTCGCCCACAAAAACGCGCGTCATCTCTGGATGTCCAATCTCACGCAGGCGCGAGGTTTTCGGGTCGATTGCATACACTCGGAGGCGACGGGCTCCGCGCTCGGTCACCACGGCGATGTCGACACGCTGTTTGCCTAAGCGAAGCCCATACTCCACGTCCACGTTGTTGGGGCGCTGCAGTCCCTCAATACGCTGAACCTCGCGCCCGCGAAGGTCGAAAACGTACAGCGAGCCACCCTTGTCGGTAGCGATAATCAAACTGCGCTGCGGGTCTTGCGGATGTATCCAGATGGCAGGATCGTCTGCATCGGTTGCGACGGGAGTGGTCTGTCGTACTGCCCTCCACTGGTAAGTAGGGGCTGCCGCCCAAACCACTCCACACACGACCAGCAGAGCGGATAGCAACAGGTTACGTCTGTAGCGCATCGGCTTTTACCTAGGGCACGGGTCGTCGTCCCACACGGGAGCGGTCCACGGTCCGCAGTCGCCCGTTGCTCCACCCATTCCGTGCGGTGGGAAAATCCAGTTGGTGTTCACACAAGGGTCGTTGTTGAGATACACCGCTCTGAACCACTTCACATGCCCGTCGACAAAGCAGAAGTTCGCGCCGTTGTTGTGTGAGAAACGGAACTCGGTGCATCGGTCTGGGTCAGAAATCTCATCGCCCTCGATATCGCTGTCGTTACCCTCCAGGAACAAGAACGAGGTCGCTGGCGACTCCCACGCAGCTAAGGCAGGCCACTCATCGGTAATGTGCTCATTGATGGAGTAACTGGCCCAGTATGCGTAGCGACCGTCCGCCCCCAACGTGAGCCCCCATGAACGAGCCGGCTCAGGAGTAATATCACGCGAAGCGGAAGGGCTGATGTAATGAAGGATTGGGTCGTTCGGGCAGACGAAGATATTGCCAGCCGGCTTGTCGAAGTTCGCTGGCTTACCTGCCACATAGCTGTTGATCAGGAAAAGCCAGTAGCGGTGTCCCCAGGACCGATAGGGAAACATCTCGTCGTAGTCCTGCACATACATCAACATCGCCAGCCCGAACTGTTTCATGTTCGAGATGCAAGCCGCTTGACGTGCCTTCGCCCGTGCCTGGGCAAAGACAGGGAACAGAATAGCTGCCAGTATCGCGATAATTGCGATGACCACCAGCAGCTCGATAAGCGTGAAACCTCGTTTCATGGTTTACCTCCTGTTTCTCCGGTCAAAAAGGTTTTCCGAATTGTTCGCGGATTAGTTTAGCAAGTCAAAGCTAAGGGCAGATTAAGCAAAAGTTAAGAAGCGATTAACATCTTGCCTTGGAGGTGTGGTGGGAGACTTCTGATAGTGGGCAAGCCGGCAAGCGGTATTGCGCAGGTTGCTACGGTTGGCTCCCAAATAAAAAATTGAAAATTCCTGCCGTGAGCTCTTGAATCCTGTGGCATCACCCAGTATAATTAGGTTTGATAAATATTTCTCAATCTACACACCCAGCCAAAGGAATAAGGAACGTGAAGCCAATCGTTGCGGTAACACAAAATTCGATGGCGTTACCCTCCGCAGCAGGTATTCCCCTGTCGCGGCTCGGCGCTTTCTGGCAGCTGAGCAAACCGCGCGTTACCCTGCTGGTGTGGCTGTCTGCACTGGCGACGGTGTGGCTACCGCGTGCCGACGTCCCTGTCGCGCTTCTCTTTGCGGTAGCGCTGGGAGTGTGGCTGGTAGTCGCGTCGGCGAACGGGTGGAATCAGGTAATAGAGTGGCGTTATGACGCGCGGATGAAACGCACGGCACATCGCCCCATCCCCAGCGGCAGGCTATCGGTGGACGAAGCGGCGGTGGTGAGCACGCTGTGGGGCGTCTCTGGAGTGCTGGTTTTGTGGCTCTTCGCCAACCCGCTAACCGCCACGCTGGGAGCCTTCGCTCTGTTGACGTATGTGCTGGCATATACTCCTGCCAAGCGGTTCACCGCGTGGTGCACAGTCATCGGCGCGGTGCCGGGAGCGATACCCCCCGTGATGGGCTGGACGGCAGTGACGGGACGGCTGGATGCAGAAGCGCTCTTCCTGTTTCTCATGCAGTTCCTCTGGCAGTTCCCGCACTTCTGGGCAATCGCCTGGAAGTACCAGCGTGAGTATCGCGAAGCGGGTTTCCGCATACTCCCCTTCGATGACCGGGAAGGTATCTTGCTGGGCAGGCTCATGCTGGGCTTCTCGGCAGCGGTTATCGGGCTGAGTCTGCTTCCCTCCATAGCAGGCTGGCGTTCCGCGCTGTACGCCGCCGGCGCGTTGCTGCTGGGGGCGTGGAGCTTCCGTGCTCCGCTCGCATTTGCCAGACAACCGGACCCCAAAACCGCACTGAGGGTAATACTGACTTCAGTGGGTTATCTGCCGCTCTGGTTCCTGTGGCTGATTCTGGTGCCATAGTGAGGGATGAACGACCATGAACGCGATGAAATGGACAATTCGTGTGGCGAGCTGGGGAGTATTGATAGCGGCGATGCTGCTTTTAGTCATCAGCTACGTCCATTCCCGGCGCGTAAAACCATCGGCTCCTGCACAAACGAGCCTGCCTGTGCTGGGTAACGTGCCGGATTTCGCATTGACGGCGCACACAGGTCAGCCTATCACGTTGAATGACCTACGCGGCAAGATATGGATAACCAACTTCTTCTTCACCACCTGCCGGAGCATCTGCCCCATTATGCAGGACAACATGGTGGAGGTGCAAAAAGCCTTCGCCAGCAACCCGTATGTGCAAATCGTCTCCTTCACGGTTGACCCCGAACACGATACCACAACGGTACTGCGTGATTACGCGTACCGGCGAGGGGCTATGCCCGGCAAATGGTTGTTCGTCACGGGTGAGAAAAAAGCCATCTACCGCCTCGCCAGACAGGGATTCAAACTGGCAGCAGATGACGTGCCAGAGGAGCTGCAGGGAACCCGACATGATTTCATCCACAGCGAGAAGTTCGTGCTGGTGGACGCACAAGGACGCATCCGCGGCTACTACAGCGGGCTGGACATGGAACAGGTGCGCCGGCTGATAGAAGATGTGCAGAAACTGCTTCGCGAAGAGGGTGTGCAGTGATCGACTGGCTTCCTTCTTTCAATGCACTGATGAATCTGGCAAGCTTTATCCTGTTACTGACCGGCAGGGTTTACATCGGACGGGGCATGATTACCCGGCACCGCACAAGCATGGTAAGCGCATTGCTGGCTTC